>NZ_CAJXPA010000095.1 GCF_913058035.1 uncultured Paraglaciecola sp. | reverse complement strand
ATACATATGCATATACATATACATATGCATATACATGTACATTTTCACCCTTATTGGCTTAACAAGGAGTTTTAAAGCTCTTGAGGTAGAGTAAAATTGCTGTATGCATTGAAATACCTAGTTTGCTGTATCATCAGGTTTACTTGTCGATTTCTTTGCTTTCTTTGCTCTGGGTGTAATAGCAAGTGGCCAAAATAACTGTTCTGCCCACTCTGCTTTTCGCATTCCCTCAACGCCATAACTTTCAGGGTACTGTCTTGTAATTTTGGCTGTACCAAATAAAATATCCCAAAAGAAAAACATATTACCGAAATTACCCTTATAGTTTGTCGCTGGGTCGTCTTTGCGTAAACCATGATGCCCGCTGTGTGTAGACGGCGTCGAGATAGTCCGTTCTAACACCCACATTATTTGACATAGAACGGGGATTTCATAAAGCGCTTTATCCCACTTCCACTCAGAATGTGCGCCCATTATTATGGTTAGTTTAGCCACCAGATAAAAGGCATAAACCCAACCTAGTCCTAAATAAATTAGAAAGCCAGACAGCCATAACGATGGCATAAATAAGTAATAAAAAAAGTTGTTGCGATAAACAATTCTAACACTCATGTATTTAGCATTGTGGTGGGCTCGGTGTAATTTGTACAAAGGTATATAGCTATGACTTAATCGGTGCCACCAATATTGTGACATATCATCAAACACTATTAATAAAGCAAGCTGCAACAATATAGGGGTATCGATGAGGAGATCAGCATATTCTGGTAGGGCTATTGTTGCTATCCATGCAGCACAAAACAACACAAATGGTGTGGTAAAAATAAATAATAATAAGGTACTTACTAATTCCACCATGACATCAGCTTTGACTTCATGTTGTTTGTTAAAAAAGCGTAAATGACGCGCTTCTAATAGTGCAAATACGATAAAAATAAAGACGATTACAATTTGATAATTCAAAGCGATTCTCCTGTTTACAAATACATCTTATCAGCGGCATACTGAGTTAAAAATATACAAGTATATAATTTGAATGAAAAAATGATCAGTCCTGACAGCACAAATACGGCAATGACAGATCACTTGTTAGTTCAATGCTCAAAATACGCTGCAGTAAAAGAGTATGCGGATCAAGCGACAATCCATAATCGTGGTGAAGTAAAACTAGGTTTATCCATTATATACAGTGGCCAAGTAAAAATAGGAAATTATGGGATAGATGGCAGTTATCAGCATTCAGTCACCTTATTAAAAGGCGACACATTTGGTGAGTTTACGTTGTTTAATAATTTGCCCCGCACACATCACGCGATGGCACTAGGTAGATGCAAACTTATTCAAATGTCTGAAAATCAGTTTGACCAATGCGCACAAGAAAACCCTGAACTTAGCAAGTTTTTACTCCGTTCAATGAGTCTTAAACTACATATAACCTTGGAAAAATTAGACGATATCCAGCGTTTACCCACCTATATTCGGCTTGCTAAATTGTTACTGCAACACGCAGATCAACACGGATCAGTTAAGCTGCGTCAAAAAGATATTGCCGAGCAACTAGGTGTAACTGTGCTTTCAAGCCATAAAGCCATCAAAAAGCTAGCAGGATTGTTGTTAATAAAATTAAGTTATGGTGCCATTGTAATTAATCAATCAGCACAGTTTGAACAATGGGTGCAACAACAAATGAAATTAGGGCAATTAGCAAAACCCGACTAAGGGAAAATCGAATCTAGTGCTCAGTCCAAGTTAAAATGACAGATTCATACTCACTAACATCTATAGATTTTGCCACCTGCATGTGTTGGCTATTATTTCCAGTTTTATCAACGAAATTTTATATGTTGATCTTTTACTGAGCCAAAGCCTAAAGCTGTGCGATCCAATAAATAATTTTGGTAAAGACGCCAAGGCTTTTTACTACCTTGCTTAGGAAGCTGACTTAGGGCCCGCAACACATAACTGGATTTAAAATCAATAATTGGCATCTCATCCCCGCATTCATCTGGTTTAATTGGCACACAAACTTGTTTATTGTTGCGATCCATATAATTCAAAACCCTGCACACATACTCTCCTACTAAGTCAGACTTTAAGGTCCACGATGCATTGGTATAACCTACGGAGAAAGCAAAATTCGGTACACCACTAAGCATCATGCCTTTATAGCTATAGCTGTCGCTGATATCAATCGGTTTACCGTTTATAGTAAGTTGTAATCCCTTAAACAAAACAAGCTCGAGGCCGGTAGCTGTCACCACAATATCAGCATCTAAGGTATTTCCACTTTTTAAAGTAATACCGGTTTCAGTAAAGTGATCGATATGATCTGTGACCACTTTTGCTTTGCCTGAACGAATAGTATCTAAAAGATCACCATCAGGTGCCACACAAAGCCGCTGGTCCCAAGGTTCATAAGTGGGTTTAAAATGTGTATCAATATCGTAATCATCCCCTAAGCTTTGTCGAAGATCTTTAAATAATCTTCGCTTAACCAGATCCGGTCTTCTTTTTGCCAAGGAAAAACTAAAAATATTAAAAGCAATATTCTTAGCGCGCACCAGTGAATAAGCCATGCTTATAGGCAGCCAACGATATAACCGCTTAGCTACTTTGTCCTGCAACGGCATTGTGTAAATATAGCTTGGTGAGCGCTGTAACATGGTGACCTTGGCTGCAGTTTTTGCCAAGCTGGGTATTAGCGTTATCGCAGTGGCACCACTGCCAATGACAACTATGCGTTTATTACTAAAATCCAAGTCTTGCGGCCACTGCTGCGGATGAATAAGTTTACCTTGATATTGCTCAACACCTTCGAATTTTGGTGTATGTCCTTTGTCATGATTGTAATAACCACCACAAGAAAAAAAGAACTTGCAGTTAAATACTTGTAACTCTGTTTTCTTCGAAGATTGTGCTGTCACCGTCCATAACGCAGTCTTATCTGACCAATCTGCAGAGATAATTTTGTGATCAAAACGGATATGTTGGTCTATTCTGTTTTCGCTGGCAGCTTCTTCGATATAGTGTTTTATTTCATCACCATTAGCGATTGTCTTAGATTTTTTCCATGGTTTGAATTTGTAGCCAAAAGTAAACATATCTGAATCGGAGCGAATACCCGGATAACGAAATAAGTCCCAAGTGCCGCCAATGGCATTTCGCGCCTCGAGTACAATGTAGGTTTTATCTGAGCAGTGTTTTTGTAAATGGTAGGCTGAGCCTATGCCGGAGAGTCCAGCGCCCATGATAAGTACATCAATGTATTGGTTAGTTTCGCTCATAATTTATAGGTGATGCCGCCAACAATAAAGTCACTCAGCTGATCAACCAACTCCTGTTTGTTATAAAAAGAAATCTTTCCCACTGGGGAATTAGATAATGATTTTGACTCCGACATACCGTGGATAATACAGTCGAGAGCAAGCAGCACTCGCAGTTTAATTTTATTAGGTTCAACGTCAGGGTAAAATGTACTGATCCGCTGGTAAAGCTGCACAGAATGTTCTGAAAAATAGCGATTAATAATATTCCTAATATCGGTACTGGTTTCCATTAACATGCGCGACATCACTTTAACCGCATCCTCACCCCAATCATAAACGCTGACAATGGTAGCTATATTTTTCACTGTTTGTTTGACTAGACTATCTATATCCTCAGCTTCTTGCGGTGGGTTTTGTGCTTTAAGGAGTGACAGATGCTGAACTATTTTTTCCATAATGGCGCCCAACAAACCTAGTTTTGAGCCAAAGTGATATTGCATCACTCCAGAATTTTTTGCGCCTGATGACACACCTATTTCTCGTAAAGAAACGCCATCAATACCTTTTTGTGCATAGAGGGAAATCGCCGACAAAATCAGTTTTTCCCGAATATCTTCTTTACCACCCAATATCTGCATAAGCATTCCTAATATCTATGTTTATAAATTTTAAGCTGATAAACAACACAACATTAACACACGTGCTTTACTTTATAAAGCAATTGATTTAAATTGATGTGATTCTAATCCTAGGTGAGATAAATGTTATGCGCAGAAAATCTAATACCACTGGTTTCAAAGACCCCATATTCAAAGATAAAGTAGCCGTTATTACGGGTGCCGGTTCGGGTATAGGTCAACAACTAGCGATACAACTTTCTGCGAAAGGCTGTCATCTTGCATTAGCAGATATTAGTCAAGCAGGCCTAGATAAAACACAACAACTTTTAAGTGATGATGCAGATGAAAAAAGTGCAGTTAAAATAAGCATCCATATTGTTGATGTGGCCGACCAAGCGCAGATGGATAGTTTTGCTGCGACTATAGCCACAGAGCATGGTGCTGCTAATTATCTGTTTAATAACGCAGGTGTAGCGCTCGGAGCTCGTATTGATGCTGTCAGTTATGACGATATGCATTGGCTGATGAATATCAATTATTGGGGTGTGGTTCACGGTTGTACCGCCTTTATACCCCTGCTAAAACAACAAAAGATGGCCCATATCGTTAATGTTAGTTCTGTTTTTGGACTGTTTACTACTCCTTATAATGGCATCTACAGCGCTTCTAAATTTGCAGTAAATGGCTTTACCGATGCATTGGCTCAGGAATTAAGGAAAACACACATCAATGTAAGTTGTGCGTTTCCGGCGGGCATTAAAACCGATATTGCCAAGAGCGCCCGTATAGTGGCAGATCTCGATAACAACCGAAGTGCTAAAGATCTTCAAACAACAATCGAAAAATTGTTTTGGACCAGCGCCGAACAAGCCGCCGCTGAAATTCTCAAAGGTGTAACTAAAAATAAACAGCGTATTCTTGTGGGTAAAGGAGCGACGCTGATGGATATAATCAGACGATTGTTACCTGTTAATTACAGTCGTTTTTTAAAAATATAAATCGCATAAAAATTGAGGGAAATTTGAATGACCATGAAATTAAAACTTTTTTGTTTAGTAAGTATTAGCCTTTGCGGCTTATTAGCGTTCACTGTTGTGACAAAGGTGATGACTTTCTCTTCAGCTTATATTTATGGCTATCCTTTATTACTTATGCAGCAAACCCAACAAATGATGCTGTCAGGGCCAGCATCAGAAAACCAAATCACACACAACATTCGGTTTCCTGATCATACCTTCAGAACCGTAGTGCGTCCTAACGTCGATACACTTTATAGCATTGCTTGGTTAAATTTGTCAGCAGAGCCCCATGTGCTCTCAGTCCCAGATATGGGTGAGCGTTATTATATTTCTCCCTTTATGGATGCTTGGACCAATGTTTTTGACAGCGTAGGCACGCGTAAAACGGGTAATCAAGCTGGCGATTATGTCATTGTTGGGCCAAATTGGTCGGGCGAGCTACCATCAACAATAAAGGCCATTCATTCTCCCACCAATACAGTATGGATGATCCAGCGAATACAAACTAAAGGTCCAGACGATATTGCTGAGGTGGCAAAACTACAACAGCAATTTTCCCTTGCTTCACTAAGTCAATGGTATCGTGGTGAAAGTAGCCAATCGTATATTGGCAGCTCGAGTAACGATGATAATAGTAGCACCCCCCACTTCAGCATCGAAAAAATGAACGCGAATGAATTTTTCTCGACTCTTGCACGATTACTTCAACAGCAACCGTTTCTTCCTGGCGACAATGATATTATTGATACACTCGCTAAAATCGGCGTAACACCGGGCGACTATTCACCGGCGGCACAAGGTTGGTTAGGCCAGCGTATTGCCAATATAGCACTGAACATCACACGCCAAAAAATCAAACAACAACTCAAACAAAAACCTCAATTAAAAAATGGTTGGGCTATTTTTCGTGAAGATATCGGCACGTATGGTACCCATTACGAACTTAGAACAGGAGTCGCTATTATTGGTTTAGGCGCCTTGCCAGCAAAAGATGCCCTTTATACCAATTCGTCAATAGATTCTGGGGGTGAGACACTTATTGGCGAAAATCGTTATCACATTCACTTTGAATCAGGACAAATACCACCAGTCAATGCTTTCTGGTCAATTACCCTTTATGATCAAGAAGGTTACTTAGTTGAAAATACCTTTGAGCGTTATGCACTTGGTAACCGCGATGCATTAATCTATAACAACGATGGTACGCTAGATATTATATTGCAATCTACCCAACCCACATCATCGAACAATAATTGGCTGCCCACACCAAAGGGTAAATTTGTACTGACACTTAGGCTGTACTCACCTAAAACAGAAGCCATTAATGGCAATTGGACATTGCCTCTGGTAATAAAACAGTGATTAATCTAAAACGATTAATACGTTTAAGGTTTGTCTCATGACAGCATTCTGCGAAGGTTTTGTGGTGTCCGAGTTTATTAAAGTTTGAAACTAGGCATTAAAGACCGGAACTGAATAAAGGGTTATTATGCTAATGAAGGCTTTCCGACATAGCAGCCATTACAAACCTAATTTTTTGAATGCGATTAGTATTAGTTTTTTAACGAATTTACCAATCAATGACGCGATACTCTTTTCTTTTTTTTCCTTTTTTTTCTGTTCTCGCTTTGTATCAACACGTCTTTAATTAAATTACCTTAGGATAAACATGGGAACTGAATTTGCTTTCGGGTTTATCGAGACCTCTGGATGATACACTTTAGCAGTAATGGCAAGTATGGAAGCTCACTTAAAAAATTCTATCAAGAAGTTACCTACTGTCACAGTTAGTGATATCGCGAGACCTGGGGTTGGTCTAAATCTTTTAGTCTCTATTGTTGTGTCAATAGCTTTAGTTCTTGATGATAACGACAGCCGAACTTTAACCAAATAAGAATTAAAAAAAGTGTACTAATTTCTCCATACCTTTGGGGTGATGCAGTTTCTTATATTTTACTCGTAGTCATATTGTAAATTAATGTTTTAAGTTGTTTAACAAGGACAAAATACAGTTGGCTTTTGCTCCATCGTTGACTATTTTAGCTAACCATTATTTACCATTGAATGGGGCGTTGAGGCTTTTAGAATTTCTCGGTTTTTATATTTTATGTCGAAATAAAGGGGAGTAAATACATTGTTTGAGCCTAGTTCTACCTTAATAGAGCTATACAGGGGGCCTAGAAAATAGTTGTTTTCACCAAAATACAAATTCTACAACCTTGTTAGGCGCACAATGAGATTCGGTTAATCTTAATCAAGTTACGTGACCAGTCAAACACATGGATGAAGCAACAGGGTTTAATCTCCCGGTATTGGATGGGATAAAACTTTGAGTCGACATCAAAACTGTCGATTTTTCTGAAAAGTGGGCTATCGAGGTATGATGTTTACCTATGTGCCTAATATGGTTTGGGTAATGGGGTATTTTCGTGCAAGTTGGACCTTACAAGTTGATTTAATAGGCGACTTTATATGTCAATTGTAAACACATATAGATCAACAGTAGGTTAAACATCTCATGATGACACTACGAGATGATAATGCTGATATGGAGTTGCTACCTTGGATCGATATCGAGGAATTTAACCCCGGTTATATGATGCGGTCGTTATATTTGATGCCGAAACGTGGCAACAAAACAGATTGAAAACATACTCAAGATTATTAGTCAAAAAAAGATACACTACCTACAGTCAATTTAGACGATAAACTTTTTGTAAATAGGTAGATCCCAATGAAACCATTTATTTTTTCGACCACCAAATCAATTATTAGCGAAATAGGCGCGATTAAACGTATTGCCGACATCTGCTCGACTCTTGATATTTCAAAGCCATTGATCATCACCGATCAAGGCATTGTTGACATTGGTTTAATCCAACCTTTGGATGCAGCCTTTAAAAAAGCAGGCAAAGAATACTTTTGCTTTGATCAAGTCGTGGCCGATCCACCTGAACATATCGTTTTGTCTGCCGTAGCCTACGCAAAAAAGATTCAAGCTGATGGTATTATTGGATTTGGCGGTGGTAGCTCATTGGATACAGCAAAACTAGTGGCATTGTTGGCCAAGTCAGATGAAAAATTAAGTAATATTTATGGTGTTGATGCAATTAGAGGTCAACGTTTTCCGCTTATATTGATACCCACAACAGCCGGAACTGGCTCTGAAGTGACACCGATTGCTATTGTGACTACCGGTGATACCACTAAAGCAGGTGTCGTTTCAGCTACATTGTTACCAGACATTGCCTTATTAGATGCCAGTTTAACCTTGGGACTACCTTCTCATGTAACGGCAGCAACTGGAATTGATGCAATGGTACATGCCATTGAAGCCTATACCAGTGCCATTAAAAAAAATCCATACTCTGATCTGTTGGCTAAACAAGCGCTGACGTTGTTATCAAGTAATATCCTTGAGGCAACGTTCAATGGGAGCAACGTTGAAGCACGTCAAGCCATGTTGTTAGGGGCATGTTTAGCAGGCCAAGCTTTTGCAAACGCTCCTGTCGCAGCCGTTCATGCTTTGGCTTATCCACTGGGAGGACATTTTCATATCCCACATGGTTTGAGTAATGCCTTAGTATTAATTCAGGTGATGAACTTCAACCTTAGTCACTGTGCTGACCTATATGCTGAACTTGCACCAAGTATCAGTGAGACAATCGACCTTGATGTCAGTAATAAACAAATTGCGCAGACGCTAATTGATTTTATAGCAGGTTTGATAAAACAACTTAAGTTGCCAGTGAGTTTAGCTGAAATGGGTATAAGCGAAAGTGATATTAATACGCTATCAAACGACGCCATGATGCAAACCCGTCTACTGGTAAATAATCCAAAATCTGTGACCTTAGATGACGTTAAACACATCTATCGTCAAGCACATCAAGGTATTGTTTAAATGAATGACAATTCGGAGTTTGATAACAATATTAATGTAAATGGAGTTGATATTGCCTATCAACTCCATGGAGATGCCTCACACCCAACGTTGTTGCTTATCCACGGTTTAAGTACTCCTTTGAATGGATGGCCTAGCGCCATGGTTGAGTTATTTGTTGCAGAGGGTTATCAGGTTTTACTATTAGATAATCGTGATGTCGGTCGCTCTTCACAACTTGACCACTTATCTATCCCCAAGTTAGGTTGGGTAGTGCTTCAATTCAAGTTAGGACTCTCGATTAAAGCACCTTATCAGCTCGAAGATATGATGCAAGATGCGGTTGCTCTATTAGATGCACTCAAGCTATCTGAAGTTCATGTAGTTGGAGCATCAATGGGCGGAATGATAGCGCAATTGATGGCAATTCATTATCCACAAAAAGTGAAAACATTAACCTCCATAATGTCTACAACGGGATATAAGAAGCTTCCTCCAATAGCAAAAAATATTCGCGAAGCTTTAGCACATAAACCCGCTTCAAAAGAGCACAAAGACCTAATGGATTACCACGTCAAAAAATGGCAGGTTATTGGTAGCCCAGATTATCCTTCTTCAGATATTTATTTACATGAATATGTTGAAGGTATGTTACAGCGTGGGATCACATCAAAAGGCACATTGCGTCAAATGTTGGCCATAATGGCAGCAAAGAATAGGCAAAATTCATTAGCAAAATTAACGACTCCTAGTTTAGTGATCCATGGCGATTGTGATGGACTGGTCAATGTTGCGGGCGGAAAAGCCACTGCAGATGCAATACCTAACGCCAAACTAAAAATTTATCCAGGTATGGGTCATGATTTTCCTGTTGAATTGATACCGAACATAGTTGACGACATTGTTGCCCACATAAACATGAATTTAGGTACTAAAACATGACCAATATAAGGGGCAGGTATACGTCATTACTGTGGCGGCTTCAGGGATTGGCAAAGCTTCAGCCATTAAATTAGCTGATAAGGACGTTGATGGTTTAGAAAAGTTTCAGTGGGAAATAAGGGCTATTGGTGTTGAATGTTTTGTTGCCAGTCTTGACGTATTATACACTTTCGCTTTTATAGCATCTGCACAACCAACTAATGATAAATTTAATCGTATCGATATGTCGTTTAACGATACAGGCGTTAGCTTAATTGATTCAGTAGAAAATCAAATTATTCAGGATTTTCATTGGTTAATGAATATTAACTTTTGGGGAGTCGTGCATGGTACTCATAATTTTTACTTTATTTAAAAACCTCGCCTAGGACGCACATTGTTAATATTTATAGTTTATTTGATTTATTCTCTTTGCCTTTACAAAACGCCTATAACGTATCTAAATATGCGGTAAAATAATATATTAAGGCATTAAAAATGGAGAGGGCTGGCAGTGATCTAGCTGTGCATCTTAGGGGAATTAAAACGAATTTTACTTACAATGCCTTGGTATCGTCTCACGATATTCTCAAAAGCCAAAATATTGTTAATTTTAACAAACAAGTAAAGACCAAAGTATAACAAGCAACTGATATTATTTTGGCCGGTATTGAGAAAAAACAGCGACGTATTTTAGTCGGAGGCGAAGCAAAATTACTTGACCGTATTTTGAGATGATTTTCGTCCAGCTAGGATAAAATATTCTTGGTTTTTAGAAAGGCATAATTGATAAATGCAAAGAGTTATTGAATAAATAAAGACTCGACTTTTTAATAAATTTTAATTTGTTCAAATCGTTACTTTTCCAAACTTCCACTGCTTCAAACTTTAGAGGATCTATAAATACAACAACTGATTGTGAGTCGTCGAGAATCGAGTGATTTTTATATCGGATGCTTTTTATATAAAGTGTTTGATATTGATTCTTTAACTATCTGCGAACGTTATCAGGACCATAATCGTGAATCTTTTGATGCAGCCATCGATATTGCATAGCCTATAGTCTAAAAATACTATTTGCCTATTTGCCTATTTGCCTAAAAGGTGAATGTAATCAGCCAACATTCGATGGCAAAAAAGTCCATATTATTCTCGAGATTAAAGAAGGACTTGATGCGATTATTGAGGCGGGGCTTACAGCACCAACCATCGATTACGCAACGGATGGCATGCAGTTACCTCAAGTTGCAGCCAGTGGTGCTTTTATGTACTTAGCAACAGCTAAAGAAAGTATGAGTATTGGTTATCTTTCACTAACACACGCTAACACTAATTTGATTGAAACCTACGGCACACCTGAATAAATTAAGAAAGGAGGGATCACGACTTTTATGAAAATATTATTCATTTAGTACTGGCCAGAGTGAAAGATGCTTGCAAAGGTGTGAAAGGTATTTCGTTGTTTATTGTGCCTAAGTTCCAGTCAATGGTGATGGAAAAGTTGGACAGTCTAATGAAGACGCTTTGGCTGGTTTGTTTCATAAAATAGGTGGGCGAGGGCAGCATCAACTGTATTAAGTTTTGGCAAACAAAATGGCGCTAAAGCTTACTTAGTGGGCGAGGAAAATAAAGGAGTGAATTACGTGCTTCATACAATGAACGAGGCCCATATTTTGGTGGGAACGGGGACTGTTTTGATAGCATTGATGGGGTTTCAATACTCACTCGATTATGCCAAAAAACGCCTTTAGGGGCGGATATAGTCCTCAAAAAATTGTTTAGCGCCACCAGTCAATATCATCGAACATTCTGATGTCAGGCGAGTGTTGTTAACTCAAAAGACATATTCTGAAGTTGCATATGCATTGTGTTTATAAGGACATCAATTGGTTGATGATAAAAAAACTGTATTCACCGAAAGCGAACGAAAATATGCATCAACCATACTTAACTTTTTAACTCCCATCATCAAAAACTGGTCATCACAATAGGGGCCTTAATTGAATGACTTAGCTATTCTATAATAGGGCCATGGTTATGTTAACGAACACCCATTAAAGGTGTTCTCGCGCGACAATCGTCTTAATCTGATTCATGGGTGTACAGCAGGTATTCAGTCGTTAGATTTACTTTGCCGAAAAGTACCGATGAACAATTTTAAAGGCTATCAAACGTTTTTAAACGAAACGTTTCTCACTGCCCTAACTGTGACATCGACACAAAGTTTACAAAAATATGCAGTTAAGTTTCGCAATGCGCTCGATAATCTAAAAGAAGTCACAACCATTGTGACGGGTGTCTCTAAGACACAAAACCTTGATTTGGTATTTTTTATCTCTTATCTCTTATCTCTTATCTCTGTCAGTCATCTCAATATGTTTAGTCATATCATTATCGCTTGGTTATGGCTCAGACAGGTCGAGATAGTTACAAAATCACTTGAAAGTGAGCCTTATGATGACGATGTAAATTTCTATAACGAAAAAATTCAAGCCATGAAGTATTTTTTTTAATAGCGAGCTGCCCCTCAGTACCATTGGGGTAACCTAGTGAAAAATATCAATAGTGTTAGTTTTGATACACATCCAGATTGGTTGTGATTTCATCAAAAAATATTCATAAAAATATTCATAAAGGGCAGTATTTTATGCGCGGGTTAAATTCCCACTATGAATACTATTAAGTACAGAGCCACTTTCGGATTAATAGTTGTGACGTCATTAACACGGCTGATACAACTCGGCTAGTCTAAGCTACACAATCTACAACAGACGATAAAGAACATTTGCTGAAGCCCTAGTATCAGATATGTATGGCTGATATGGATTAAAACTAATCACAAGTTCAAGATGTGAGCTGACTGTCTATTTGTCTGCAAAAGTGAGAAACGCTGAAGTAAGGGTCAAAATGAATTATCAGTTCCGATGTTCAAAATGACACCACTCGATAAAATAGGTACAAAAAATTATATTTACTCTATTACCAACGAATCTGTATTCTTTGGCAATTTCAACCCGATTTAAGATAAATGAAATAGGTTTTCTGGGACCACCCAAAATAGTTGCCCGGGTATTTCTCATATAAATGATAATTTGAATGTCTAGCGCTTAGTAATGTTGAGATAGAGTTAGTCGGGTTTTAAATAAGCAATATCGTCTTGGTCGCTAAGGCCAAAATCGTAGCCTCCTTCAAAATCATCATTTAATTCATTAGTGACATTAACTGAAAGTTCTAAAATCTCTGGGATATACATAGGCAGATTTTTTTGTGCTTTGATAATTGTTTTAAACTCACTAAAATGTAACAAAGATATATCTAAGAGAAAGTTTCTGATGGAAACGTGTTGATTTTCAGTAAAAACTAAAACACATTTCGAAAACTTTTCGAGCACAGACTTTAGGTCTGTGGTACTCAAATAGGTGATCAGCTGAGCATATCGCTCACTATTAAAAATTTTCTGTTCGGAGTCTATTAGTAAAAGAGCAATGGCTGAATTGAGCAGTTTTTGTAGCTCAAACGTTAGATAGTCCTCATCTGTTTCAGGGATCACGATATTGGCCGCATATTGTGCTGATATTTTTTTGTACACATCAAATAGCTTTTTTCTGTTTTGGCCTTTTTCAATTAATTTAGCGTGAACTACTGTTATGTCTGAGGTGCTGTTGGCTGCTAATGCATAGGTAGAAAGTTTAATTTGTTTAAAATAGTCAGCAGATATTTCTTTTAATCCAGAATACTTAGCCCAGCCCGCCCTAAAACAGTAAACAATACCTTGAGTTTTGATGATTTCTTTGGCTTTTTCGGTGCTGTTATCGCAATGGCTTAACAGCCCTAGGTTAATAATCCCTAGAACTATTTCACAAGCTTTCTTAATGTGGTCTGCATAAACAACAGATAAATTGTCAGAAGCAATCCGCAGTGACATATCAGACAACTGTTGTTTAGTTTTATGCACAAACTGCTCAGAAAAATATCCGTCAGCTAGGCCATCTTTTAATACTAAAAGTACAAAAGGTTTGTTCCTCAACTCTGCTATTTTCATGATGCTATCCTTGTCATCCTAAAGTGGGGCAAACATATCGTCTGTATCCATTTCAACTGCCGTTACTCTTTGCTTATTAGCATTGTTTTTCAAAGCTGTTTCCATATTGTCCAAGGTACCATTTGTGCTGATGGTCATGACTTCATTATATGCTTCTTCATCAAGGCTTTTTATTTTGAGAAGTAATTCTTCAATACTGCCAGATACTTGCTCTTCTTCGTATTCGAGTTCAGAAAAATCATGACCTATAAAAGGAAATGATAAATATAACAATCCAAAATCATCTTGAACGATAGCCTTGAGTATCTCTCGTTGTTTTTCATCATCTTCATAAGAAAGAAATATTTGTGCAAGTAAACTATGAGCCTCAGTTTGTGCGCAAAATATCGATTCTTCATCCATATTTTGCCAATATGAAGGTTCGACGTTTAATAATTTTTTAATGGAATCTGCATCCATCAACCAGGTAGCAATCGAAGGTATAGTGGCATCATGCTCTCGCACAATTTTAGCTACTGTTAAGATATCCATTTCAGAAAACACCGCTAACATAGCGCTATCACCTTGTTCTGATGCAATTTTTTCTAGTGAGTTACCCGCACGTCTGCCGCTATGTTGGGCTTGTTCCGTAATGTCGGTGGCAAGAATTAGTGCTTTACTGGTCAATGGATATTCCTTAAAAATAGTTGAATGTTATTCATCGTAGCCGTAAGTTTCATAGGGACCTGTTGAGTCGTCGTTAGACTCAACTTCCTCAGGTAAAGGCGGCAAAGGGGTTGCATCATAAGTATTATAAAAATGAATGATTAACACTGCCGTTTTTAACTCATGCTCCGAGTGTTCCATTAACTGTGTAATTGTTGCTCTGGCGTCAGCGTGAACAGCAACAAAAGGTTTGATGTCAGCCCATGCGGGTTGCTGAGAAACATCCAGCATGGCTAGATTTTTTGAATCAATTCTTACACTGCGAGTAATGGCCATTGCCAACTGGTCAACTAAGCCATTGAAAGTTGAACTATTCAAGGATAATTGAGCTGTTAAAACATTTAGATAATTAGCCAATAAATCGGGGTTTTCAGGATCACTTAGTGACTCCATGTTCTCTAAATACATTGAAAAATCATCAGATAAATAAGAAGGTATTAGTATTTGTGATTGCATTTAATTGGTTCCTACAGCAAAGCATTGTGCCAAAAAGAATCGGCTACTTCTCTTGGATCAGTGATAATAGTATAATTACTCTTAATATATGCAGAGCGCTTTTTGGGATCAGAAACTATATCGTATGCTTTTTGAATAAATTGAAACTTTTCCTTTGCCTCTGCCGCGTCATTTCTATCGGGATGATATTGATTGGCCAGTTTTCGATACGCTTTTTTGATCTCAGTCGTAGTCGAGGTTCTGGTAACACCTAAAAGTTCAAAATGGTCCATAAAATGTAAAATAATCCTGGTACATGAAACTCAACTAAAGATTGCCTTTGGTTTTTCAGTCTTTATTTTACCTTTACCGCCTCAGTTTAACAATGCTGGGTTGATATTTATTATGCCTGATAAGTGTACGAAAGTAGTTGTAAAAATATTCTGTCCCTCAAGGCATATTCGTTTTGACTCGACAGTAATGTACCACTCAAAAATCAATTAAAAAGATAAGTGCATTAACAGGTTTTGTAAAATACCATCCATGGCGTATTTCTATTTTTCTACAAAAGCTCTCTCAACAACATAGTCTCCTTGTACACCTTTTTTAGGACTTTCCTTGAAGCCTAATTCATCAATAATTGCGCATGTTTCTTTTAACATGGATGGGCTACCACATAACATTACACGGTCAAACTCTGGATCAAGTTCAGGTATGCCAACATCATGATATAACTTTCCTGTAGTCATCAAATCAGTAATGCGACCCTGATTTTTATATGGCTGGCGGGTAACACTCGGATAGTAAATTAGCTGTTCGGTGATCATCTCACCCAGATACTCATGCTTAGGAAGATCTTCTGTTATGATTTTGTTGTACGACAATTCGTCGATAAACCTCACTCCATGAAATAAAATAACTTTTTCGAAGCGCTCATAAGTTTCAGGGTCTTTGATAATACTTAAAAAAGGAGCCAATCCTGTTCCAGTGCCGATCAATAGTAAATTTCTACCATCACGTAAATCGTCGATAACCAATGTTCCAGTTGGTTTACTACCAATAATCACCTCATCGCCAATCGATAAGTGCTGCAACTTAGATGTGAAAGCACCGCCTTCCACTTTAATACTAAAAAACTCTAAATAATCTTCATGGTTTGCACTAACGATACTATAGGCTCGCAAGATAGGTCTCTTTTCCTCTTGCTCTAAGCCAATGATGATATATTCCCCATTTCTAAAGCGAAGACTTTGACTACGTGTCGTTTTAAAAGAAAAAAGTGTATCGTTCCAGTGAAGAACATCAATGACTTTTTCGGGGTTGAATTTTCTTTGCATAATTTTTCCTGTAATCAGATTATTTTATTTCTTTACCTGCGGCTTGTAAGTCTGCATGGTAGCTTGAACGAACCAATGGGCCTGATGCAGCATGGGTAAAACCTAGTTCTTTTGCGGTAACACCCAGTTGTTCAAATTCGGCTGGTGGAACATAACGTTTCACTGCCAGATGATGCTTACTGGGTTGCAAGTATTGCCCTAATGTAAGCATCTCTACATCATGCTTACGTAAGTCTTGTAATACGTCAGTAATTTCTTGAATAGTCTCGCCAAGTCCAAGCATAAGCCCTGACTTTGTAGCTACATGCGGATGCATGGCTTTAAAACGACGTAACAACTCCAATGAATTTTTGTAATTAGCCCCGGGGCGAACTTCTCGGTACATATGTGGTGCGGTCTCAAGGTTATGATTAAATACATCTGGTGGTGCCGTACTTAAAATTTCAAGTGCTTTATCCATCCTACCTTTGAAATCAGGAACCAAAATCTCAATTTTTATTGATGGTACCTCTCTACGTATCGCATTAATGCAGTCTACAAAGTGTTGAGCACCGCCATCACGGAGATCATCCCTGTCAACTGAAGTAATGACCACATACTTTAATTTCATATCCCTTATTGTGGCTGCTAATTTTTGCGGTTCCTCAGCACTGACTGGTAAAGGTCTACCATGTGCTACATCGCAAAATGGACAGCGACGTGTGCAAATAGCTCCTAAAATCATAAATGTTGCGGTTCCGTGATTAAAACATTCGTGCAAATTAGGGCATGATGCTTCTTCGCAAACTGAGCTGAGATTATGCTTACGCATAGCTTGTTTAATTTGATCTACTTTAGCGGTATTACTTGGCAGTTTTATTTTTAACCAACTGGGTTTTTTTAATGTTGTTTCTTTTTCACTAGCAATTATCTTTACCGGAATAAAAGCCAACTTGTCAGCATTACGCAGCTTCTCTCCAGCCACATATTTTGATTGTTTTATGTTATTCATGGTATTTGTGAGCCCTATTAATACTCTGTGT
>NZ_CAJXPA010000094.1 GCF_913058035.1 uncultured Paraglaciecola sp. | reverse complement strand
TCAGCATATGATTGGTATAAGAGACAGGATTCCAGAATTTCAATTTCGTTTGCCAAGTACTTTTGCATTATCTGCACTGACTGCACATGATTTCGTACGTATTCTGACTGAGCCAAACGCATCACTTACTGAGCAATATGTTGCCTTGCTTAAAACTGAGGGCGTAAGTGTGTCATTTACTGATGAAGGTATAGAACGTATCGCTCAGGCCGCATGGAAAGTAAATGAACGTACCGAAAACATTGGTGCCCGACGCTTACACACGGTGATGGAAAAGCTAATGGAAGAGATATCTTACAATGCGTCTGAAAAAAATGGTGAATCATTGATAGTTGACGCTAATTATGTTGACGACCATTTAGAAAAATTAGTGGACGACGAAGATTTAAGCCGCTTTATTTTATAGTCATATTTATCAACAAACTGATTCAAAATACCGCTCAAATTGAGCGGTATTTTTGTATCTGTATTAAGGTTTAGTAGAAGTATGGGTCTCATCGACAGTACCTGTTTTTTAATATTAACCATAGATGTTAAATATAGACCCACACCAATTCACTAATCGCTGTTATTTTTAGACTACTGTCTTGAACCTCCGCTAATAGAGTTGAACGTTTTGCATACTTTGAACTGGTCAAATTAATAAGAATTAAAAATTATATTCTTTATAAGCAGGTCTGATATTTTCTTACAAAAAAATACAACTCACCACTATGTTCGTAAACTAAGAGATTGCATTGAATGGCAATAACGTGGGTCCAATATTATTTAACTGTATGTTTAAATTTAATTAAAACTTGTCGACATTTTTGGAGCATTCCTAATTACTACGCAAAAAATACCCCTAGCAGTGTGAATTAGCGTGAATGTTGTATAAAAACGTTAATACACTGAATGAAAATAAATATAAGTCCCAATTAGTATGCTGTTGGTGTAATCGTTTAAGCTTGCACACGTCGGTAAATAGTTCATAATGAAAATTGATTTAGCAAAAGACTTACTAATGACTCAAGAAAATAAACGCTCAAGTTTTCATAATATCGCAAGAATTTTTCCTAGGTTATCGTTCACGGTTTTAGCTCTCCAGCTAATGCTAATTCCAACCTCCCATGCAGTCGAAATACTGACCTCTAAAGAATTGGCATCGCATTGCGTGTTACTCACCGCTAATCCAGAGGGTAACGATGGCCAATACTGCGTCCGCTATATTCAAGGTTTTATTGACGGGGCAATAGCAACTGATGCCCGTGTTATGCTTAACGCCGAGAATGCCATCACCGGAGATGAAACCTTCGCAGAACGCGCAATACGTACTCGTATGCCGGGACGTGTAGACCGCTCACGTGCGGAAAAACTGGCCGGCTTTTGTCTTGGTGATCCGCTGCCACTTCGTGATGTGGTTGATGTGGTTGTTGCCGATTTAGTAGAACAACAAGCTAGTTTGTCAAAAGATGAGCCCGCGATAGAAGGCGTTTATAAATCACTTATGACAAATTACCCCTGCACACAATGAACTTGATTCAAACACGACGTAAACATCAGCTAGGCGAAGCACGCCTTTCTTCCATATTGCTTTTAATGCTTATCCTTGCAGTGACTTGGCTTCTTTGGTCGGGTCTATATAAACCACTGGTCGTAGGTTTAGGAGCTTTTTCATGCTTGCTCAGTGTTTATTTGGCCCACCGAATGGGATTTTTTCGGCACCAGGGTGTGATTGGAATATTTCCTCGTTTGCCTGGCTATTGGTTGTGGTTGCTCCGTGAAATTATTATTTCTAGTTGGGACGTTGCAAAACTAATATTGCAACCTTCCCTTCCCATCAGCCCGACAGTAGTAATGCTGGAAACGGAAACAAAAACAGATGTAGGACAAGTCATTCTCGGTAATTCCATCACACTGTCGCCCGGGACCGTCACGCTGGATTTACACGAAGGTAAATTATTGATCCATTGTTTAACCAGTGAAGGTGCAAAAGAATTACAAAAAGGCGAAGCCAATCGTCGAGCCGCTAATTTGGAGCGCAGTTAATTATGTATATTATTGTCTCTATTGCTATTTTAATAACTATGGTTTTAGCCCTTGTTCGGGCATTAATGGGCCCAAGTGTCTACGACCGAGTTTTAGCGGTTAATGTGTTTGGCACCAAGACGGTTTTGTTGTTATCCGTTGTTGCATTTCTGTATGGCCGGCCAGACTTTCTTGATCTTGCGTTAGCCTACGCATTGATTAATATGGTTGGGATTCTTGCCGTACTGGAGTATTTTCAAAATCGAGCACGAAGAAAATCTAGGGCTAAAGATGATTGATGTTGCACTGGATGTACTGAGTTGGATTTTACTAGTGATAGGCGGAGCCTGTGTGTTAATTGGTGGTATAGGGGGTTTACGTTTGCCCAATTTTTATACCCGTATTCATGCCGCCAGTCTACCGATACCATGGCTACTATTCTAATTTTTTCTGGTATGATGCTACAAGCTGGCTTATCTCTTGCCACGTTGAAGCTATTTGCCATTATGTTGTTTTTATTGCTGACTGGCCCGACCGCCACCTACGCACTAGCTAACGCCGCGCTCTTATCCGGTCTCAAACCAGACGCTGGAACGACAAGCGATAAACCTAAGGAAAGTTCCCCAGAATGATATTTATTTTTGGACTGTTCTTACTGACCCTGCTTGTCATTACCGCAATTGCTATAGTGCGTACCGAAGACTTGTTTGTTGCAGTAATGTTGACTTCTATATTCAGTCTACTCATGGCTGCTAACTTTTTCATTCTAGACGCTGCCGATGTGGCACTCACCGAAGCTGCAGTAGGTGCAGGCGTAACAACAGTTATTTTTCTGTGCGCATTGGCGCTCACTGATGACAAGGAAAAGCCTCGGCAGGGGAGTCGTTGGGTAACGTTTAGCACCGTAGGTGTTTTGGCGTTACTGATCATTTATGCAACCTTTGATAAGCCCCGACTTGGCGACCCAGATGCCCCAGTTCACCAACACATTGCGCCTTGGTATATAGAGAAAACCACTGAATATATTGATATTCCTAATGTTGTTACCGCAATCCTAAGTAGTTTTCGAGGCTATGATACGCTAGGTGAAGTATTTGTTGTTTTTGCGGCTTGTATTGGGGTTTTATTTATCCTTGGTGTGAGCCCTCCGCGGAAAAGCCGACAAGTGACCGAAAAAAATAGTGGTCTGCGCCATCATTTGATACCTCAAGTGGTCGGTCGGTTACTGATCCCGTTTATCGTGTTATTTGGTTTGTATGTGCAATTTCACGGCGAGTACAGCCCAGGTGGTGGATTCCAGGCTGGCGCTATTATTGCCACGGGTGTCATTCTCTACGCGCTACTCGAGGGCGAAGCTGAAGCCCTACGAGCAATTCCTCGTGGAGTGTTACTCGGCATGGTTGTTGGTGGCGCGCTACTGTATGGCGGTGTTGGAGTGGCTTGTATGTTCATGGGTGGAGCTTTTCTAGATTATTCTGTGCTGGCAGCCGATCCTATATTTGGACAGCAGCTGGGTATTTTAATTATTGAGGCCGGAGTTGGGATGGCTGTTTGTGGTGCCCTTTTAACTATTTTTCATGCTTTTGCAGCCCGTGAGATATTGTCATGAACCTCTTAGAATTACTCGGATATTTTAACTATTGGGTGTTCGCTATTATTTTAACGGTGGGTCTTTACGCCGTGATAAATAAAACCAATTTGATCAAAAAATTGATTGGATTGTCTATCTTCCAATCGGCAGTTTTCCTAATGTATATTACTATGGATAAAGTGGAAGGCGGGACCGCCCCCATCATACAGGCCGGTGTAGAAGATCAGGTATTCTCCAATCCCCTGCCACAAGTCTTGATACTAACGGCAATCGTTGTGGGGGTATCTACCCTCTCATTAGGCTTGGCCATGGTGGTGCGTATCAGTGAATGTTACGGCACAATCGAAGAAAATGAAATTTTGGACTCCGACTAATTACTATGGATTTACTAGCACACCTTCCTGCTTTGCAGGTTGTGGTTCCGATGTTATCGGCTCCACTTATCGTTTTACTTCAACCACGTGGACTAGCATGGGCGGGAGCAACTGCCGTTGCAGTGCTTAGCTTTGCTATTGCCGTAACCCTCGCCCTAGCTGTATTAGACGGACAAACCGTTGAGTACGCCATGGGTGGTTGGCCCGCACCATATGGTATTGCATTGTCAGTAGATGCCTTCAGTTCGTTGGTGCTACTGGTAATTACTGGCGCTGCAGCTGCAGCCTTACTGGCTGCTAAACCCAGTATTGATCAACAGATAGAAGCCGAACGCCAACCTCTTTTCTACTCAGCCTGGCTACTTGTTTTATCAGGGCTGGTTGGTATTGTTGTATCAGCAGACGCCTTCAATATCTTTGTGTTTATGGAAATTTCATCTCTTGCCAGCTACATATTGATAGCAGGAGGCCCTGACCGCCGCGCACTTCCTGCGGTTTTTAAATATTTAATGATGGGCACAATCGGCGCAACCTTTTACCTTATTGGTGTCGGCCTTATCTATATGATGACGGGCACACTTAACTTAGCCGATATGGAAGCGAGAATTGGCGATGTTATAGACATTAATCCGATACTCGTCGCGGCAGGTTTTATCACTATTGGTTTAGCCCTCAAAGCCGCAGTGTTTCCGCTTCATGTTTGGGTTCCCAATGCTTATACACATGCACCTCACATGGTGACTGTATTTCTTGCTGCTTGCGCCACTAAGGTTGCGCTGTATGTATTGATACGTTTTGACTACATGGTATTCCAGACCAAACTGGATGACCACGAAGTTCAATTTGCAATGTTTCTGATGCCCCTAGCCATTCTGGGGATTCTTATTGCCTCAGCGGTTGCGATGTTCGAAGGTCATCTCAAAAGATTACTTGCTTCGTCTTCTGTTGCACAGATTGGTTATATTTTACTAGGTGCTAGCTTTTTGAGCTTGGCGGGGTTAACTGCCAGTGCAATGCATATATTTAACCATGCATTAGCAAAAGGCGGACTGTTCCTCGCTGTTGCTTGCCTAGCTTACCAATATCGCGATTTACGCTTAAACCAACTCGGTGGCGCATCCGCTCGTATGCCTTGGACTTGCGCCGCTTTTGTGGTGTGTGGTTTAAGCCTAATTGGTGTGCCAGGTACCGCAGGGTTTATCAGCAAATGGGTGCTGATTAATGCTGCACTCGAGAGTGGAGCTTGGGGCTGGGCCCTCGTAGCTATTATACTTGTCAGCTCATTGATGGCTGTAGTCTATATCTGGCGCATTGTGGAAGCACTGTATTTCCAAGAACCTGTCGAAGGAAATGACCAAATATCTGAAGCACCAATACAGATTTTATTAGTCACCGGCCTTGTTGCTGTCCTAAACATATACTTTGGACTATTTCCGCAGGTTCCATTAGAGCTTGCTAATAGTGCTGCAGTCCTGCTCTTGGAGGGCTCACGATGACACCAGAAACATCCATATTAGTTGCTATTGTTATTCCGTTGGTTGGGGCACTGGCAATTGCACTTGCAGGACGCATAAGCGCTAACCTGCGAGAGGCTGCCACTGCGATTACCTCTGTTTCCTTGATTTGGGTAGTCTGGAGTTTGTTACCCCTTCTGATGGACGGTGGACGTCCTTCAATAGAAGTCAGTGAGGTTA
The DNA here is from genome assembly GCF_913058035.1 of uncultured Paraglaciecola sp. Taxonomy (GTDB): domain Bacteria; phylum Pseudomonadota; class Gammaproteobacteria; order Enterobacterales; family Alteromonadaceae; genus Paraglaciecola. Next base: position 11,654 of record NZ_CAJXPA010000094.1, on the reverse strand, counting down.
TGCCGGGCTTGACTATTGCTTTCACAGTAGAACCTTTAGGCATGTTGTTTGCGGCACTAGCATCCGGGCTTTGGCTTATCAACTCAATATACTCCGTCGGCTATATGCGCGGTAATAAAGAGCAAAACCAAACACGATTTTTTGCTTGTTTTGCACTGGCTCTTTCGGCAACTATCGGCGTCGCTTTCGCCGGCAACTTGTTTACTTTATTTTTATTCTATGAATTGTTAACACTCTCCACATATCCTTTAGTAGCTCACAAAGGAGACCCGGCGACAGTTCGTTCAGCAAGGATTTATTTAGGCGTTTTACTCAGTACGTCCATAGGTTTATTTTTACCCGCAATAATCTGGACATATACTGTTGCAGGAACGGTTGACTTTACCACTGGTGGCATTCTTGCTGGCAAATTAAACGACCCTGAAATCGGTTTATTACTTGCACTTTTTGTGTTCGGCATTGGAAAAGCGGCAGTCATGCCAGTGCATAAATGGTTACCCGCGGCAATGGTAGCACCCACCCCAGTGAGTGCCTTGCTACATGCAGTTGCAGTGGTGAAGGCCGGTGTTTTCGCCATTACTAAGATTATTGTTTACATTTTTGGCATTGATTTTCTGTTTGGCGCTTCCAGTTCTCAATGGCTGTTATATGCGGCAGCATTCACCATCATTACTGCGAGCTTGGTTGCATTGCGGCAAACTAACATCAAACGCTTGCTCGCATACTCTACTATTGCCCAACTATCGTACGTGGTAATGGCAGCTGCTATTTTAAAACCACTTGCAGAAGTAGGTGCAGCGATACACATGGTAGCCCACGCTTTTGGCAAGATTACTTTATTTTTTGCTGCAGGAGCCATTTACGTTGCCTCCAAGAAAACCGAGATCCACCAATTACGCGGTATCGGAAGACGTATGCCGTGGACCATGACAGCCTTTACGATCGGTGCGTTAAGCATGATTGGTGTTCCACCGACTGGAGGTTTTGTCTCTAAATGGTATATCTTAGCCGGTGCTTTCGAAGCTAATAATCTGGTAGCAATTTTTACAATTATTGCCAGTACCGTACTTAACGCTGCGTATTTTTTACCTATATTGTACATAGTCTGGTTTGAACGTGAAAAAGAAGGTGGCAGAGAACATGGTGAAGCTCCATTTTTAGCCGTATTGGCGTTGTGTTTAACAGCATCGTTAACCATCGCTTTTTTCTTATTTAATGGGCCGGTTATCGAGCTGGAAAGCCAAGTAGTTAAGGGTTTGGGTTAATAATGAATGATGAAAAACAACTACATTGGTTGGTCCGTCCATCAACTATTCGCAAACTTTGGATTGGTTCCAGTATTGTGCTTACTTTGATGGTGCTCGCCCAGACCGTAATATATGTAAAGGGTTATTTTGGTTTTGATGCTTGGTTTGGATTTGGTGCTGTTTTTGGATTTGTAAGTTGTCTGATAATGGTATTGGTCGCAAAACTATTAGGCCTGGTGCTGAAACGTCCAATGGACTATTACGATGAGCCACAAGACAAACAGTCTCCAGATGCAAGTCATGACAATATAAAGGAGAGCAACAATGGGGTTTGAGCTCTTTTCCCCTGCGTTTGTCCTACTAATTGCTGCCGTTTTAATCTGTCTAGTTAAAGGTCACGCGCGGACCGCCGTTGTACTCATTGCACCACTAATTACATTATGGGCTATCTGGCAAGTCCCAGACGGCGTTCAAGGTACCATAAAATTTCTCTCATATAATATTGAGCCTGTTGAAGGTAGCCCACTAAGACGACTGTTTGCCACAATTTTTGCCATGATGGTCTTTGTGGGGGGGCTTTATTCCTTTCGCATAGCACGTTGGTATGAACTAGCCGCAGCCTTTGCTTATGCAGCAGGGGCAATTGGAGTCTGTTTTGCTGGCGATCTGATTACCTTATTTTTATATTGGGAAATGATGGCTATATTTTCCACCATTGTTGTATGGTGTGGTGGCACACCTGGTGCAAAAGCGGCTGGAATCCGTTACGCCATCATGCACCTCCTTGGTGGCGTAGTACTCAAGGTGGGTATTGAGGGTGTCGTTGTTGGTACGGGTTCTATTCAAATACAACCCATATTAGCAACAGATTTTAGTACCTGGATGATACTTATTGGAATTCTAATTAACGCAGCAGCTCCGCCCGTATCTGCTTGGTTAGCTGATGCTTACCCTGAATCTACACCCACCGGCTCGGTATTCTTGTCAGCGTTTACAACTAAAACAGCGGTGTTAGCACTTATATTATTGTTCCCTGGCGAGCCTATGTTAATTGGTATTGGTTTGTTTATGGTGGTATATGGCATCATTTTTGCGCTATTGGAGAATGACGTTCGACGTATTCTTGCTTATTCAGTCGTTAACCAAGTCGGCTTTATGGTGGTGGCTGTAGGTATAGGTACCGAAATGGCGCTTAATGGTGCGACGGCTCATGCCTTTGCGCACATAATTTACAAAGCACTGCTGTTTATGAGTGCAGGCGTGGTTATCTATCGTACTGGGAAAAATAAATGCATGGAGCTGGGTGGCCTATTTCGTACCATGCCACTCACCTGTATCTGCGGTATTATTGGTGCTTTAGCTATTTCAAGTTTTCCACTGACTTCTGGCTTCACCACAAAAAGCATGATTTCTCAGGCTGCTGTTGACGGTAATCTGGTTTGGGTGTACATGATATTAACAGCTGCATCGGCAGGTGTATTTCTGCATGCTGGGATAAAATTCCCTTGGTTTGTATTTTTTCAAAAAGATTCAGGCCTACGTCCCAAAGATGCGCCATGGAATATGGGACTAGCGATGGTCATTTTTGCAAGTTTATGTATTTTACTAGGTGTGTTCCCCGAAGTACTTTATGCCTTGCTACCCTACCCGGTAGACTACGAACCGTATTCGATTGGCAAAGTGCTTTTTTATTTACAACTGCTACTGTTTTCTGGCTTAGCTTTCTTCGTGCTATTGCCACTGATGAAACGAACCATGACTATCAGTCTAGATACAGATTGGTTCTGGAGACGCGCGGCTGTGTTGTTGTTTAAAATAGCCGAACGAGCACTTGGCTCGATCGGTAAACTAATTGCAGTGCAGAGAACACGTCTACAAAATCTTTTACACCAAATAGTGGTTCGCTATTTAGGCCAACCACATACTGCTGATAGCCAAGAACGTGCTGTATTTGCACGCTCCTGGCCTGTTGGCACTACGGCACTATGGATTGCTGCGTTGTTATCTGCTTATGTGCTTATGTATTACCTATAGCGGTAATTTGTATCTGACCAAACTTAAGGTTCAGTCACCGCCTTGTGTTCAAACATGACTCGCTAATGGTATTAAGAACCATTTTGTCCCAAACAGCCGGGACTTCATGGCAGATAATTTTAACCCTCAATGGAAGCGACAGATACACAAGTGATAAACACTGAGCCCTACTATCGATGGTAAACACTACTAACTGAACAGAGTTTTGATTGTTATCTTCACCTGTAGATAACACACAATGCATAGCGGTTAATGATTAGTGGTTAATTGTTCTGGCATTCGTTCATCCCGGAGCTGCCGTGTAATCTGTCGCAATAGTAACTACTGAAAACATGGCAACCACACCAAACGAACGGTTTCATCGGTTTGAATCTTTAAAAAATTTAGTTTTCTGCGGACAACACGTCACAACATCACATCAACCGATTTTTAGCAAAAGGAACTCTAGTAAGGCCTGAACAATCTGACTTCATCCTTACATTTGTCCTGTTATCAACAGCATATCCCCTATAACTGGCTCGTATATAAATACGCACAGTTTACACTAAACACTTTTTTTGTTGAGATAGGGAGTGAGTTTCCTTGATAAGTTTAACAATAACTTCGAGGCACAAAGAACACTTAACAAGTGCTAAAATTGGTCTCAATAAACCACATGTAATTTAGTTTTTAGTTGTCACCATTAAGTACGCAGTAGATTTATGTTGTATTAAAACAACGCTTGATTCACTAATACTTTAGCGTAATCTAACCTCATAAAAGATTTATTTGGAAACACCATCTTGAAAAAAATTGTGCAGAGTATTTTTTTGTTATTTGTGCTTTTTAGCTTATCGGGTTGTATTGCGGCGACAGTCGTATCTGCTGCGGTAGGTGTTACAACGACGATTGTTGGCGGGGCTATCGACGTTGTTGATACGGTTACTCCAGATATTTTTGATGATAATGATGATAATGATGAAAAGGAGGAAGATAAAGAAGGCGATGAGGGAGATAACAAAAACGATTAAGCTGCTGATGTTATAAACAAATAGTAAGAATACCGTTTTACACTATTAACCGATTACCCAATTACCCAATTATATTAACGTGTTGGTTTAATCTTATATTCCACATAACTGACCTAAACATATTTGCGTTACCGAGTTATATTTAACCAAAATCTTCGTAGAATTATTCAAACTACACCGCCCACTTGTCGAATACATAAGCCTCTTTCAGGGGGCAAGGTTAGGTCAAAACCTGACTCCTTAACGTTACCTAAAGTATATTTTGTATAAGCGCTTCGAACATTTGGACGTTCGCCTTTAACTGAGTAAGTATGGTATTTTCAAGCGACATACGGCCATTATCGAAATCAGTGTCCTAAGAGACAAAAAATTTGAACCTGTGTGTTCCGTTCAGTGAAGCCACTTACTTTCCTTTTATTCATGCGACACACACGTTATTCAAATGACTAACGTTGCCGCTTATTGCAACTAAAAACCACCTTGTCGACTTTAACAGACCAAAAACAACGACTAAGGTAGTTTTACCATAACGCTAAGTAGCTTTAAAACAGCAAGGGTACAAAATCATTGTTCTTAATGAGATGCGTCAAAGGTAGAGATTGTATTAATCTATTCAGCGTTTATAGCATCCAAAAATGGTTCACAACCAAAACAAATCGAAGTAACAACCTGTGCACTCCAGTAAGTCTGGAAATATAAAGTTCTGTATTTTCATTGAAGTTATAACCTTACTCTTGGCAATCCAATTTATTGGTATGCAAAAAGGAGGGGGTTATAGCAAGTTTTAAGACTTGGACACTTTGCTAACGTCGCTGGGTTTACCTCTAAAACAATAAGATTAAAGCTTAAATTAAAATCAATATTATTTATAACGTAAATACGCAATAATAATTTTTTTGTGTTATAAAAGTGAGGCGGTTTTCCTTACATAACTTGCGAGCTGATAATGGCAGTGAACACAAATAACAAAAAACAACTATTAAGCGACGCCGATGTGGTGCAAAAAATTTTCGAGCACATCGACAATTCAACAACAGATAAGGGCGACAAAACTTGGAAGGAGCCCGTCAAAAACTACCGTTCGAAAGAACGACTAAACGCTGAGCTAAAAATATTGCAACACCGCAGCATTGTTTTCTGTCCTTCAGGTGCGCTTGCCAAGCCTGGCGATTATGTTAGCCGTGATGTGGCTGGCATACCATTGATAGCTGTGCGCGGACTAGACAGTAAAATACGTGCATTCAGGAATGCCTGCCGCCATAGAGGGGTGCAACTTGCCAATGGTCACGGCTGCGCACGTGTCTTGGTTTGTCCATATCATGGTTGGGCCTACAGCCTTGATGGAAGCCTGCGCAGCATTCCTCATGAACATGGATTTCCCGATGTTGATAAAGCAACCCGTGGACTTGTTCCGGTAGCATGTGCTGAAATCAATGGTTTGGTGTTTATCAATCAAGATCCGCAAGCGGACATCAACAACGATGTTTCATCATTGCCAAAGCTAATGCCTGACGGACATCGCTTATTGCGTTCAGACAACATGGTAATAAAAGCGAATTGGAAGCTCTATATTGAAAGTGCTCTGGAAGGTTACCATATTCGGGAAACCCACAAAGATACCTTTTTCCCGGTTCAATACGACAACCTCACAGTGGTTGAAACCTTTGGAGAAAATAGCCGAATAGCATTTCCCTACCAAGCAATAGAAGCATTACGCAAAAAAAAAGGGACAAACCTCTGTGCAGATGGACGATTAACCTACGTATATCATTTGTTTCCAAACGTGCTTATTTCAACCTTTCCTGGATGTCTGCAGGTGGTGGTTATTGAGCCCATTGATGAGTCAACAACCTGTCAACATACTTATCTTATTACTGATATTGATGAAAACGATACTGAATTGCTTGATAGCATTTTTGAAGGGCAAAAATTCGCAGCCAACGGCGCTATTGAAGACCAGAAGATAGTGATGTCAGCACAACGGGGCCTTATGAGCGGTGCAAACGAATATCTAGAATTTAGCCTGTTTGAGAGTGCAATCAGCCATTTACATACTCATCTTGCTAAGGAAATTGAGCTTCTAGCTGAATCTAAGAGTCAATAATATCTATGCGACATATCGAACCAAGCCCTTTTGCGGATAAAAAATTGAATGATTATTTCACCAAAATATTATCTAACTATCCATCATCAAATCGATTACTGCTATCGCTGTTTAGCCAACCTAACCTAAAACATATGTCGATAAAACAACTCATCGCTTGGGGAGAGTTATTTGAACATGAGCCGGCAACCATTCGAGTCGCAGCAGGAAGATTAGTTAAGCAGGAATTTTTATTGGCCGAACAACGTGGGAATTACACCATAGGCACAACGGACACATCGATTCGTCAACTCGCATCAACATGGCGACATTCGCTAGCGAGAGTTGCTCAATGGAACGGGGGATGGCTGAGTGTCTACACCGCCCATCTTGGACCCAAGTTGAAGCAAAACATCAAAATTCGTGAGCGTGCTTTTCGGCTAACAGGATTTAAACCTCTCGAGAAAAACCTGTGGTGTCGACCTGATAACCTTATCGAAACAGCAAATTCAACATTTACTAGACTCGTAGAGATTGGGCTCGAAAATACGGCTATTTTAATGAAGGTCGATCATTTTAATCATGCGCTAACAACAAACCCTATGTCTTTATGGTCACCAGAACAGCTAGAAAAAACCTATGGTCTATTAACCTCCCTGATAGAAAAAAGTGCACAACGTTTGCCTAACTTTGATATCACGCAGGCTACTAGAGAGTCTTTTCTGATTGGTGAACATGTAATACGTCAAATAAACCAAGACCCTTTATTACCTGCAGAAATGGTGGATGCATCAGCAAGAAAAGATTTGCTTGCCGCAATGGTTGGTTACGATAGAGTTTGTCACCCTATTTGGCAAGAATTTGTCTACAACCGCTGATATAAATCGTCAGCTTTACGCATTCATTACTGTGAAAACATTGCTGTGAAAAATATTAGGAAAAAGAATATTTGGGGTACATAAATTCAAAACTTATCCCACTACATTGATTTAATAATTGACACTCTCAAATGCTACTGATGTTGATCATTCATTACTGGCGAACACCTGAAATTATAACTATGACGAGCTTCGATTCTCCTAATCGAAAGACATGTGGCAACCTAACCATGGATCATGCTCCTAAATACTGTGAATAATTAAGTCAACGTAGAAAGTTACCCTGATCAAGCTACGACCAAGCGCAAAGCTAGGCTATATCAGAATATTTTTTCATGTTATTTTTCATACTTTAGCGTAGCGATGAAAAATAATAAAAAAGGCCAACGTTGTTATGTAGATCGCTAAGAGGCAGACAAGTCAAAGTCCACAAATGCTCTATTGAAAACATTAGCCGTTATCTATTAACTGATTAGGAAGTCCGTTAAGCGGCACAAACTTAACTAAAAATACTGTTCAATACGTTGCTGTAGACTTGTTGCTGATATCCCTCCCACATGACTGTGTACTAATTCTCCATTAGCGTCAAAAAACAGTGTGACTGGCAAGCTAAAAAGTCCCATGTTAGTGGCTATTTCTCCTTGGCTATCTAACAGCACATGCTTAAAATTTAGTCCTTCTGTCTGCAGAAATTGCTGCACTGTTTCAATTGAATCACGCTAATTTAGTGAGACAAACGTCACATCGCTATAACGTCGCGCAGCCTGCTCTAATACTGGCATTAACCGACGACAGGGCAGACACGAACTAGCCAAAAGGTTAACGACGATTGGCTGCTGCTGGACGATATCAGTTATTTTTAACTCTTTACCATAATGATGCATAATGATGCATAAAGTTGCATAACGTGGCTATCTGGGATTGCAGTATGTGATCGAGCTAAAGCAATACTTTTGACACGCGACCTTTATTTCTTATTATGATTATCATCGATACTATTAACCCGACACAGCCACTAATTAAAAACAATGTTGGCGATACAGACAATACAGTAGAGCCAAGTGTAATGAATATCAAAGTGAACCTGAGTCAAGACGGTCTAGCTCAACAAAAAGAGAACAAGCACCTTCTTCTGCCCCGGTCAAAGTGGAACGCATCCCAGCGAAAAGTTCACGACCCATTCCTTGATGGCTTAGCGTTAAATCGATAGTAGCTTGTGTGCGGACCGCTAAATCGGTGGCACTAACGTGCAACGTAAGCTCACCAGTAATAGAATTAATTTCTACGATATCACCGGTATTTATTTTACCAATAAGGCCGCCTTTAAATGCCTCTGGTGTCAAATGAATGGCTGCTGGCACCCTCCCAGACGCGCCCGACATTCTACCATCAGTAACCAAAGCGACTTTAAATCCCTCGTCTTGTAAAATACCTAAAGGAGGCGTTAATCGGTGTAACTCAGGCATGCCAAGCGCAGCAGGTCCTTGGAAACGAACGACTACAATACAATCTTTGCTTAGGTCACCCGCTTGAAAAGCGGCATCAAAAGAATATTGATCTTCAAACACAACCGCGGGTGCTTTTATTTTACAATATGGCTCACTTAGTGCCGATATTTTCATTACCGCACGACCTAGATTACCTGACAGTACAGACAAACCACCATTGGGTTGAAATGGCTTGTTAATATCGGCGACGACTTCTTTGTCGAACGACTCAGCAACACCTTCAACCCATGTAAGCTCACCATCTATGATGCGTGGCTCTTGTGTATACCGCTCTAGGCCAAAGCCACATATTGTGTTTACATCGTTATGCAATAAACCTTTATCTAATAATTGCTTAAACAATAGCGACATACCACCTGCGGCAGTAAAGTGATTTATATCTGCTGAGCCGTTTGGATATATGCGGGTAATTAACGGTGTTGCCCTCGAGAGATCAGCAAAATCGTCCCAGTTTATAATGAAACCAGCAGCACGGGCAACGGCCACTAAGTGCATGGTATGGTTCGTTGAGCCACCCGTGGCTAATAACCCAATAAGTCCGTTTACCATTGCCTTGGCATCTACTATATGACCTATAGGCATGTAGTTATCGCCTAAATCGGTTATTCGCGTGATTTGTTTGGCAGCGGCAGTAGTTAGTGCCTCTCTTAATTCAGTACCTGGATTCACAAAAGAAGAACCGGGTAAATGAAGCCCCATAACTTCAACCACAAGCTGATTACTGTTCGCAGTACCATAAAAGGTACATGTGCCAGCAGAGTGATAAGACTGCGATTCAGCATCAAGAAGCTTCTCGCGGCCCACTTTACCTTGGGCAAATTCTTGCCTAATACGTGCCTTTTCTTTGTTTGGCAAACCAGATGGCATTGGGCCAGCCGGCACAAAAATGGTCGGTAAATGTCCAAAACTCAGGCCCGCTAATAACAAGCCAGGTACAATTTTATCGCAGATACCCAGCATTAACGCGCCGTCAAACATATTATGTGACAAACCAATGGCTGCTCCCATTGCTATGTTATCGCGGCTCATTAAGCTGAGTTCCATGCCTGGATTACCCTGAGTAACGCCATCGCACATAGCAGGAACGCCGCCAGCAAATTGCGCCACACTGCCCACTTCTAAAATAGCTTTTTTTAATTTTTGCGGATAGTCTTCATAGGGTTGATGTGCACTAAGCATGTCGTTGTATGATGATACAATAGCAATGTTAGCTTTGACCATGTTACGCAAAGCAGCTTTATCTTCTTTACCGCACGCGGCAAAACCATGTGCAAGGTTGCCACAGGACAAAGAGCCTCGAAGCGGACCTTGACTGCGTGCTCGTTCAATTTTTGCCAAATAGGCTGCCCTTGATACTTTACTGCGAGCAATAATGCGGTCTGTTACTTCTTGTATAATAGTGTTTATATTAAATCCTTAACATGCCCAGCTCCAAAAAAAAGTAGCATAGTCACATGCTGATTTTGATGGGTTTTGTAATTTTATTAATCCTTAGAACCGGTTAAGTAAACATAATTGCACTAACAATCTTAACCCGTGGCGTCTGATGAACGGCTCCTAAATCTAACAATTCGAGATGCTTCATGTGGACCGACTAAAAATATTTTATACGTTGCGACACAAATCATTCACACATGATGTCGGCTGAAAGATTAAGGGTAAATGTAGGTTTTGATAAGTCGTTATTACCGTTGCTGTTGTTCGGTTTTTTGATGGTAGATGTTTTTGTAAGGGGACAGTGCCAGTAATTTTTGATTTTCCTGACACTGTTTTCCTGATACTGAGAGTGATAATCACGACTAGTTAGTTAACAAGTTAATCAAGGTTTGAAATTAGGCATAAAAGATCGAAATTAAATGACAGTTGTTATGCTAGTGAAAATTCCGACATAGCAGACATACGAACCAAGAATTATATTACTGTATTTTGCTGCTCAAACCCTTCAACATTAACCTACTGTATCTGTCTGTGATGTGCCCATACTGTGTAAAAACTATTTTAAATACTAATCTGCGGCAGCTTTAGTCACATCCTTAGCATCGGAGTTGATGTGTAGAATATCTATTTGAAATAGTAAATGTGGGCGTTGAGTGACTTTTAGATGGCAATAATGGCTGCTAATAAGGCTTTACACTTTATTTTTCGAGGATTAACTACCCTAGGCCATCATAGCCTCCATCAAACCAGTTGTTCCCATTATCGACATCATTCGTTTCAGGTTATACGCCAGCACACTGAGACTCATTTCAGTGCCGGCGCTATCAAGGCCCTTGGTTACAGAGTGAGTAGTACCCATCCACATTTTCATGGTGCCAAACAGGTGTTCCACTGTTTGCTTTCTCAGAACAGGTATATCAGGATTATTGCCCAGCCGTTTTTGCATATCTTCAATGATTGATTCGTGTATTCACCGCCTCATTCGCCGAACCTCGTTCTTTGCGCTAGTCGTGCATTTAGCCAGTATTTCACACTGGCTACAGGCGATATTATTAAAGTAGACGCCTTGATATCAATACGGCTGAAGTAACCTTTATCTGCAATGATGATGATGTCTTTCTTCTTCATTGCTTGCTGTACTTGTTGTGCCACTAAGGTTAATTGGCCTCTATCAGTGGTCATCACAATGTCATGATGGGTGATGAGATGGTGCTTGGTGTCTACTGCCGTTTGTACGTTGTAACAAACCTGTCTTTCCATATGGTGTGTCTTCAACAAACGTGCATCAGGGGCGGTTTGTGATATCTGTTTGTCTGGGTGTGGAATTTCATGATTTGTTGTTGACGGCCTTGAACTTACTGCCATCAATGGCAAAGAGTGAATCGCTGAACATATTCATCTGGCGACACATCTCTACAAACTGACGGCACGCACCTTTAATTCCTTTGCGGTTATCC
>NZ_CAJXPA010000093.1 GCF_913058035.1 uncultured Paraglaciecola sp. | reverse complement strand
GTATTGGAGGGATCAATACTTACAAAATTTGGAAAATCCTCAGCACCCATATCTGTTTGATACCAGGCAACAAATGTGTCTTCGCCCATGCCAAATTGCGTTGCCATTCATCACAATTTAATCTGCTATTTTGAGATCTCGTTAATGTTAAAGTTTGATCATTTATTCGAGTTTCTTTATCTTAGAGTGAGTTAATTCTGTGCTTGATAACTTTTATTCATTTCTTTATGTCTGATTTATGTGCCTGATATCTCATAACAAACATGAACAATGTTTTCTAGCCCCATCAGGTATGTTAATAACACCAAGCGCTTTGAAAATGGGCGTTTTCTTAATAATAGGAATGATATATGAATAATCTTTTTTCGGTTGCTGGCAAGGTCGCAGTCGTTACTGGTGGGTCAAGCGGAATAGGTGCAATGATTGCCCGTGGTTTTGTTGAAAGTGGCGTTAAAACTTACATTACGGCCCGTAAACTTGAGCAATTGCAGCAAACTGCTGCTGAATTATCCACTTTGGGTGAATGCATCGCTATTCAGTCTGATCTATCTACAATGGCTGGAGTTGATACTTTTGCAGATGAAATGCTTAAAAGAGAGCCAAAAATTGACATACTGATCAATAATGCAGGTGCTGCCTGGGGTGCACCTATTGATGAATTCCCGGAAGCGGGTTGGGACAAGGTAATGGACTTAAATGTAAAATCTATTTTCTTTCTTAGTAAACGTTTATTACCTGCATTGCGTTTGTCTGGAACAGCAGATGAACCTTCACGAGTCGTGAATATTGCCTCTGTCAATGGGATCACTCATCCGCATATGAACAATTATTCTTATTCAGCCAGTAAAGCTGCTGTTATTCAAATGACACGGCATATGGCAGCAGATCTTCGCCCAAATCATGTCAATATTAATGGTATTGCCCCAGGTTTTTTTCCAAGCAAAATGACGAAACATGTTTTGGTGCATGAACAGGAAATTGCAGATAATCTTCCCGCTCGCAAAATTGGCGAGCTAAGCGATATTGCGGGTACGGCTATTTACCTTTGCTCTCGTGCGAGCAACTATGTATGTGGTCACACTATTGTTTTGGACGGCGGACAAGTAGCGCATTCAGGCTGAATTTAGATAAAACAAAATGCAGACCTATCTATGAATATGTCTAAACAAAAATAAGTTTCTCTATCCATTATAATAATAAAAAAGCGCCTAACGATTTAGTTTGCGCTTTTATTTGTCTTATAAAATATGCAAACACTATTAACTACTTAACTACTTAATTACTTAGCTATAGGTATTATTTTTGGCAACATCTGCAATGGGTATCTGTGTTAGCTTCGTACTTGTGCTCAAAGCGACTTTCAATCAATTTATCACAACTTTGTAATCTATCATCGCTCTTCGGTGGTCAACTAGTTACTCAGAGATAATTTATTATTAATGGCGTGAGCTCCCTCAGCTTCTCTTGCTAGTTTGACAATTTTATCAATTTGACTTTGGGTGTCGACAACCCCGATAAGACGTACATCGCCTTTAAGTGTGATGACATTGATATCGAATGCCTTAAGTTCTGATTGAGACACCAAAGCCATCTGAATATTTCTGGTCACTTCATTATCAGGAATGTTGGCTGTGTATGAAGGACTGGCCAGCATAATACTGGGAACTTTCAAAGGTTTGTCACAACCCGCTAAAAGCATAAGAGTGATGACAGCAAGACTATAGTGAAGCTTTTTTAAATTTTTATTCATGTGATTGCCTTTGTATTAGGTTAACAGTCGGTATTGATTATTCACTCAACTCACCTCACTGTTTGTTGGCTGGCTGTTGGTTACTAATTGTTTTTTGTTTCGTTTCGTTGCATTGCATCAAGTCACTGAAAGATGATGTGGCAGTATAAAATACTCGTTAAGAACACCCATGACATTTAGATCCGTTTATATCCTGAGTAACCCGCAATATTTTTGTCAGAATTAATGCCGTATATTTAATTGAGTACTCTGGTTTTGTCTTTTAGTATCATTGTTTGGCAACAGCGACTAAAACATACCCATTTTGGTTCAGGTTATTATTGCTTTTTTACGCCAACACTATGCGATATAACTATCTGTCATTTTTCTGGTTCGATTGTCTCATTGTTTACCTATTTGGGGCATATAAAATATGTTTTAGGCACTAAAAAATTACCTTTTATACGGTTGTAGAGATATAACTCATAGTGGTCGTCTTTTTACTAGTACTGCTAGGATGAGTCAGAGTTTGATTGTCATGGCAGTCAGTCATAGGTGGAATCTTATTTGTGTCTTGGATTCAACTAATAAGCGCTAGAAATATGTAAAAAAATAGTACATCGCGTATATGATAGATTAGCGAGTAAATACTCTGCTTCATTATTGAAACTTCATTCAGGGATAAAAAATGAAAACCACATACATGGCGATAGCACTATTATTTTTTTCTTTTGGTGCAAAATCATCTTCAGACTTTAGTCAATTAGAAATTCTGTTTACTCAATGGCGCACCTTTGAGGTTGCTCCTTTACATAACCTTGCACCTGACTATCGTCAAGTAACCTTCAAAAAGCGCCATACAAAATGGGCACAATTTAAAGCACGATTGTTAGCGTTTGATCAATCAGATTGGAGTGTTGCGCAGCAAATTGATTGGTTTGTGATGTTGGCAGAACTCAATGGGTATGAATTTAATGAGAAGGTGTTAAAACCTTGGCAGAGAGACCCTGCATTTTATAAACAGGTGTGGACATATAAAAGTGATGTGCCAGCTCACGAAGGTCCTACCCCTCATTATGTCACCGAATTATGGAGCTATTCCTTTCCCATCAGTAATAGCGAGCAGACTAGGTTAATCAACGACTTGTCTCGGATAAAACCTTTTCATATACAAGCCAGAGAAAATTTAACCGGTAATGCTAAAGAATTATGGGTAGCGGGCATACGTGATATTCAAACTCAGCAGCAAAACCTGCTGGATATTTCGTCTCAAATTAAAACAACTAACAATGCAACGCTAATACATACACATCAGCAAGCAATTCAGTCTACGGGGCAATTTGTGGCGTGGCTTCAACAACAAAGTATGACAAAAACTGGGCCTTCAGGGCTTGGCGTTGAGCAGTACAGTTGGTACCAAAAACACGTACATTTGCTATCCATGACATGGGAAGATGAAGAAAGGTTATTACGCCGTGAGCTTGATAGGGCTTGGTCATCGTTAAAGTTAGAAGAACAAAGAAACATTGGACTACCAGCATTGGTATCAGTGAAAAATGCGGAAGAATATGATCAATTAGCAACACAGTCCGCTGAATTTTTTCTTAAATTTTTGGAAGAGAAAAATATTGTCACGGTTGCCGATTATTTTAAACCGGCGCTTTATGCAAGATTAGGGCGTTTTGTACCAGAGGCAACTCGCCACTTCTTTCAAATTGGTTCACACTTTGACCCCACCCCCCTATATTCGCATTTTTATCATTGGTTTGAACTAGCAATAATGGAAAACGATCCTAACCCAAGAGCCCTTAGAAAAAATGCGCTGCTGTATAATATTTTTGATAGTCGTAACGAAGGCACTGCCACGGCCGTGGAAGAAATCTTTATGCATGCGGGTTTATACGATCACAATCCCCGTGCGCGAGAAATTGTTTGGATTATGCTTGCTCAGAGGGCGGCCCGAGGTCTGGGCTCTTTGTATGCTCATGCTAATCAGATGACGATGCAACAAGCAGGTGAAATCCATATGAACTACACCCCTAGAGGATGGATGAAAACAGAACCTGACTTACTAATTTTTGAACAACATCTTTATCTACGCCAACCCGGTTATGGCACCAGCTATGTAACGGGCAAAGCTCTACTCGATACCGCCATGGCACAAAAAGCAAAACTAGACGAAGAGCAGGGTCGTGATTTTGTCTTGAAATCTTTCTTTGACCAACTCAATGATATCGGTGGCATACCCATTACATTGGGCGCCTGGGAAATGACAGGCAATAAACCTGCTTTCTTGAATGAGGTTGAGGAAGTTGCAAAAGGGCAGACGCAATAATTAGATACACTTGAATGCATACACTCAAATCCGGCGCTCAATTAAGTTATCAAGGCAGCAGGAGCGCTGTTTTATCGACCTTGAGTAATACAGTCCAGACATTTTAATAATTAAAAATATTGATACTCAGATAATATTGATGCTTCTTATTTAAAAAGTAAGTGTAATGAGCATCCTTTGTTTGGCAGTTTACGATAAAACGTTATTCTGTAAAGGAGTCATTGAAGAGATAGTTCAAAAGGTAAAGCGTTTGATAGCGATATTGAACCTATAGTGTTTGAGTAATAATGTTGCCGAAAAATTGATTGTAGGTACGGTGATGTGAGGACAGTATTAGTAAATACGCCTGCTGCTAACACTTATAGTGGTAGGCATAGCCAACCCAAACTTGGAGTCAAAGCGAAAGAAGTGACCCTATTACCTTGTCATTGGGAATAATTATCCATTCAAAAATGAGGAGCATCTTCTGCATTAAGGCGATTAGTTGGCTAGGCACAAAAGAATGCTTCAAGTGAAGATGTGATCAATACTCAGCAATAACAGTTAGATAAATTCATGCTATTTTTTTTGGAGGATGAGCCCGACCATCAACATGCGGGTCGTGCTCTATACCGTGATAATAAGGTAAGTTTTGAGACTACAATTGGACCTTGGCTAACAGATATGTAAGGTTTTGTCGTGGAAAAATTTATGAGAATATCTAACTTACACAACGACTTGTTCCCATATGACTGATTCACCAAAAGCCAATGCTTTCTAAATACTGCTTTAATTAAGGTTTTTTAAACGCCAGCGCCCATTATGTGAGCATGTCTTACAGTTATGAAGTACCTGTCCGTATCTATCAGCCTGCTTCAAGGTATTTGATGGGCATGACCCTAAGAATAAAACCTAAATAGTTGTCAGGTAGGCAACACTTCGCAAGCACGATAGCTAAGATCAGTTGTTTAGTCCTGAGCCACTGACAACAAGTCATTATAATTTACTTTTTACTAAATAGATGATTGCTTTTAGAGCTTTTATTGTTGCGTTAATCACGCTGTTTTGGCAGGTTTAAGTCTACATAAGGTCCTTAGTTATAGCGCCCAAATATGTTACTTTGTGCGAGTAGCCAGCCTCTAAGCGCTCAAGGTAAGGACCTAATCAGATTAGTTTTACTGAGAATGATTTAGGAATAACTTTGTTTTGAGTACTCTTTCGATCGTCGCTTTATGTTTATTCTACTGTTACCCGTGTTTACTTGCTTGTTACTGGCCTTTACGAAAGTTTATCAATCAACCCGGTGTTTATTTTGCGTGTGGCACTGACTAACGACATTTTTGAGTACATAAAGTGGGATTTGCTAGCTTGGTTTGTTGCACTAATTTGGGCTGAACAATATTTCTTATATCAATGCATTATTTATTTATGCATTTTGAAGTGTTAAGTTGCATTTTAATGTTTAATATATGGCTATGTATGAAGGTCATTTCGTCCTATTACCCAAATTGCCTGTTCAAATGAACCTCGCACCTTTGGAATATTCTTAAGCGTTTTGACGTATAATGCTCGGCAACTAAGCAAGCATTATTAATTGAAACAAACATTGGAACTCTATGAAAACACTATCTGATATTGGCTTAATCGGCCTTGCTGTCATGGGTGAAAACCTAATTTTGAATATGGCAAGTAAAGGGTACACCGTCACTGCTTATAATCGCTCTACTGATAAGGTGGAAAATTTTATCAATGGCCGAGCAAAAGGCGAGAGCATTCGCGGTGCTTATTCGGTAGAAGAGCTAGTTCAATCGCTAGCCATTCCTCGTAAAATTATGATTATGGTGAAATCAGGTGCTCCTGTTGATGCCACTATTGACCAGCTTCTACCTTTGTTGGACAAAGGCGACATTATCATTGATGGCGGTAATACTCATTTCCCTGACACTATTCGCCGTGAAAAATACTGTGCTGAAAAAGGTGTTAATTTTGTGGGTGCGGGCGTTTCAGGCGGTGAGGAGGGTGCGCTTAAAGGACCTTCAATTATGCCTGGTGGTTCAGCTGAAGCATGGCAAGCAGTGAAACCCATTTTTCAAGATATCTCTGCCAAGGTAGAAGATGGTTCGCCTTGTTGCGATTACGTAGGCGAAAACGGTGCTGGCCATTTTGTTAAAATGGTGCACAACGGTATTGAATATGGCGATATGCAGTTATTGTGTGAAGCTTATCAAATTATGAAAGATGTGCTTGGCATGTCAGCCGATGAAATGCATGAAGTATTTAAAGAATGGAACACCACTGAATTAGATAGTTATTTAGTTGAAATTACTCGTGATATTTTAGCTTTTAAAGATGAAGACGGTGGTCCACTGGTAGAAAAAATTCTTGATACAGCAGGCCAAAAAGGTACGGGTAAATGGACAGGTATAGTTGCATTAGATTTGGGTGTTCCGTTAACTCTTATTGCTGAGTCTGTATTTGCTCGATGTATATCAGCCCTAAAAGACGAACGTGTTGAAGCATCTAAAGTGATCACTGGCCCAGCTAAAACATTCAATGGTAACGCTACTGAAAAAGCTGCCTTTATCGAAGATTTACGCCAAGCGGTTCTTGCGTCTAAAATTGTTTCATACGCTCAGGGTTATACTTTAATGCGTGAAGCAGCCAAAGAATATAACTGGAACCTCAACTACGGTGGTATCGCATTAATGTGGCGTGGTGGCTGCATTATACGTTCTGCATTTTTAGGTAAGATCAAAGAAGCTTATGATAAAAACCCAGAGTTAAACAATATATTATTGGACGACTACTTCAGAGATACAGTCGTAGGTGCACAAGAAGGATGGAGACGTGTAGCAGTGAATGCCATCACTACTGGTGTGCCAGCACCTTGCCTCACAGCTGCACTTAATTACTTCGACGGATACCGCACTGCGCGTTTACCGGCTAATTTGTTACAAGCCCAACGGGATTATTTTGGTGCTCATACCTATGAGCGTATAGACAAGCCAAGAGGTGAGTTCTTTCATACAAATTGGACTGGGCGTGGTGGCGATACTTCGTCGTCGACCTATAACGCTTAAGTTGTTTTAAGAAAAATAAAAAGCCGTAACTTAATTATTCGTTACGGCTTTTTTGTGTCCATAAGATTAATATATAATTATAAAGGTAAACCAGCAGTAATCGAATCGATACGAGGCGTAATGCTGAGCTCCTCAATGCCCGCGAACCATTTAAGTTAAAGCTTGTTTCGGTGTCCATATTTATCCAATGAACTGACGCATTAACAGACCACTTGTCGTCAAGTATATAAATAAAACTGTTTTTTTCTGCCGAACCAAGCTAACTAAGTTTAGGTTGCTGAAGCCAGCAGTGGTGACGGTATGGATAATTCCTTCATTAAATCGGTGTCGTTAATATCCGCGGCAACATCATTGAGTAACAATTAGGCGTAGTCGTAACTAGCCCCATATTTGATGATTTAAGACTATTGACTAAGGTTTGATTGGATACTAAATAGCAGCACAATGTCCGTTTAGGATTTAAGTTAAATGACTAAAATGAAAGACTAAAACAGACATCTGCTTTAACTAATAAACGTCTGCCAAGCTTTAAGTAATGTTTTCAGATCGGTTAGGCCACAGCCTGATTGGATATGTAGGTTACTCAGTTCTTGGCTTTCGTCATCTTCCGAAGATGCCATTTCTTGGATGTGATTGTTATTTAAAATAAGCTCAACTTCATCCTTATCAAACTCTAAATGGTATTCCTTGCCGTTGTGTTGGTAACTACAAAGTTGGTTGGTCTGAAGCTGCTGGATAGTATTCAGTAACGCAGTGATTTGTTCAGAGTCTTGAGCGATTTCATGACTTAGCCAATCACCAAACGCTTCACACTCAAGTTCACATGTGGCTACGGGCTGCCCTAAAATATCATGAAAAAATTGATAGTCCATTAGATGTCACTAATTATTGAAAAGTGTAGAGCGACTATACGCTAAACCTATCGCCCACTGTTGATAAAATATCATCATCAACATAACGAGTCTTTTCTACCGAAATACAGTGCTATGTGTTATTAAAGCCAAGTTATGAATTGATTACTCATAATACTCTGAGCATCCTAATCCAAGATGACAGTCTTAACTTAACTGACTGGTAAATACACAACTTTCCTGTAAGCATCAAATATATCAACGATGCTAATCAAACCATCATCTATTTCATCTTTGATAAAGTAACCGGCAATATTCGACTGGTAGCTGTTAAAAATATCTTTTTCATCTTGTGAGGTAGTTAAAACAAATACCACACTATTTTTGTAGTCACTGTCTTTGCGCAATGTAGTCAAAAATTCTAGGCCATTCATACGTGGCATTTGTAAGTCTAACAATATAACAAAAGGACGTTTTATCTTACCTAATGCGAGCAATTCAAATGCTTCTACTCCGTCTTTTGCTCTAATGATAGGGCTGGAAATGTGGCGGCGTTTAAATTCCCGTTGGATACTCATCGCATCAATATCGTCGTCTTCTATTAAGAAAAGAGTGATGTCGGTAGGATTGGTTCTATTCATTGACCCATTGCCTTCGTTTTAGGCCATGTAACAATAAATGTGGCTCCTTTGCCAATATCTGATTGAATTGAAATTTTACCTGAATAATTAGCTAGCGTTTTCTCAACCATTGCTAACCCTAAACCACTGCCTTCTACTTCATCTCTTGGTTTAAGGGTTTGAAATTTCATAAATATTTTTCCATGTAACGAAGGATCAATACCTGGCCCATCATCTGTCACACTTATCTGATAATCATGTTGTAAGTTTTCGCATTTTATCTCGATATGGCCTGCGTTTTTTAGATGGTGTTTGACTGCATTAGATATTAAGTTTGTAAGCACTAACTCAAGTGGTGCTCTAGGTAATACGATGTCTACGTTATCTACCTCAACTACAAAGCCCTCGGGCAAGCCTAACGACTCGTAGCACTGTTTTGTTGTCTCTCGTAGATTCAAGCTTTGTGGAGGACCATCATTTTTGCCAACCCTCGAGTAATTAAGTAAGTCTTTGAGCAGCATATTCATTCTATTAATACGATTTTTAATCATACCAAAATGTTCAAGGCTTTCAGCCTGTAAGACTTCTGCTGCATCTTCCTCGATCCAAGATACCAATCGTTTAATTGCGTTTAGTGGTGCCTTTAAGTCGTGAGAGGCGATATAGGCAAATTCGTCGAGCTCACTATTTGATTTCTTTAACATTTCAATTAATGCTTCTCGTTCGGTCACATCTCTGGACACACCTAATATGTAGGCTTTGCCTTCATCATCTTCAAAACGTTTTTTAGTGGTAAATAACGTACGGATTTCGCCGCTTGGAAATACTACTTTTTCTATTGTTTCAGTTGCATCTTGCTCAAAAACTAACTTATCTCGTATTGAAAGAGCCTCAGTTTCCTCGTCACTATATTTTTTTAGGGCTGAATATCCAATGATTTTATCGCGTTTCTTTTCTGGGAATAAAGACAAAAATGCTGTGTTGGCATGAAGGATTTTATAGTCACTGTCTGTTGCAAATATTAAATCAGGATTATTTTCACTGATCATCTGATAAAGGTTTTTTAATTTTGACAACTCATAATTTTTTCTTCGAAGTTCTAATTGTGATACCACATCTTTGGCGAGCAGTTTTAACATAGACTTTTGGTGTTGGTTGACTGTGTTTGGATTAATATCAAAGACACACAAGGTTCCCAAAGTTTGGTTGTCGCTATTAATCAATGGTACGCCGGCGTAATAACGAATATTGGGTGCTTTTACTACAGATTCACTTTGCTTAGTTCTATCGTCAAGTAGTGTGTCAAAAATTTCCAACACCTGTGTTTGAGTAACTGCAAGGGCAGAAAAAACATTTTCTTGCAGTATTTGGCTAGGAAAAGAACCCATTTGTGAAGCCACCCATCGTGTGTTGGCATTGATTAAGCTAACCATAGCGAAGGGTTTGTCACAGCCTTCGGTGGCAAGAACAGCTATGTCGTCAAACAATTTGTCTATATTCACATCTAAAACGTTATATTTTTTTAATATTTGGATGTTAGATTCTTTGCGATTTGACATAACAATTCCTAATCAAAATAAAATAAGATAAAACCTAAACTGTGGTTGTGCATAAGCTTGTTAATGTCGGTGGACTGCCAATTAATACTTAAAATGCCCCGATTTCTATTTTTAACTCTTCCGGACTTGACTCACCTTTAATTAGAAAACCTTTAACAAAATCATACTTAAGTGCTTGAATTTTTTGTTTTGGGTCGTCTGATCCTGAATACATTAAAATCTGGCATATATCTAAGTTAACTTGTGTTTTTAACTCTGCAAATTGTTGTAAAAATTCAAACCCATCCATGATGGGCATATTGACGTCAAGTATAATAATTGCGGGGGGGAAACTTTCACCATACTGCTGTTGGTTATGTAAAAAATTGTTTAAAAAAGCGAGCCCTGATCGGCCATCGGCTTTTTGCACTATTTTACTTACACCAATTTTGTGAAGTTGGTGACTCAACATGTACCGTTCGATTTCACTATCATCGATAATTAAGACGCTAGGTTGTGGCATAAAAGGTCGTTTATATAAACTCATGTCTTTACCACAATAATCTTTATTGTTTGCAGATAAAAGCGTTGCATAATACTAAAGCATTATAACTCAGTTTTTTGAAACAACGAATACTGACCCCGAGCGTTCTAGTTCAGTCAAATATACTCTTACATCAAACTCAACTTGGTGATAATCAGGCATCATATGCTGGCAGAGTTGATAAAATGCTTTGTTGTGTTGTTTTTCTTTTAAGTGGGCAAGTTCGTGCACTACTATCATTTTCAAGAATGGCTCGGGAGTGTGCTTAAATAAGGTACTGACTCGCAGCTCGTTTTTACTCTTTAATTTGCCACCTTGTACACGTGATACATAACTGTGAAGGCCTAAAGCGTGGTTAACTATATGAATTTTGCTATCGTATATCACCTTACTCAGTGGTTGAGTTTTCTTCATAAATTGACTTTTTAGAGACATCGCGTAGTCACGCAGTTCGTTATCGTTGGGAATGTTATGCGTTTCTGGATAGCGTGTTCTTAGCCAATCGCCCAGTTTATTTTGAGATAGTAAATGTTGTATATCATCTTGCAGATGTGTCGCATAGTGTGCGAGGTAGGGCAGTGTGTTTGACATAGAGGGCACCTAACTAAATAATTGACCTAGTTTAAATCCTAAAGATCAAATAGTCGCCTGCTTGTTACACTATTGACATATGAAATATCATATATATGATATTTCATATGTATTGAGTTGAGTACCTTTAATGACCCCTATTGCTTTTTATAAATGTTTATCTGAAGACACACGTTTGAAGTGCTTGTTACTGATCACGCTTAAAGGTGAGTTATGCGTGTGTGACTTAATTAGTGCACTGCAACTGAGTCAGCCAAAAGTATCACGACATTTAGCTGAGCTACGTAAATGTGGAATTTTGTCTGACCAAAGACGTGGAAAATGGGTGTTTTATAAAATTAATCATGCTTTACCGAGATGGGCGCTTGAGGTACTCACCCTGACCACTAAAGACAACCATATATACTTAAATGATTGTCTACATAATTTAGACACAGCCAAACTAACAGATAACTGCTGTTAACTTTTACCGGAATAATATTGAATGAAAATCTTATATATTTGCACCCACAACCGCTGCCGCAGTATTTTGTCTGAAGCTATCACTAATCAATTTTCTCTTGGTAAAGAAGGCAAAGTAGGAAATGTAGGAAAAATAGTAGCGAGAAGTGCTGGCAGTCAACCAGCAGGTGAAGTGCATCCATTGTCGATTAAATATTTACAAGAAACGGGTGTTTCAATTGACGGTTTACGAAGTCAGTCTTGGGATGACTTTGAAACATTTACACCCGATTTAGTGGTAACTGTATGTGATTCCGCCGCCAATGAGGTGTGCCCTGTGTGGTTTGGTAAAAGCTTAAAAGTACATTGGGGCTTAACTGATCCATCTAAGCTACAAGGATCTGAAACACAAATAGCCGATGCATTCAAAGCCACTATTGAACAAATAAGAAAAAGAGTGGAACAATTGAGCAACATAAACGTGGATATCAAAGACAAGGCCGCTTTTAAAACAGCCCTTACTAATTTAGGTGCAACATAATGTCTAAGCCTGATTCTAACTCTAACTCGGTTATGCCGAATCTTGAACTCATAGAATTTAATGTACCCAGAGCAGAAGACTTTGCAATAAATAAGACCAATCATAAACCCAAAATACTCTTGTTATATGGTTCATTACGGACACGGTCTTTTAGTCGGTTAATGGTAGAAGAATCAGCCCGTTTGTTAGATGCGATGGGTGCCGAAACCTGTATCTTTGACCCAACAGGTTTACCCTTACCTGATGCTGAAGACGCAACACATGCAAAAGTGGTGGAATTACGTGAACTAATGATATGGTCAGAAGGCCAAGTATGGTGCTCTCCTGAACGCCATGGTGCAATGACCGGTATTATGAAAAGCCAGATAGATTGGGTGCCTCTAAATTTAGGAGGTGTACGACCCACACAAGGGAAAACGTTGGCAGTTATGCAGGTAAGTGGGGGCTCGCAGTCTTTCAACGCCGTTAATCAAATGCGTATTTTAGGTCGCTGGATGCGTATGTTGACCATTCCTAATCAATCGTCAGTAGCCAAAGCTTTTATGGAATTCGACGATAACGACCGAATGAAACCTTCACCCTATTACAATCGTGTGGTGGATGTGTTGGAAGAACTGATGAAGTTTACTTTGCTTACCAGAGATAATAGTGACTATTTAGTTGACCGTTATTCAGAGCGCGTTGAATCAGCAGAACAATTAAGTCAGCGCGTTAATAAACGTGCTGACTAGTGTTTAATAAAAGCATAGAGGAACAAGTACATGGGATTATTTGAACGTTATTTATCAGTTTGGGTAGGCATCAGTATCATATTGGGGGTGTTTTTAGGCAGTCTTATCCCAGATTTTTTTGCTCTCGTAGCAAGCTTAGAATATGCACATGTTAATTTAGTGGTAGCGGTACTGATTTGGTTAATGGTTTACCCGATGATGGTCCAAATCGATTTTTCATCAATCAAAGACGTAGGTAAAAAGCCTAAGGGTTTAGCATTAACACTCGTTATTAACTGGTTAATTAAACCTTTTACTATGGCCGCCTTAGGTTGGTTATTTTTTAAAGGTTTTTTTGCTGACTGGGTCGATCCAGAATCAGCTAACGAATATATTGCAGGTATGATTTTACTGGGTGTGGCCCCTTGCACTGCGATGGTATTTATTTGGAGTCAAATGACTAAGGGCGATGCCAATTATACCTTGGTACAAGTATCGATTAACGATATTATTATGATCTTCGCATTCGCACCCTTAACCGCGCTTTTATTGGGTGTCAGTGATATTCAAGTACCTTGGAATACGCTCGTTAGTTCAGTGTTATTATATGTGTTGTTGCCTTTAGTGGCAGGCGCGTTGACCCGTTCTTTGTTAGATAAAAAAACCGGAAAAACAGAAGAGCAAAAAAGTGTAGACAGTTTTGTAGCTAAGCTTAAACCTTGGTCAATAGTTGGTCTACTAGGCACTGTCGTGTTGCTGTTTGGTTTTCAAGCGCAAACTATTTTGACTGAACCGCAGACAATTGTGTTGATTGCCATACCACTCATCATTCAAACCTACGGTATATTTGCTATCGCTTACTTTTTTGCAATACGCTTAAAGCTTCCTCACAATATTGCAGGGCCTGCCAGTATGATTGGCACGTCTAACTTTTTTGAATTGGCGGTTGCTGTGGCTATTTCACTGTTTGGATTACATTCAGGTGCAGCTTTGGCTACTGTGGTGGGTGTGTTGGTTGAAGTACCAGTGATGTTGTCTTTGGTGTATTTTGTGAATAGAACTCGGCATTGGTTCGTTTAACAGCATCGATAAGCTATGAGTTCAAGCTGCAAAGCATATGTTAATTTGGCTGAATGTTAAGAGCAGTGGCATGCCATTCGTTTTACTGAAAAATCATATATGGTAAATCACTTATAGTATTGGCATTATTGATTGGTGCAGGCAACACTAACTTACTTTGAGCCATACCATTAGAGAAGCATGTGGTGATGAAAGCTGCAGTATTATTGTTATCTGTTGTGCTCGCAGTTAATAACGCATCAGGATCTGAGTCAGAAGCAAATGTGTTGCATGGTATCAATAAGTGTTTGTTAAATGCCCTTGGGCAAGCAATGACTGAACAGACTGTGGGAGAATTGCGACAAAGCTGCTTAGATAAAGCGCCAACCTTATCTAAACAGCGTGTTGCTCAAGAAAAACAAGCGTTGCAAAATCTTTTTGCGATTATTCCTCATAAACCCAACTTTGTATTATTTGCTAGTATCATCAGCATCCATTAATACCCTTATATTGAGATCCTGTTGAGGCTAAGTTGGATGATGTTGAAATAAAATTTCAAATCTCCTTAAAATATTTGGCGGTATAAAATCTGATTTTTAAAGAACTTGATCTACAGTTCGTCTTCACAACGACTCGATGGTGGCAAGTTCTCAAAAGCGGTATTTCAGCTCTCTTCCGGGATCCAAATTATGAACCGCAAGTGATATTCAATTGTCACCGCTCTTGATCCCGTGGGTTATAGAGATCTAGGTTTACTTTGGAGTATTTCAGAGAACATTCTTTAGAGTTTTTGCCAAGCAATAATTTGCGGAGTGGTGACAGGGTGGGCGATACAATTGGATCGGTCGTTGCCTATCAACGATCGATTACAAATGTATGTTAAATATTTTAACAGATATAGTGAAAGTCGAACCTATCACCATCACAACTCTCAAAGGTCATGCATCGGAATTAAGTTGCCCAATGGGTTGCAGTTATGGACGTTGTCGAAGGTATCGATAGTATTAAGTGTCTTGGTAAAACACGGTTCTATTTCGACCAGTGCTTTTAGCCATGTAAAGGGCACTGTCAGCTTGTTTGGTCAAATTATCTAGGTTAAGACTACCATCGCTTATGGTTACACCTATGCTGATGGTTACTGAGGTGTTGTTTATTTTTATTTCTGACATTAACTCATGCAATTGTGCAGCAAAAAGCTTAGTGCCAACCTTATCAGTATCAGGTAATAATATAATAAATTCTTCACCACCAAAGCGCGCAATCAAATCAGTCTGACGACCAAATGTTTGCAAACGTAGACCTAATTCGTTTAAAAGTTTGTCTCCTTGCACATGTCCAAATGAATCGTTTACTTTTTTGAAGTGGTCTATATCTACCATTAATAACGAAATAGTATTTTTATAACGCTTTGCTTGATTAATAAGCTCGGGTGCTCGCAGATTTATTTCTCGACGATTCATCAACCCAGTCAGTTCGTCAGTCGATGCCATTGAAATTAATATTTTTGCTTGAGCTTCCAACTCTCTGCGAACGTTTATCAGTTCTTCATAAAGCTTATCGCGCTTCGATGCATTGAAAAAAACCCAATAAATATGACCTTTTTCATCAATTTTGGTACTAACCAGTATCGGTATACGTTTTCCATTACCGTCATATAAAGTTAATTGCATTTCTTCGCATTTTTTATCATGTAGCAAAGTGGGCATTAAATAACTTTCAAAAAATATTTTAGATGCGTAAGTAAATAAATCATCGGAACTTTTACCGACTAACGTTTCTAAATCCCAGTTCAACTCATATGAAAAATACGTATTGGCGTAGATAATCCTTCGATTTTCATCGGTTACCATTGCACCCGACTGAAAGGCATCCGGTTCAGGGCTTATAAATCCTATGACCTTATTAGTCAACGTAGTCCCTTAATCCTTGGTTAATGATGTCTGGGTAGGTCATATGTAAACAATGCCCTTCAGCTTCTATTAGCTTGAGTTGTGCATTAGGTAATTGTTTTAACATGTACTCGCCAATATCAGTTGAAGCAAGAGAGTCATGACTACTTTGAAAGATCAAAGCTGGGTGTTTGGCTTCTTTTAGTAAGTAGCGGTAATCGGAAAAAAACGTCGCTTTGGCAAAAGCTTTGGCTATTATAGGGTCAGTCGAGCAAAAGCTTCCTGATAACTCACCTATCAACTTTTCAGAATGGTTTGCACCTATGACAAGAGGCGCAAGGTAATTTGCCCAACCAATATAGTTTTTATCCATTAAATTAAATAGTTCGTCTAAATCAGACTTTTCAAACCCTCCAATGTAGTCAGGTTCGAAATTTAGAAAACAAGGGGAGGGACAAACCATTACTAAATTACTAAAAAACTTTGGTTGTTGGATTGAAGCAATGAGACCTATCATGTTGCTCACTGAGTGCCCAACAAAGGTGACATTTTGTAAATCTAGGGCTTCGCAAATTTCGAGAACATCGAGAGCGTAACCCTCTAACGAGCTGTATCGGGCTTGGTCATAATTGGCTAAGTCTGAATTACCGGAGCCCACATAATCAAATAACACTACTTTGTAATGTGGTATCAGTGCGGGGAGCATAAAACGCCACATCTTCTGATCACAACCAAAACCATGAGCTAAAAGCAGAGTCTTTTCACCTGTGCCTATAATATTTACGTTATTTTTTTTGAAGATATCATTAGCAAATGGCATTTTTCACTCATTTATGAGGTATCTGTTTGTCCAATATACATGAAGGTTCACCAGAGATAAATCATCTCGTCTCTAGTGGCTGCAATAACAGCTAATATTTTATTTTGAATAGTGTGATGGATATTGGCTTTAGTCATAGCCACAATAAATAAATCGACACCATAATTAAACTCTGATTCGCTGACATTCATGTCAGTCTGAATTTGTTCCACATTATAACCTGTGTACTCATATGGGTCATCTATTAAGATGTATATGTGCTCGCTGACCTTTTCACGAAACGATCGATATTTGAATCCTTAAAAAATACGTACATCATCGGGTGAAATTCAATTTCAGTAATAAAATTATCCACTATTTCTTCAATTTTGGGTTGCCTGCCTAATTGCTAGTAAGTACTTAAATAGGTTGCGGTGCAAGCATTTAAAAATAATCAAGCAAAACATACTAAGAGGAAAGTTTTCATAGTATTACCAAAGTTGTCCATTAACAGAAAGGTATAAACCCATCTGTTGTTTTGCACGACATCAACAAATACCAGTTTTACGCATAATAATTTTCGAGCACTGTTAGTTAATTGTTCTGTTTATAATTTAATCCACTGTTTTGGTAATAGTAACCGTATATTAGTATCACAAGGCGTTGTTCCAATGCCTGAAGTGAATTATCA
>NZ_CAJXPA010000092.1 GCF_913058035.1 uncultured Paraglaciecola sp. | reverse complement strand
GCTTATATGTAATTTTAAATTTGATTATTATGGCGTTAAGGCTGACTTTTTATCCTAAATCAACGTTTAATAATCAGACTTTATAAGAGAAAATAAAAGTCAAATTTTATTCTCTGCAAAATTAATCACAGGGGTAATTTAAAGATTCTATTATCTTTTTGTTGGAAATATGACCCATTAATATTGGTTCACTTTATTATATATTTGCACCACTACCCAGTGAATAAATAAAGGGTAAGCAGTAACTTTATACCCTTAAATATTTAAGACTTACTAACTATTTAACTTGATTTGGACGATAGCCAGAGGTGTTTTGAGGTTGTTGTTGTGGTTCTGGTTGAGTAGGAATAATTTCCTTACGTCTGCTAGGACCTGAAAATTTTACTTTATATGTATCGTATTCTTTGATGGATTCAAAGCAATATCGGCCTAAGGCATTCTCAAATTCAGCAAGGTTGTGATTAGTGATCATAATACAATTTTTATTATTGGCTAGCCTTTGTCTCAGTACATTGCCTAACCAACTTTGTGCATTTTTCTTCAAAACACTTTCATTCACACATACTTCATCAAGTATCAGCAAGTCTACATCAAGTAATTCTCTGTTTATTTCACGAAATCTCTGGCCTACATTATCTTGAGCATTGTAATCATAAGAAAAGAAACGCATCTCTAATATAGTAGATAGCTGCCTATATAATACTGAAATTTCAAATTTTTCAATCAGTTCATGAGCTATTGCACCAGCAGTATGTGACTTTCCCCGACCATAATCACCGTAAAAAATCATCATATGTGCACCACTTTTTCGCCAATTCACATCCTCATGAGCGGCGATAAAAGATTTTGCAATACTGACTGCTTCGATTACATCATTGCTGTCTTCAATTAGGTTGGTGAATGTCCACTTTGGATTCAGTTCAGAACGGCCTTGAATATCTTGAATACGTTGTTTTTTTCCTTCACGCTGAAGTTGTTTCACATCACGGTTTGCTAAGGCTTCATATTCCGATCTTAAGTCAGCATATTTAGTATATTTTTCAGGAACATATTGACGTCCTAGCGCTTTACCTAATCTTTGAATTTTATCTTTAATACTGTCCACGAGTTTTATTATCCCGATTGATAAACATGAAATGATTCTGTGCCCTAACTTTGATAGAGCGGCTAACTAAGTGTTAGTTTTACTATATTTAGCTACTAATTTTTTAGCGTTATCATCAGCTAGTATACCCGCTTTAGTTTGCACTTTTTGCTGACCTACCTTTTGAACATTCTTAAATCCATGGGCTAAGCGAATTTTTTTTAGGTTAAATACAAATTTTTGTGTCCACTGATATTCACTAAATTGTGATTCTGGCCTACCTAACCAATATGCTATAAAGTCGCCTAATTCATTAGTTGTGTATTCATAATCAATAATTCCTACAAGTTTGGCAAGGTCACTGATTAATTTTTCATTAGGTAACCAGCCAACATGCATAGTATGCCAATTTAAATGTAACTTAGAATATTCATCTACTTTCATTGTAGTCAATGATAGAACAAGGATTTTAGAATTAAAGCTATGACTTAATTCTACATCGCCTTGAAAACATACCAAGCCCACACCCAACAGTTCTTTTACCAAACTGTTAACCTGCCGGCCCAAAGTAAATTTTTCTTCTTTGGTATTCAATAAGGATAGCAATGATTTATAGTTTAATGGTGAAGTCACCCCTGTTGATTCATCGGCAGTTGGCTTTATACCAAGGATATACAAAATCCGAGCATCATTACTCAAAGACTGGCGAAGGGCTGTTTGTTCTGCTTTATTTAATTGCATAGTGACTTTTTCAATGATTATGCAAGATGTTCATTGTTTTTAGCCAACTTTCAAGCCACTCAACTGCAATATCTTCAGGGATAGGATGATTAAGTACATCGATGTGAAGGGCAGAGGACAGCAGTTTAGCGCCAGAACTGAGCATAATACTTTCTATTTGTACTGAACCATGGCAATAGGTGTCATAACTACTATCACCTAAACCGACGATTAGAAAAGAATGACCTTTTAAATCTAGGTTTTCTAATTGTTTAGCAAAGGGTTGGATATTGTCTGGTAAGTCACCGGCACCATGTGTAGAAGTACAAATTATCCAAATAGCACGCCGATCTAGGTCTTTTAACTTTGGGGTTAAATGTATGTCTGCGCTATGTGCATGACTTAATAACATTTCTTGTAATGCATCGGCAACATATTCACTTGCGCCCAATACGCTACCTACTATGATTTCAAACTTAGCCATTTATTTACTGTGTGATTGATTGATTTTGACATTGTACATTGTGATTAAGAGATCGCCATGCCTAATTCAGTGTCTGTGTGTTAGCTAGTTTCACTATTTTATTTTTGACGCATAATCAATATTTTCAGCCATCTTGATTTTAATAAACATTTTATCAATTTAATTCCATGACCATGGCTTATATCTATTAATTATATTCTCTTTGTAATTTAACTTTCATCACTTTCAAATGCTCTTTATGTGTCTGAGGCCTGCTTATAAAGTCATTATTAATGTTATATCTTAAATATTAGCGTGTTTACTGAGTGAATGGTACTTACCAAAATATATATTTGTGGGGTGTTGTTTGCACTTTTTCTGCAATTTAATAAACCTATATCGGCAGAAAAACATTAATGTTGGTAAAATTAATCTGAATGTCTTTTTACAATATTAATATTAAACATCGATATAAGGGTACTTAACAGTAGTCTGAAAGTGACTATCTTTAAATTTATTTACCTATACAAAATGAAGAAAATATTTTAGTGAGTAAGTCATCAGAGCTAAATTCTCCGGTTATTTCATTGAGGTGTTGTTGTGTCAAGCGCAGCTCCTCTGCAAGTAGCTCACCAGCAAGGTTTTCTTCTAATTGATATTTACCTAGATATAGATGTTCTGCTGCTTTTTCTATGGCATCTAAGTGACGCCTGCGTGCAATAAATTGGCCTTCCGAGCTGACATTAAAACCCATACATTCTTTTAGGTGACTTGTTAAAGAAGATAGTCCTTGTCCATTATTAGCAGATAAAGAAATAACCGGATAATCACCGCTATTATCAAAACCAATAGATTCATTTGTTAGATCTACTTTATTACGAATAACTGTCAATCCAACATTTTTAGATAGTTGCTGATAAAACTCTGGCCATATTTTTTCAGGATGAGTTTCTGCAGATTCAGTACTATCCAACATGAACAACACTCGATCTGCTTGATGTATTTCTTGCCAGGCTCGTTCAATACCTATTTTTTCTACTTTATCTGGACTATCTCGTAACCCTGCAGTGTCGATTATGTGTAATGGCATTCCATCAATATGTATATGTTCTTTAAGCACGTCACGAGTCGTCCCAGCAATATCTGTAACTATAGCTGCATCTCTTCCCGCTAATGCATTGAGTAAACTAGACTTACCCGCATTAGGTTTACCTGCAATAACTACTCGCATTCCTTCTTTAAGTAACGCACCTTGTTTGGTTTGTTGACGCAGCGTTTCAAAAGATTTAATTATATTTTTTAAATCTTTTTGTATTTTACCATCGCTTAAAAAGTCAATTTCCTCATCAGGAAAATCAATGGCAGCTTCAACGTACATCCGAAGGTAAATTACTTGTTCCACTAAAGTATGAATATGTTGTGAGAAGGCACCCTGTAAAGAGCGTAATGCTCCTTTAGCAGCTTGTTCAGAGCTTGCATCAATCAAATCTGCTATGGCTTCGGCTTGTGCTAAATCCAATTTATCGTTTAAGAATGCTCGTTCGCTAAATTCACCCGGCATCGCAATACGTAACGTTGGTATTTTCAAAATAGCATTAAGCAACATGTCCAATACAACTTGTCCTCCATGTCCTTGAAGTTCGAGCACATCCTCACCAGTAAATGAGTTTGGTGCTTTAAAAAATATCGCTATTCCTTGGTCAATAATATTATTTTCTGTGTCAGAAAACGGTAGGTATTCTGCTTTACGTGTTTCAGGTAGTTTACCTAATATTACTTGCGCTGTGGCACTTGCCAAACTTCCAGAAATTCGGATTATGCCAACACCACCTCGACCTGGTGCAGTCGCCTGGGCAACAATAGTATCTTGTTGTGTTAATAACCCTGTAGCAGTCATGTTTAATTAATCTCTAAAGTTTGTAAATTGTAATGGTTGTTCTAAATCTGCATCTTTAGCTAGTGCCATAACTTGCTGTAAATCATCACGTTTTTTACCCGTAACTCGTACTTGATCGCCTTGTATTTGCGCTTGTACTTTTAGTTTTGCATCCTTGATAAGTTTAATTATTTTTTTAGCTACAGGTTGTTCTATGCCTTGTTTGAAGGCGATAGCTTGTTTGTAAATTTTACCTATATGTTGTACATCTTTCTCTTCAAATGCGGCAGTGTCCACACTACGTTTTACGCAAGTTCCACGCAGGATATCAAGCATTTGTTTAAGTTGAAAATCGTTATCAGCCGTCATAGTGACTATTCCTTCTTTCAACTCAAAATTAGCCTCTACACCTCTAAAATCAAAACGTGTGCTTATTTCTCTATTCGCATTATCGACAGCATTCAGTAGTTCGGCTAAATCAATTTCTGAAACAATATCTAATGATGGCATCTGTGTTTCCAAGTTTTGTTAGTGAGTAATAGTTATTGTACGCACAAAAAAGCCCGTTCTATAGGTTAATTAACCTATAGAACGGGCTTTTGGTTTTCTACACTTATTTTGTCTTTAAACCACGTTTTTCCATTGAAGCGTAAATTATTTTAGCTTGGACCAAAGTTATAACGTTACTTATCAACCAATAAAGTACTAAGCCTGCTGGAAATATAAAGAAGAATAGACTCATAGCAACGGGCATAAATTGCATGATTTTTTGTTGCATGGGGTCTGTCATTGTCATGGGCTGCAATTTTTGTAACAAGTACATGCTGATACCGGTTAACACTGGTAATACGAAGAAAGGGTCTTTTGCACTTAGATCAGTTATCCAGAATATAAAATCCGCATGTCTAAGTTCAACGCTTTCAAGCAATACCCAATATAAGGCTAAGAATATGGGCATTTGTAGAAGTAGTGGGAAGCAGCCACCCATAGGATTAACCTTATCCTTTTTATACATTTCCATCATGGCCTGTTGCATTTTTTGTTTATCATCGCCAAAACGTTCTTTGAGTGCATCCATCTTAGGCTTTAGTGCACGCATCTTGGCCATAGACTCGTATTGTTTTTTGGTTAGGGGATACATAGCCCCTTTAACGACTATGGTGATGAGTATGATTGCAAAGCCCCAATTACCTACTAGGGTATGAATAAATTGTAGAAAAGTGAAAAGTGGTTGTGAAATCATCCATAAAAAACCGTAATCAACAGTTAGGTCAAGACCATTTGCTATGCCTGCTAATGTATCCTGATCTTTGGGTCCAAGGTATAAAATACTATTAATCTGTGCTGTTTTACCCGCTTCGATTGTCACAGACTGGCCTGTATAACCAATTACACCATTTGTTTGCTGTAACACCCTGCTGAATAAATTGTTTTTCTGGTCTTGCGGTGGGACCCACGCTGATACAAAGTAATGTTCAATCATTGCTGCCCATCCTGCAGCTGTTGTTTTTTTCAGATTGCTATCAACCATATCGTCGAAGGGATACTTTTGATAACGATCATCTTCCGTTGAATATGCACCACCACGATAAATAGGCATAAACATACTGCCTTCTTGTTCAAGCATGCTTTGTTTGAGTTGAGCAAACTGTTGAACTTGTTTAGGATCACTGGTGTTATTTTTGATGTCATAGGTGACATCAATTTTATGGCTGCCACGGTTAAATATGAAGCTTTTAGTAACTTCTAATCCTCCTGGAGTCACTAATGTAAGTGGAACTGTCAGAGACGCGCCTTCAAGCACGTAACTATCTTTTACAACTGTATAAGTGGGACGACCTTTACTGTCTGTCCCATCTCGTCCAATTAAGCCGCTTTGCGCAATAAATAATTTGTCACCGCTAGGTTTAAGTAGACTATATAATTCATCAGAATCCTCTTCTAATGGAAACTTAGCTAGATTTGCAGAAACAACATCACCGCCTTTTGTGTCAATGCTAAGAATGAGCGTATCAGTAACAACTGATATTATTTTCCCACCACGAGTTGTGCTATTTATTAGCCTCTGGTTATCTGAACTTGCAGCTGGCACATCTTCGGAGCTAGGCATGTCGAGTTCAGTACTCAATTGCGCAGACGTCGTTATCGGTGCGACTGGTTGTGGGCCATAATCTAACTGCCATTGTTGCCATAGTAAAAAGCCGACCATTGCGAGGCCAATTAATAAAAAACTGCGTTGGGATTCCATAAAATACTCTTATTAACTACTTAATTATGTGGGTGACTTACTCGAGTCAAAACATTAAACCACGGCGACGTTATTGCTTTACTTATGACTAACTCATCAATGATGGCATAAGTCTAAAAATCATTCTTTATTTTGTTTTTTTTCTGGTACTGGATCATACCCGCCATCATTAAGTGGATGACATCTCAATACGCGTTTTAAGCTTAGCCAACATCCTTTCACTAATCCGTATTGAGTAATCGCATCAATTGCATAATAAGAGCAACTTGGGTGAAACCTACATGTAGGTCCGAGCATCGGTGAAAGCACTACTTGATAGAGCTTAATTATCCCAATCGGGATTTTTCGCAACGCGACGCTAATTTTTTCCATAATTTACCCAGCAAAAAAAACAAATCTTGATTCGACAGTTTATCCAATCCACTTTTACCTACCACGACTATATCAATATTTGGAAATGAATGGCGTTGTAAACGAAAGCTCTCTCGAATTATGCGTTTTAGTCTATTTCTATCGTGGGCATACTTAACTCTTTTTTTAGGCAGCGTGATACCTAAACGAGGATTATTCGTAGTATTTATTCTGGCAAGTAGAGTAATTTGGGGTGAGACAGACGGTATTGCATCACTGAAGACATATTCAAAGTGGGTGGGAGTAAGTAGCCTTAGCTCCCGAGAAAAGTTATTTTCACCCACCTTGGATAATTAAGCTGATAAGCGCGCACGGCCTTTAGCACGACGATTGGCTATAACCTTGCGGCCATTTTTAGTCGCCATACGGGCACGAAAACCGTGTGAACGCTTACGCTTTAAGTTGCTTGGTTGAAAAGTTCTTTTCATGACCTAGTCCCGCTATACATAAGGTTTAAACAAAATGAGCATTTAATGTAATAACCTTTTGATGATATTACCATGCTCAAAAATGACGCTGAATAATAGAGATCACTTCGCTTATTGTCAATCAATAACTCTAACTTAAAGTTATACCTTGTTAACTTGGCAGTTGACAGTAATATTGGTAACTGTCGGAAATTTCTGTTTTATCCACAGGGCTATCACTTTAGTTACCCAATATTTATAATTATTAATATTTATAATTAAATGTTCTTGTTAATTATGTTTTAAGTTACCAGTTATTAATACTTGCTTAATTTCAATTTACTTCTATTAAAACAAATGGATAAATGAAAAGTTAAAGTTATTTCTAATTAATTTTAAATGTATGTTGCGTTAGTGTAGTGATTAACGAGATAATCCACAGCTAGTTTCAGAAGTTCTTTTAACCGCCTAATATTAATACAGCTATTACTTCTCGTTTTTGTTTTGTAATTTTGTTTTATCTCTTTTTGGCCGTTATTCATAAGGGTGGAGTTGTTTTTTTCGATGTCTATATGGAATCAGTGTCTCGATAGGTTACAGCAGGATTTACCTATACAACAGTTTAGTATGTGGATAAGACCACTCCAAGCCGAACATGGCGATGCTCATATTACTCTCTTTGCACCTAATCGATTTGTTTTGGATTGGGTTAGAGATAAATATTTTTCACAAATTAATAATTTGCTTGCTGAATTTTGTGGGGATAAAGCGCCTCAGTTACGTTTCGAGGTAAAGGTTGTTAATGTAGATGCTGGTAGAGCATTTAATTCAAATAGCCATCAGTCATCAACACCTTTTCAAAATAGGCAGCATCAAATTAATCGCCTACCATCAACAGCTTTTGTTGCCTCACATTCCGCTCCTATTGCACCACAGCATAAAAGCAATATTAATTTAACGTACAAATTTGATAACTTTGTTGAAGGTAAGTCAAATCAGTTAGCAAGAGCTGCTTCTCAGCAAGTTGCTGATAATCCAGGTGGCGCTTATAATCCACTATTTATTTACGGTGGTACCGGTCTTGGCAAAACCCATTTATTGCATGCCGTTGGTAATGGCATTATGGATAAAAAGAAAAACGCCACTGTTGTATATATGCATTCTGAGCGTTTTGTTCAAGACATGGTTAAAGCGTTGCAGAATAACGCTATAGAAGAATTCAAACGTTATTATCGTTCGGTTGATGCTTTATTAATCGATGATATTCAGTTTTTTGCCAACAAGGAGCGCTCACAAGAAGAGTTTTTCCATACGTTCAATGCTCTGTTGGAAGGAAATCAACAAATAATACTTACATCTGACCGTTACCCAAAAGAGATTGTAGGTGTGGAGGACCGCTTGAAATCTCGATTTGGTTGGGGGCTTACTATTGCTATTGAACCTCCCGAGTTAGAAACGCGCGTTGCAATATTGATGCGAAAGGCTGTGGAGAATAAAATATTTTTGCCTGATGAAGTTGCTTTTTTTATTGCTAAGCGGTTACGTTCAAATGTACGTGAGCTTGAAGGTGCGTTAAACCGAGTTATTGCTAATGCTAATTTTACCGGTAGACCCATTACGATAGACTTTGTTCGCGAAGCGCTTCGAGATTTATTAGCGCTTCAGGAGAAGCTAGTTACTATCGATAACATTCAAAAAACGGTTGCAGAATATTATAAAATTAAAATGGCAGATATTTTGTCCAAGCGTCGTAGTCGCAGTGTTGCGAGGCCTAGGCAGATGGCTATGGCTTTGTCCAAAGAGTTAACTAATCATAGTTTACCAGAAATTGGAGATGCATTTGGTGGTAGAGACCACACTACTGTATTACATGCCTGTCGAAAAATAGTGCAGCTAAGGGAAGAAAGTCATGATATAAAAGAAGACTATCAGAACTTAATTCGCACATTATCTTCTTAAAAATTCACGAGTAAAAAGATGAAATTTAGCATTAGCAGGGAAAACTTCTTACAACCACTTCAGTTGGTCTCTGGCGCTGTTGAGCGTCGTCACACATTACCTATATTGTCAAACGTTCTGATTAAGGTTAGTGATAACTCACTTTGGTTGACCGGCACGGATTTAGAGGTTGAGTTGATTTCCAATGTCACTCTTACTGGTGAATTTGTCGAAGGAGAAATCACGGTTCCTGCTAAGAAGTTATTAGACATCTGCAGAGGATTAAACGAAGGCAGTAATATAGATTTCAGCGTAGAGTCTAATAAGGCATTGCTTAAATCTGGTCGTAGTAAATATAGTTTATCAACATTGTCTGCCGATGATTATCCAAATTTAGAAGATTGGCAGGGTGAACTTGAGTTTGAAATTCCTCAATCAGATTTAAAACGTCTAATTGACAGTACACATTTCTGTATGGCACAACAAGATGTTCGTTACTACTTAAACGGCATGTCACTAGAGACCGAAGATAACCTTATTCGTACTGTTGCTACAGACGGTCATAGGTTAGCGCTGTGTCGCTTAAATTATACTAACTCTACATTGCCAAATCGTCAGGTTATTATACCTCGGAAGGGGGTGTTAGAGATAATTCGCCTAATTGAAGATAGTGATAAATTAGTGAAAGTACAGGTTGGTTCCAATCATATCAGAATTTATTCAACAGACTTTATTTTTACTAGTAAATTAGTGGATGGTCGTTTTCCTGACTATAGGAGGGTGTTACCAAAAGATGGCGATAAAAAGATAGAGTCAGGTAAGGACGGACTAAAACATGCTTTCTCTAGGGCCTCAATCTTATCAAATGAAAAATTTAGAGGCGTACGATTAAACTTATCCAGTGGTGAGTTAAAAATCACGGCTAATAACCCAGAACAAGAAGAGGCTGAAGAAATTGTAGACGTAAATTATCAGGGCGATAGTTTAGAAATTGGTTTTAATGTTGCTTACTTAATTGATGTTATGAATGGTTTGAATTGTGAAGAAGTGCGTATCACTCTTGCTGACTCAAATAGCAGTGCTTTGATAGAAGACTCTAAAGATGATTCCGCTTTGTATGTCATAATGCCCATGAGATTATAATTAGCCCTTACAAGAAGCTTACACCTTTATGAAACTGGACAAGGTCCAGATCAGCCATTTCAGAAATATTGATGAATTGTCCCTTACTGCACATAAAAGTTTGAATGTGTTTCTTGGAGAGAATGGTAGTGGTAAATCATCAATATTAGAAGCTCTACATTATTTAGGTTTTGCACGTTCTTTTCGTACTTCAAAACATAAAAATGTTATCAGTCACCAAAAATCAGGTTTTACTGTGTTCTGCTCCGCTGTTGTAGAAGATGGCATGCAACAAAAATTTGGTATAAGTCGACTAGCAAACGATAGCTGTGTTGTGAATATTAATGGTCAAAAGTCAAAACGTGCTTCAGATTTAGCGAGCCATTTGCCTATTCAGATTTTCACCCCCCAGAGTTCTGATCTATTACTCGGTGCACCGAAACTGCGAAGACAATATTTAGATTGGTTATTGTTTCACGTGGAACAATCTTTTAACCTTGATTTTCAGGTTTTTAGTAAGAGTTTAAAGCATTTAAATGCCCTGTATAAAACGAACCAACCTGAACAGGCTTTACGTTACTGGACTGACATCCTATGTCAAAAAGGGGAAGTAATCAGTGCAAACAGGTCAAGTTTAATAAAAGAACACCTGATACGACTCATAAATGCTAATTTAAAGGATTTTTTACCTGAGTTTTCTTTCGAAATTTCGTATTATAGGGGATGGGAAAAAGAGCTTAGTTTAGAAGATGCTATTTTAAAAAATAGACAACGGGACCAGAGAAACGGTTTCCTTAGTGTTGGACCTCATAAAGCAGATTTACGTATTAAAATACATGGCACCATTGCCCATGAGATATTATCTAGAGGTCAATTGAGGATGTTAGTTGCTGGTATGCAATTAGCCCAAACCCAATATCTTCATACAAAAACGTATAAAAGCTCAATTTTTTTGTTAGATGATGTGGGCGCAGAATTAGATGAAGAAAAAAGACAGGTGTTCATCTCGAAATTGAACACTGCTGAGACCCAGTTGTTTGTGACAGCGATAGATATCAAGCAATTAGACTTTTTAAAGAACTATAACGATAAAAAAGTGTTTCACGTGGAACATGGCCATGTGAGAGAGGAGATTTAATTAAATGGCAGAAGAAAATGTTTATGATTCGTCGAGTATTAAAGTACTAAAAGGACTTGATGCCGTTAGAAAAAGACCTGGTATGTACATCGGTGATACAGATGACGGCACTGGCTTACATCATATGGTTTTTGAGGTAGTGGACAACTCTATCGATGAAGCACTTGCAGGTCACTGTTCAAGTATCAATGTAAAAATACATATTGATGGATCAGTGTCAGTTAAAGATGATGGTCGTGGAATTCCTACAGAAATCCACGAAGAGGAGGGTGTTTCAGCAGCTGAAGTTATCATGACTGTATTACACGCAGGTGGTAAATTTGACGATAACTCCTATAAAGTTTCTGGTGGATTGCACGGAGTTGGTGTATCAGTTGTTAATGCGCTGTCTAAAAAGCTTATGCTGCAGGTTCGTCGTGGAGGTAAGCTTTACGAGCAAGAATACCAGCATGGTGTGCCACAACAACCTTTAGCAGTTATCGGTGATTCAGAAGCAACAGGTACAAGTTTACGGTTTTGGCCAAGTGAGGGTACTTTTACCGGTGTTGTGTTTCACTACGACATACTGGCTAAAAAGTTACGTGAATTATCTTTTCTAAATTCAGGAGTGTGTATCATTCTTGAGGATGAGCGTGACGGCAAAACTGATAAATTTGAATATGAAGGTGGTATAACAGCCTTTATCGAATACCTAAACCAAAATAAGACACCCGTACATCAGAAAATATT
Organism: uncultured Paraglaciecola sp.; assembly: GCF_913058035.1. GTDB lineage: Bacteria > Pseudomonadota > Gammaproteobacteria > Enterobacterales > Alteromonadaceae > Paraglaciecola. The sequence continues at coordinate 5,417 of NZ_CAJXPA010000092.1, read as the reverse complement.
CTATTTTGATTCACACCGTGATGATGGAATTTCAGTTGAAGTAGCCATGCAATGGAATGATAGTTATCAAGAAAATGTATTTTGTTTTACCAATAATATCCCACAAAAAGATGGTGGTAGTCATTTAGCTGGTTTTAGAGGCGCTTTGACTAGGACCCTCAATAACTATATGGATAAAGAGGGACTTTCAAAAAAAGCCAAAACCAGCACCAGTGGTGATGATGCGAGAGAAGGTTTAACTGCAATCATTTCAGTAAAAGTACCAGATCCAAAATTCTCTTCACAAACGAAAGACAAGTTAGTTTCTTCAGAAGTAAGACCTGCTGTAGAAACGGTCATGGGTGAAAGGCTTCAAGAGTTTCTTTTAGAAAACCCTTCTGAAAGTAAAATTATTGTCGGTAAGATCATTGATGCTGCAAGAGCAAGAGATGCGGCAAGGAAGGCCCGTGAAATGACACGTAGAAAAGGTGCTTTAGACTTGGCTGGCCTTCCAGGAAAACTAGCTGATTGCCAAGAGAAAGATCCTGCACTTTCAGAACTGTACATAGTGGAAGGGGACTCTGCCGGTGGTTCAGCAAAACAAGGGCGAAACCGTAAGAACCAAGCAATATTGCCACTGAAAGGCAAAATATTGAACGTTGAAAAAGCACGTTTTGACAAAATGCTATCCTCTCAAGAGGTTGCAACACTCATCACTGCGTTAGGTTGTGGCATTGGTCGAGACGAATATAACCCCGAGAAATTGCGTTATCATCGTATCATTATTATGACAGATGCTGATGTGGATGGATCACACATTCGTACGTTGTTGTTAACTTTCTTTTATCGTCAAATGCCAGAAATTATTGAGCGTGGCTATATTTATATAGCCCAACCACCTCTTTATAAAATCAAAAAAGGTAAACAAGAGCAATATCTAAAAGACGATGATTCTTTAACTAAGTATCTTACATCTATAGCTCTTGATAATGCTTCAATACACGTGAACGAAGATGCGCCAGCTATTGCAGGTATTGCTTTAGAAACAATGGTCAATCAGTATCAAGAAACAGTAACTATGATTGCTCGTATTAACCGTTTGATGCCAGAGGTAGTACTCAATAAGTTAATTTATAGTTTTACACTTGATCCTGAGGATGTAAATGATGCTCAAAAGCTGACTGATTTTGCAGAAGAGTTTACAAAGGAGTTGACTATTGATGAGGTAGACGGGGCAACATATACATTTGAAATACGCCATAATTCAGAAAGAAATAATTGGTTTGTTGTTATTATTATACGATTACACGGTATAGACAATGAACATCGAATCGACCAAGAGTTTATCAACTCCAACGAGTACAAACGTCTCAAAGCTCTTAACCTAGCGATAAACGGAATAATAGAATCTGGTGGATATGTAAAGCGTAACGATAAAATTAAACCGGTTTCAACATTTGTTGATGCGTTAGACTGGCTAATGGCTGAATCTAAACGAGGTCAATATATCCAACGTTATAAAGGGTTAGGAGAGATGAACCCGGGACAATTATGGGAAACGACTATGGATCCAGCATCGCGCAGAATGCTTCAAGTAACTATTGAGGATGCTGTTGGAGCTGATCAACTTTTTACTACCTTAATGGGTGACCAGGTAGAACCTAGAAGGGCATTCATTGAAGAGAACGCGCTTAAGGTTGCAAACTTAGACGTTTAGTAAAGCTTAGACATAAAAAAAGCCGCTCTATATAGCGGCTTTTTTGTTAAATATAATCAATCAATAATGTGTTGAATTGACACTTTAGGTGCACCAAATCCGCTAAAGTCGATTAAGAATTGAAATGTCCCAGTTTCTGTTGGTGTAAACCGAAAATTATCATCTGTAGCCTCACAATTAGAATTTACAGAATCACCAATAACAATTATTTTATCTGATTCGCTGGCATATCCACAGTTCAATCCTGGCGACCAGTTTGAATCAGCAAATTTAAAATCATAGGGCTGGCCATCAGCAATTAACTCTATAGTAGTTGAATATGCGTTGTCAGACAGTTCAATTAATTTATATTTTTCATCAGCTTCCCACCAAGAAAAAACGCCTCTGAGGTAGAGTCCATCGTAGCTTGTTTCCTTAATAAAACTATCAATAACATTTGTTGCACAACCACTGAGTGAGCTAGCCAAAATAGCAACGGAAAAATATACTAATCTATTCATATCTATCTAATGTCCAAAAATATATCAGGTGTTGTGATGTTTTGAAATTTAATTTAAAACTGATATATCTGCGCAGCATAAAAATAAACCTCTTAACCTTGATAATAAAGTTAATCTATTACGCTTAACTGATTCATCATCCGCCATAACCATCACATTCTCAAAAAATGCATCTATTGGTTGTCTCAACTCGGCTAAGACTGCCAATGCATTTGTGTAGTCTGACTGTTCAAGCATCGGTTGGATACGTGCTTCTACTAATTCTAATATCTTCGCTAAATCAATTTCAGCTGGTTCTTGCAACAATGCTTTATTAAAAGACAATTTTTCATCAGATAAGTTCTTAGCAAGAATGTTTGCTACACGCTTGTTTGCTGCAGCAAGGGCCTCTGATGATTCTAAAGTGCTAAACGATTTAACCGCTTCGACTCTTGCAGCAAAATCTGCTGGTCGGGTAGGGCGGTTAACTGCAACGGCTCGAATAACACCAGCAGCAATACCTTGTTCTGCATACCAAGCTTTAAATCTAGCTAAAATAAAATCAACTACATTAGTTTGTAAATCAGTAGTATTTATTTTATCGCCAAATGTGACAATTGAAGCATCAACTAACTCAATCAGATCCAGAGGTAAGGTCCTATCAACTATTATACGTAACACACCAATTGACGCCCGACGTAATGCGAAAGGATCTTTATCGCCTTTAGGTATTTGACCAATACCGAAAATACCGACCAAAGTATCTATTTTGTCTGCTATTGCAACACATACACTGACATCAGACGTAGGCAAGTTATCACCAGCAAAACGGGGCATGTACTGCTCGTTTTGTGCTAATGCAACGAGTTCAGCTTCACCGTCAAGCCTAGCGTAGTGCATACCCATCACGCCTTGGATATCAGGAAATTCCATGACCATGTTGGTCATCAAGTCAGTCTTACTCAATAAGCCTGCTCTATATGCTGCTTCCTGATCTGTGCCTAACATTATGGCAATACTTTTTGCCATAGAAGCTATTCGTTCTGACTTTTCATAAAGCGTGCCTAATTGTTTTTGAAACAATATGTTTTTTAAACTATCAAGGCGAGATGCTAAAGATTGTTTTTTGTCTGTATTAAAGAAAAATTCAGCATCAGCTAATCTAGGACGTATAACTTTTTCGTTACCGCTGATAATAATGTCAGGCTCTTTACTTTCTATGTTGGTAATAAAAATAAATCTAGACTTTAATTGACCATTTTTGTCCAATAAAGGAAAGTATTTTTGATCATCCTTCATTGTGTATATGAGAGCTTCTTTGGGTACAGCTAAAAAAGACTCTTCAAAGTTAGCCATTAAAGCAACTGGCCATTCCACCAATGATGTTACTTCTTCTAATAAATCATCATCAATATCTGATACAGCATTTTCTTGCTTGGCTAAAGTTTGTACTTGCTCTAAGATTATCGATTTACGACGACGGTGGTCAGCAATCACATAATGTTGCTCAAGTTGACTAAGATAATTATCAGCACAGTCAAGTTCAAAAGGGGCGCTAGTATGAAATCTATGTCCCCTAATCGAACGAGCTGAGTCTACATCTAATACTTTACCTGAAATTAATTCCTTGCCGTACAACATAGTTATGGTGTGAACTGGCCGAATAAACTGAGTAGATTTCTCTCCCCAACGCATAGGCTTTGGAATAGGTAATGTTTTTAGCGCTTTTTCAACTAGTTCTGCTAAGAACTGACTTATAGCCTGTCCTTTAACCTGAGTTTTGAAAAGTAACCATTCCCCTTTATCTGTTTTTAAACGATCGGCCTGATTGACCTCAATCCCATTTGAACGTGCCCAACCTTGTGCAGCTTTGGTTGGTTCGCCATTTTGATCGAATGCAGATAATAATGCAGGCCCTCGTTTTTCAACATGTTTATCTGTTTGGAATTCAGACAATCCTTCGACTATAACTGCGAGTCGCCTTGGAGAGGCATACCAATTAATCTGGTTGAATGTTAGGTCATTATCAGTAAAATTCGACTGAATATTATCTTTAAACGCTACAGCTAGTTTTGATAAAGACTTTGGCGGTAATTCTTCTGTACCGATTTCAATTAATAAATTGTTAGTTCGCATGGCTACTTCTTCTTCTTACACATTGGAAAGCCCAGTGATTCCCGTGCATCAAAATAAATTTGTGCACAGGCCTTAGAAAGGGATCTTACTCTTAGAATATAACGCTGGCGTTCTGTAACGGAAATAGCATGCCTGGCGTCCAATAAGTTAAACGCATGCGAAGCCTTCATTACTTGTTCATAAGCGGGCAAAGGTAACTTTGCCGTAATTAGCTTTTCACAGTCTTCTTCGCATTGGTCAAATGTTAAAAATAGGGCATCAACATCAGCGTATTCAAAGTTATAAGCCGATTGTTCAACTTCGTTTTGATGAAATACATCACCATAAGTGACTGTGCCCATTGGCCCGTTAGCCCATACAAGATCGTATATACTGTCAACACCTTGAATATACATTGCTAATCGTTCGAGGCCATAAGTTATCTCGCCAGTAACAGGAGAACATTCAATCCCACCCACCTGTTGAAAGTACGTAAATTGTGTAACTTCCATACCATTCAACCAGACTTCCCAGCCAAGACCCCAAGCACCTAAAGTAGGGGATTCCCAGTTATCTTCAACAAATCTAATATCATGAACGAGTGGGTCAAAACCAAGCTCTCTCAGCGAACCCAAATACAAATCTTGGATGTTGTCAGGAGATGGTTTAAGCATGACTTGAAACTGATAATATTGCTGAAGGCGATTCGGGTTTTCTCCATATCGACCATCAGTAGGACGTCGGCAGGGCTGCACATAAGCACTACTAATTGGCTCTGGACCTATTGACCTTAAAAAAGTCATAGGATGAAATGTACCTGCCCCAACTTCCATATCTAAGGGTTGAATGATCACGCAACCTTGACGTGCCCAATAATCCTGAAGCGCTAGGATCAGCCCCTGGAATGTCTTACTATCAAACTTTTGCATACGTTATTGAATTTCCTCTGCCACACTAGAGATTGGCGTATAATTAAACTTTAAAAAAACAGAAATAAGTATACCTTTTGTCGTGGACTCTATGTAGGCATAAAGGTGATTAAAACAGCATTTTGATATAGAAGCAGAAATTTAATGATAAAAATAACTGCCTTGATGCATGTTTAAAAATGAATATTAATCATGAAT
>NZ_CAJXPA010000091.1 GCF_913058035.1 uncultured Paraglaciecola sp. | reverse complement strand
GTTGTTGCCTAGGTCGACAAGTGGAACAGAGTCAACTAATACAACCGACTCCTCAGAACCGTCATTTTGACTATTACCCACTTGTGCACACTGAAATTTTGGGCATGCATAAACATACAAATCTAAATCTACAGAAGGGCTGTTTTGATCAGCTACAAACAAGCCAAATTTAGTAATACGTGTACCTTGAGGTACATTCACAAAGTGGAAACCTAAACCATCTTCATTAAATGCGAAAGTGCTTTCTTCATCTTGAAGCACTTCTGATACAAATACTTCAGACTGAGCAATGCTTATGCCTTTAGCAAAGAAACGACAGTTGTAGTTGATTTTAGGAGGAATAGTAACTCTTGCTCTAGCGCCTGTTGTTTCAATACTTAACGCTTCTGGCACAGTCATTACTGGTGGTGAAGTCGGTTTCAGTACAATTGGGCTTCGAACGTTGTGTGCACCATCAGACCAAGAAATTGAACCAAATACCCACTCGTCCAACACGGCTGGATCATTCTTAGAGAAAGTGAGCTCGTAAACACCCAACCCATCATCGTTAAAGCCCATAGTGTTTGAATCTTCAAACTAGTTGTATTCCAATCTAAAACACTGACCACAACATCGACATCTGAAGGTGCCTCAACTGTTGCTGTGAATACAGCTGAATCACTGACGTTGTTAACATAACGTCTGACGGTCTGTGTCACGGCTAGGGACTCAATTACAATATATGCTAGACTAAGATCACTGTTCAACCGGAAAACCAGCATCTTTAAGAACACCACAAGCACCAGGAAAGTAATCAGCTTCAACAAAATCGGCATCACCTACTCCACACAAGAACGCGTGATAATCATTAAACGTAGCGTCATAAATCAAGCCAGGGGCAACAGCAGAATTGGGTGCTGTATGGCGATGAACTCCGTAAAGTCGCCATGTATCTAAGCCGTGAGCTGTCGACAGCTCGGTTGGTTAAAATTGCAGATTTTTTTATTTGAATCATTATGATTATGTTGGCTTTACGATCCATCAAATCTGCCAATGCAAAATAAAAGGCGATCAGTTTTAACATAAACTTAGCGACCTGATAAAAGTACTCATAATATCTCGTAGTTGAAGTTATTGTGCACCAACAGCATTACCCTTTTCTAAATAGTTTTAATGATCAAATGACTTGACCCCTTTTTCTTGTTTTTTCTTCATGATAAAACCAATATGGTGCAATTATAAAGAGAAACTACTTTCCAAACTATTTGGCATCCATAGAAGGCTAAGGTCGAAAAGTGTTTTCTATTTTTAATTTTTTTTGCGGGTGTAGTTTAAACTCACTAACAAGCCAGTTACTGTTCTGAATACCACTTAACAATTCATTAACTGATATAGACAATCTATGACTAGTCAAAAAGAATTTAAAGCAGCCGCTCAGAAAGCGCTTGAGCACGCAGTAGCATGGCGTGAAGATGGACCAAAATTACCCGCATTTCCCTCAGCGACAACAGCACAAATCAGAGCATCGTTTGACGTCGATTTACCAGAGCAGGGTCTGAACGGTGAAATAATTATTGATAATTTAGCCCGTGCCGCCGAACCCGGTCTGGTCAACAACACACATCAAAATTTTTATGCCTGGGTACAGGGCGCCTCTCACCCCATTGGCGTCGCCGCCGATATCCTTACCTCTGCCTGGGGTCAAAACGCCGCGATCCATCAAACCGCTCCCGCCGCAGCTATTGCTGAAGAAGTGTCTTCGAAATGGATACTTGAGCTACTTAACTTGCCGCCAGAGTCCTCGTTTGCCTTTGCCACTGGAGCGACTATGGCAAGCTTTATTTGCTTGAGTGCTGCTCGCAGTGAAGTGTTGCATCGCCATGGTTATGATCTGGAACACGAAGGTCTAACAGGGGCACCCAACATTCAAGTGTTTTTGAGTAAAGAGGCCCATGCGACCATTATCTCAGACCTGAGATATTTGGGTTTCGGGCACAAAAACCTTGTTTTTATAGCGGTCGATCATCAAGGCCGCATGCTGCCTGATGAGCTTGAACAGAAATTAACGTGCAGCAACGGACCGAAAATTGTGATCGTGCAGGCCGGGCATATTAATTCTGGCGCCTTCGATCCCTTCAATGAAATTATTCCCCTTTGTAAAGTATATAATGCTTGGATTCATGTTGACGGTGCTTTTGGTCTATGGGCTAGAGCAGTTCCGTCCCTTGCTCATCTTTGTGAGGGGCTAGAACATGCAGATTCCTGGACCGTTGATGGGCACAAATGGCTACAAGTGCCGTATGATTCCGGTTACGCCATAGTCAAACATCCGGACGCCCATCGCCGAGCAATGGACATTTCTGCCAGCTATCTAGTAAGTGATCCCGATGATGGCCGCAATCCTGCACAATTCGGTCTCGAGCTTTCAAGGCGCGCACGCGGATTTTCTCTCTGGGCGGTGTTGCAAGCTCTTGGGCGTCAGGGTGTCGTAGAAATGATTAGCCGCCATCATGATTGCGCAAAACTACTAGAACGACACTTGGCAGGCATTCCAAGGATCAGAATTCTAAACCAAGTAGTATTGAATCAACTCGCTATTGCTTTTGGTGACGAAAACGAAGCACTTGAAAAACGCAATCAGATGACAGTCGCAGTCATCCAAAAGATCCGCGAGGAAAATAAAAATTTTGTCCTAGGCGCAAAATGGAAAAATCAATCTATTCTTCGAATTTCCATTATTTCCCAGCTTACCGATAAAGACGATATTGAGGTACTGGCAGCATCTCTATTGCGTGCATGGGACACAGTCAGTTTAGTATAATAAGCAACCGCTCCCAATTTTGAGAATACTTTTAAAAGGGTGTAAATTAGATACTACTGGAAGTGAGCTATGACCAAAGGTAAGTCTTATCGAAGATATTCTGCTAGTGTTAATGACATGGTAATGTCTGCATCCTGCTATTAGCTCGGGGGGGAATACTTTACGAACGACGACAAATGGCACCTACCTCTTCTACAATTTTCAACAGCGTATTTCCGCTAAAAGCGATAAGTGGCTGTTGCCTAGCTCACATCAATTTGCTTCAAACTGATCATTTAAGTCCAAAACACAAATAAAATCGACTCTTGCCGGCTTAGATACACTGCATTATCAATAGAGGTCTATTGCTAAGATAAAATCAGTTTGTAGCCAACACTGTATACTGATTGCACCAATTCGTTATCAGTTTCTAGTGTATTAAGTTTTTTACGCAGCTTTTTAATATGGCTGTCAATTGTTCGCTCACTCACTATTCGGTTGTCTTGGTAAACCATCTCAATTAATTGTGCACGTGAGTATATTCTTCCAGGTTTTTTATTGAGAATTTTGAGTAGGTTAAACTCAATGGCCGTTAACTCGATAACTTGTTGATTAACTTTTACCTGATAGGTGTCATCATCAAGCGTTAATATCCGAGAGGAGCTTGATGCTGGTGGTGATATGCGTCTTAAAATAGTCTTCACACGTGCGACCACTTCGCGCGGTGAATAAGGTTTACAAATGTAGTCATCTGCACCAATACCTAACCCCAACAGACGGTCTATTTCTTCTACCCTTGCTGTTAGCATTATAATGGCGATATCGCTGAATTCTCGCAATTCTCGGCATAAGGTGAGGCCGTCTTGACCTGGCAACATGAGGTCAAGCAAGACAAGATCAATTGACCGCGTTTTTATGGTGTTTATTACATCAAGGCCGTCCAGTAAAATTGAGGTTTGATACCCCGCCTGCTGCAGATAATCAGCCATAATCTTCGCTAACTTTTCTTCATCTTCAACTATCAGTATATGAGCCATTATTATCCTGTTATTGATTTTTTATTGGCTAAGGATTAACTAAAGGTAGTGTGCAAAAAATCCGTAAACCTCCATATGATGATTCGCTAGCAGTGATTTCACCATGATGAGCCTGCACAATATTTTTACACAACGCTAGGCCTAAACCTGAGCCACCTGTTTTTCTATTCCTGGAACTTTCTACACGATATAAATGTTCAAATAGTTTATTTAGAGAGGCTTTGGGCACACCCGGTAAAGTATCATTGATTGTTATTATTGCCTTGTTGTTTTGTGTCGACAATGTAACCACTATTTCACCTGGGGCATCCGTGTATTTAACGCTGTTGTTTATTAAGTTATCAAACAGCTGATTGATTCGGGTCTCATCGGCCCAAACCATTAACTTTTTGGTCTTCATTTCGGTCAGTAACGATAAGCCGGCCGCGTTAGCTTTATTCTGGTGCCGTAAGATATTTTGCTTAAGCAAACTGGTTAGATCAAGGTTGGTTTTATCATAACTTATCGCACCAATTTCAGCATTCGACAGTTCAGTTAAATCATTGACTAATTTTTGCAAATGAATCACCTCCTCTGACAATGAAGCTAAACTTTGCTTATCAAAAGCGCGAATCCCGTCTTCTATCCCCTCTATTTCACCTTTAATGATAGCAATAGGGGTACGCAATTCATGAGAAACATCAGCTAACCAACGTTTACGCGATGTTGAATTTTGTGCCAAACTCTCCGCCAAATCATTAAAATTTAACGACAAAGAGGCCAGTTCATCTTTGCCCTTAACATTGAGCTTCACATTGAAATCACCTTTATTAAGTAAGCGCATTGAACGTTCTAAACGTTTAATGGGCATAATAAAATGTCGTGATAAGGGCAGGGCAATGATGATGATCAGGGCAAAAAGTATAATCAAGGTGTAAAGTAAGTTCTGCTGTGTCTCCTCAATAAAAGCAAGGTCGAAGGCATCACTGAGGTGCTTGGTTGGGGGAAGTGCTAAATAGCCGACTATGCTGCCATCCAGTTTGATACTTTTTACACTAAAGTTTTCATCAAAACGGCCAATGAGGATGTCTTTGTTTCGATCTAACAATGTTGGCTTTAAGCCAATGTTATTTTCTTCTGGAGGTAATGAAAAGTCATTGTGTGGCCTAGGCGGCGGCATGCGAGGCCCAAACCTACGCTGCCGATCTTTTATAGCGTTTTGTGATCCACTAGTGACTGAAAATTGCTCATCTTTAAGATAAAGATCAACATCATCAGGGAGTTCCCCGCCTTGTTCAGACAGCGTAAGTATGTGCAGCCATGTGGCACTAGGAGGCCCTCTTTCACGATTACGCTTAACACCGTTTACCGGATGTTGAGCATGTCTAGGTAAGTTAGGTGAGTGCTCTGGGGAGCGCTCTCTTGGTCTATGTTGCTTTTTTGCTAACAAGGGTTGCCAAGTATTTCCTTGTTGATAAAACTTAGCCAAATTTTCACTAAACAGCTGTAAACTAGCGATTTGTTTTTGGTTAACATAATCAAGCATGCCGCGGTCAAAACTCCATTGCATCACCGCAAACAGTGCACTGAGTATTAAAAAGCTTGTTAGTGATAAGGCAATAATGAGTTTAGTCAATATTTTCATATGTTGTTAAGCACCCATTTATAGGCCGTGATAAACATTAACGCGCACGCTGTATCATTCATTGTTGCCTCAATACTAACTGAATGTGCATTGCTATTGGTCACTTAACGTTCCTAAGAAAACAACTAAGTCGTCGATTTCATTATCTGTTAGACCTAACTCGCCAATACGTCCGCCTTGATCCACATTCTGATTAACCTCTGGCTCCTGTGAAAAAGTGGTGTCACGGGTATTATAAAAATTGATAACTTCTCTTAGCGTATCAAATACACCGTTATGCATATAAGGCGCTGTGTTGGCAATATTTCGCAATGTTGAGGTTCTAAACTCGCCATTATTCATAGCATTATCACTTTGAGCGCCTAAGCCTAAATCAACAAAGTTAGGATCAGCAAAGAATGCAGGTAATTGTTGGTTACTCGGCACACCAATATTTTTGAATGAAAAATCAGAAAATATTTCAGCGCCATCATCACTATGATGACAACGACGACAGTCACCTTTGTTATTAAAAATAGTCTGGCCACGGGTTTCTGCTGCTGTGAAATTTGCGTTGCCCGCTTGCACTTGGTCAAAGGTAGAAGTGAAAGGGGAGAATATACTGGTTCTTTCAAACGCAGCAATTGCATCTGCGACATAATTATATGAACGTTCGGTATCATCGAGTATTGACTCACCAAAGAGTAACTCAAATTCAGTTGCGTAGGTGCTGTTAGCAATTTTAGCTATGACCTCGCTCTCTGTCGCATTACCCATTTCGATGGCATTGAGGAAAGGACCTTTTGCTTGCTCTTCTAATGATTGTGCGCGGCCATCAAGAAATAAGCCTCCAATTAGAGCCCTTTGTGGTCCGTTTCCTTGCTGAGTGGGTGCTGGAATATGCGCACTATAGCTGACGGTAGGCGAATTTCGTGTGCCAAAGCTAAAACCATCAGCGCCAACCGATGTCGGATTGGCGCTGTTTGGGTCATCAAAGCCCGCATTAACAGCATGACAACTCGCACATGACTGCCCAATAGGGTTTGATAAATTAGTGTCGTTGTAAAGTAAATCGCCTAAACTCACTAGTTCTCTGGTTGTGACAACAGAGCCATCAACCAAGGTGGTTGTCTCACCTACCGTTAATATTTCAATATTAACGGTAGCGACATTGGAATCAGTACTACCGTCGTTGACGAAAAAAGTAAAGCTGTCAGCGCCTGTATAGCCATTATTCGGCTGATAAGTAATCCTATTTTCATCCAAGGTTAAGGAGCCATTACTACTGTCATTCTCAATCATATAAGTCAGGACATCATTTTCAGTATCTGTTGCTATCAATCCAATCACTACGGCACTATTGATTGTCGTAGTCACGTTATGACTGTTGGCTATTGGTGCTAAATTTATGACAGGGATTGTTGTTATTGTTACCTGGTCCGCAATACTGTTTAAAGTACCATCATTCACCGTTAAGCTAAGGGTATAAGCACCTTCGGCATCACCTACAAACTGAGGTGTTGACGATTGCGCATTGAGCAAGCTTGCCGAACTGCCAGTCGGTCTAGCAGCAAGCTGCCAGTTATAGGTCAGTGTGTCGCCATCGAGATCGCTGCTGCCGCTACCATTTAGGGTGACAGTTATTTGATTGGTCACACTTTGATCAACACCCGCATTTGCTACTGGTGAGTTATTAGCGATTATTTCAACCGTGTTCTCAATACTACTGTCACTATTACAAGCAGATAAGGTGAGTAGCAATAAACCAGACATCGTTAATGTTTTTGACTTTCTTAAGATTATTATTTGACCTTTCATGATGAATACCTTCCATTCATTACCCTGACAAAAAGATAACAACAGTATGTTCAAACAATGTGCAATCAATGTGCAAACAATGGGGAAGTAATAGGGAAGTATAGCGACTTGCAATCTATCTAATTGATCTTCCGATTGAGGAGAAACTTTATCCACGGTTCCTTCAATAGCTTTTAGAATAAGTTCTTTATGGTAGTTGCTCAAATGTTCATTATTATTCCAAATACTTTCTAAATCATTTCTAACAATGACAGCGCGTCAACAATATTGTTTGGTTAAGTTCATTGTCTATAACATCACAATTAAATTTTTGACTGAAAGTAGCTGACTAGACACTAGTCGACTAATGGGACGGTCAGGTTTGTTTTCGTCATTTCCGTTTTGATAAAGGGCATCTGTTGATTGTCATTCAAACAAGTGGTTCAACACATTGCCGTCGAACAGGCGACGCATAACTTGTCATAGAGGATACTGCGGGGGTTAACGCCTATGTTTGGAAACTATGAGCAGGATTTCTGTGAGGAGTGCAGCGACGACAAGCATAGAACGACCACATTGACGGCAATTAAACGGCACAGGCAAGAAAAAAGAATCTTTCTTTCAAATATTTTCAGCCATTAAAAAACTCAAAAATTACGATTACAGTTTTCTGAATTTTGGAGAGCCCATAAATTTAACTAACAACCTTGATTTACAGATGCCAAATTGGCAAGAGGATCAAGGAATAAATGGTAGCAAAAAACCTAAATGGTTTACCCCAGCAATCAATCAACTTGCTGCAGATATAATGGGCAAAATAAATCAAACGGCAGCCGTTAGTGGTATGTCGATCTGTGCCATCTGTTTATTATCGGCTAAAAAGCACGTTATGGCTGAGTGTGAACTAGAACAAGTCATTGACCACTTTTTAAAATTGTTACGTGATGCTCTTTATAGCCAGCTGGTCACCCTCCCCAAAATAACAGGAAAAAGTGCTTAGAAAACACCCTCAAATTGAATAAAATTATTGTATCTCAAGATGATTTTGGTAAAAACCATATCACTTCAAAGCCAAACTGCTATTGCCATACTTATTATCATAATAATATTCTGCACTTATTTGCCCTGCCAAGCCTTGTTGCCGTTATCGTGCTTGCCAAGAAAAGTTTATCTAAGCAACAAATATTGCTATTGATAGCTGAGCTCTCCTCTTTTCCCCCCCTACTCAAACGCAAATTATTTATATATATGAGTACAGAACAAGCGGCATTTTATACTGAATCACTACTCACCAATATGCTAGCAATGGGTTTGATTGAGACGAATGAATCCGAAATTCAGACACCCGCAGCCGACAGCCAAGAGTTCTATTCAGCATGGTTGCTTAATCGTAGCATTCAAGAAACCTTTCATCCCTATGCGGTAGTGTTAACGTTATTGTCGAAGCAAAAACGAGTGAGTCGTTCTGTATTGGAAAAGACAAGTGCACAATTTGCAGAGAGATTAGCCACACTGCATGGTCTTAATTCACTAGAGTTTTTTGATAAAAAAGGACTGTCTACACTTATTCAAGCGTAAAAATAAAAATACCTTGATTGATGCAGATAATGATCAATACCGCCAGTCGGAGCTCAGTGAAACTTTAAAAATAGAGGTGATCCATCTTATTTCACCTGAAATAGCACAACGTTTGCAACAGGTATAAGTCTTCGTGCCATTAAATTTTAGTACTTACATATCAATCAATTTTTTAAAAAATAATATTGGTTACGTAAACGGAATTTCTCAAAACAACCTTAAATTGGTGTCAAACCAAAAGCATCTCTAAGCCAGCTTCCTGCCTTACCCAATCGCTCACTAGAAGACCAAATTAGATCCACACCCACCTCCCATTCAGTGTGAGGATATGACGTTAATTGTAATTCGCATAACTGCTCTTGCAACTGCAAGTCCAAAACCAGTTGCTTTGGTACGGTAGCCCATCCCATTCCTGCACACAGGGTATTCATCAATGTCAGATAACTGGCCATTCGCCATTGGTTGATGCCGCTCAGGTATTCACTAGTGGGTAATTTATCCAGTAAGGGCAAATAAACGAGCTGTCTATGCTGATTTAAATGCTCGAAATTAACTTGAGGTAAATTGGCTAAAGGATGTTCTCGGTGCACTACATTAGCAAAAGCTATATTACCAAGCCTTTTAAAATGAATGTTTTTGGGATAGTTGGCACCTGCACACATAATTCCTAAAGATGCGTCGCCTTGTTCGATCAACTGCTGAATATACTGAGAAGACGGGTGCAATATATTTAAATCCACAGGGGGTAAATATTCTGCGAAACCAGCAAGGTTATGATTCAATATTTGAAAAGGAATCGTTTCGTCAATGGCAATAGTCACTTGGCTTTCTAGCTCTGCAGCCAAACTATTGGCACGATTTTCCATCGACGAACACTGATGTAATATAGCTTCTGCATCCCTAAGTAAAGACTGCCCATGTGCAGTTAAAATGGGATAACGCCCGCTACGATCAAACAAGCTCACCCCAAAATCAATCTCCAAATTTGCCACTGCAATACTCAATGCAGATTGTGACTTACCCAACTTACGGGCTGCAGCTGAAAATGACTTCTCACTCGCCACGGCACAAAAAGCAGTTAATTGTTCTAGGGATGTACTCAGCCTGCATAATTGTACCTTTAATCTTAGGTGCGGCGCTGCAACTGCCCGGGTTCGATTGAGGTAGGTAAATCAGCCGATATGATTACGATCCGCACTAATACACCGCGTATGACGCCTCTTATTGACGAGGGGCCACTGATGAACATTCATCATAATTTAGTGCATGCTGTGCAAGGGCAAGATGTCGATATGACGATATGACGATGGTGGCTGGAAAAGTATTAGTAGAAAACGGCCGTCTACTCAATCATGATGTGCAGCAATTAATCGACTATGTTAATCATGCAGCGCCAGCATTGTTTGTTAGACGCGAGCAGTGGTTAAACCGCACTGGTGGCGGTAAAAATTCGCTCCACCAGCCCTAAACATAACAATAATAACAATAGGTAATAACATGGGTATGAATAAGGTTGCTTTAACACTGCTCGCATTTATGACCTATATGGTGATGGCTGGCCTCATGACACAGATTGGCGTGCTGATTTCACCTATGAGTGACTATCTTGGAATAAGCATTACAGCATCAGCATCCATGTTTTCCTTATTAACGGGTGGTACTTTTGCAGGCACTTTTGTGGCAATGCTGGTATATAGCCGCTTTCCCATTCAGCGTATTTTGCAGTGTAACTATCTAACATTTTTAGTGCTATTGATCTTGCTCGTCAGCTTAGACATTCGCTTGCAGTGGGTGGTGTCGGTTTATTTGTTTATGTTGGGTTTGTGCTGTGGTGTAGGACTGGCTGGTGGTGCCGTATTAATTGCAAAATTATATAATGAGCAAAAACGCGCTTCGGCATTTTTGGCCACCGATTGCTCCTTCAGTTTAGGGGGGTATATATTTCCTTCGCTGGCGATCGTGTTATTAGCCGCCAATCAACTATGGATGGTGAGTTATGCGACAGTCGGTGTTTTAGCCATATTGATATTGGTAGCCTGTTTTTTTCTGTCTTTTCCAGAAAATAGTGAAGTAGCAGAGACGGGTCTGGTTGCTACTGCAAAACCAACTAACATCTGGACGCCACGTGTTTTTATTATCGCCTTGGCTTTGTGTTGTTATCTCATCACCCAAACTACATTTTTAACCTGGGCACCTAATTACCTGCAACAGGTTCTGGGTGTAGATGCAACTCAAGCCGCCAGTGCTATTGGTAATTATTGGGGCCCATCCATTTTTGGTCTGCTCACTGTCACTTTGCTGGTAATAAAAGTACCGACTCGTCCCTTGCTGCTCAGTGTAATGTTGATTGCCATTATATTGTCCATCTTGCTGTATACCACCCAAGATCCTGATTGGTTCTTAACAATCACCTTGGCCTTAGGTTTTATGACGTCTTGCATCTTTAAACTTGCTATCTCAGTAGGCTCGCAACAAGTTCATAGTGCACCACCAATCTTAGTGACTTTTTTACTGAGTGCTGCAACGATAGGCAGTACTGCAGCGCCAGCGCTTTCAGCCTTAGTTGTGTCAATCTTTGGCGTCAGCAGTGCTATGTTAATGACTGTCATTGGTTTTGTGCTGGTGGCGATGTTAGTAGTAATTTGTTTACTTATGGAAAAACGCGCGAAATCCATCAAAGTAATAAATACATGAAAAAGAAAGTGTTTTTTGATACCGACCTAGGTATAGATCATGCCATGGCAATATTGTTTGCTCAGGCCACTGACAAAATAGATCTGCTAGGTATTACTACAGTATTTGGTGATGCCATTATCGAAAACGCCAGCCGTAACACGCTTTATCTTAAACAGCGCTTTGCCGTACTCATACGTACTAAGGCAAGAGTTAAAGCAAGAGTTTTAGACAATTGCAGACTGAAAAACAAAGGGGGCAAGTCATTCAATCATTAAAACTATTCAAAAAGGTTAAAGATATTGATGCGCTATGAATTTAAAGGGTTGGGATTAAAGTGTGTGCAGTCAATTCAAATAATAGTGTTCTCGCCAATCTTCGGGATCTTCTGAGAGATTAAAAATTGATATTGCTCATATCAACTATCATGCAATATTTGCCATTAACTAACGGCTTGAAAATGACACCAGCGAATTCAATTAGAGACCTAGCACAGATTTTAGACGCAATCTCCATGTGTTTAAATTGTATAAAAAAACCTGATAGTACGCTGCAATTTGAAAGTGTTGGCTGTCTGCAATTCGATCTTTTTTGCCGTTCGCAAAAACAAATCACATCGCAGGGACACTCACTAGATCTTGACTGGGAAGTATGTGCCAATAACGGCCGCTAACGACTCGACAAATCAGCGTATCTCACATCGCAGATTGATAAATACCGGTTAACTGCTGTTAGATATTTTCTGACAAGACTTCAGGAATTGGTTAATGAAATTAATGTAAGAATATTAAACAGTAAAGGATTTTGGCAAGGATTATGGTTATTCAAACCACTATTATTCCCTGCGTAAAAGGTCAATGTAACAATTGGTAGTGTAGCGGCTTAAAGCCGTCTCTATTAAAGAGACGCTCATTGTTCTGTTGTTAGGTATTAAATACCTTAATAACTAGCGGCAATCTCAGACTCGACTAGGTCTTGAAGTTGTTGATAGCCAAATTGTGTTAAGCGCTTACCATTAACAAAAAAGCCTGGGGTTTTGTTGACGTTGAGAGCTTGAGCATCCTGCATATCCAGCTTTATTCGTCTTGCAATTTCCGTGCTCTGAAGATCCTCATTCAACTTTTTCATATCCAGATCCAAGCCAGCAAGTTGTTGCCAGAATTTTTGAGGTTTAGCCACATGGTGCTCTATCCATCGGTCTCTGCTCTGATATGCCCTACTGAGGGTTTCTGCAAAACGATCTTGCAAACGGCTCGCTTCCAAGATGCTAACAATCACATCCGAGTTTTGGTGCAAGGGCAAGTAGCGCAGCACCAAATTGACTTTACCGGGATTATCATCCATCAATTTTTTTACAAAGGGGTAGAACGCACTACAGGTGCCACATGCGGGATCAAAGAATTCAACAATGGTTACCTTAGCGTCCAAGGGCCCCATTATGGCTGAGTGCTCACGCTGCACATTATCAATATTATCCATAGAAGCCCTGTTTAGTTCTCCATCTTGCTGTTTATTGTAAAGGGTTGTGGCTAGGACAAAAAGCCCGACAAAGAAAATGCCACTAGCGGCAACGATGATATTTTTTTTCATTGAAAAGACCTTTTTCGGTAAATTAGTAAGAGCCCAATAATGGCACTGTAAGCAAAAATGGACAGCATAGGAATGTTGATAAAACCCAAGATTTGCAGGTTAACCTGGGCACAGGACAAATCCTCACTACAGGGCTGCAGCGCTTCGGGGATAATACCGTAGTAAACCAGAGTGTGGTAAATAGCAAATCCCAAACCAATAATAGCCAGAGGCAAGGTGTAGCGCACTATGGAGGGATCGACCTTATTGCCTTCCGTATTACCCTTGGGGAACAAGCCCACCACAAACAGCACCACTAGTGGATAAATAAAGACCCGTTGCCACCAGCAAAGTAAACAGGGTTTTAAACCCATTACTTCACTCATAAATAAACTACCAAACAAGGCTGCCATAGCGATTAGCCAGCAAGTAAAGATCAAAATCCATGCTTGCTGCTCTGCGGTTTTAATTTTATCTTCAGTCATTAGTTTAATTTTTTTGTTTGCAGTTTTTCATTATACGTAAACCACGGAGAAGAAACTCAACAATCATTCTCATTCCTGTTAAATTTTTACCCAAGTTAAGAATCTAATAGAAATGTAACCGATTCGTAATTAATTTAAAGAATGAACAGGGTGGATGATGTCTACGCAAAACTTTAAAACTCAACGCTAAAAAAGTGCCTGATATTATTGCTCTAGTTAAAGAAGTGGTGGTGATGGGCGGTGCCTTTGGTCATAACTGCCATATTGGTAAAGTTAGCCCATAACAGTAGTTGGCTTAGATGAGTTTTATGTACATAATGTGTCGGCAGTGGCTTATGTATTAGCCCCCTGATTGTTCAAAATACAACAAGATCCAATAAGATCCAATAAGTTCCAACAATAGTGGGTTGTGCAGTAACTGCGATTGATATGACCTTATGTCAAACCTTAGAAAAAAGCTTCTCGGTGGACGGTTGGCAAGATAAGCCCAGACAACAAGTATGTATTGATGTTGATAGCCAAGGACTGCTAGCTTTTTATCTTAAAAGACTATGCCAGTGAACTCAGTAAGGCAGCAATCAAAGAGTCACACTCGCCAAATAAGTTCGACCAGCCAAACCTGCAGTTACACTTGTGGTGACAAAAATGTCATATGTCAGAGTTTGAAGTTATCACAAGCACTTTAACTGCAAGTGGAATCGTTCCGCAAATTTTTGCCTAGCGAATTCAACTTCCAGAGATAAAAAGTAGCTCAATGGTCATCACAGCAGAGGCTCTTTTGCGCGGCGACAATGTTTATCAATAACGAGACGTCTGAAGACCAGATTTAGTTGTTACAGCTATTTGTAAAACCACGCGTTAACATTAGACTATTTCAGTCATGCGATCGGCTAAGAGGCGATACTTGCTAGTGTTTTGTCATCTTCAGCACAAACACTTAATAAGTCTTCGATAAAATAATTCAGTGCCCTATGCTCGATTTGTTGAACTTATGTCTGCTGTATAGTGTGGGTAAAACAAAACGTCATTTTTCATAACATGACGATACTTGATCCCTCATGTTTTCCATATTTACCTCTCTTTTATATCCTTGAGACAGCAAAAGTAGGCGAACTGTCGTCTATTACTCAACTGTTCCCACGTCATTCAGAATTCGAAACAAGCGTCTCCCGCTGTTGTGCAAACCAGTTTTGAACATGGCTTTTGTTTATGATGATGAACTAATTTTATTCAAATAGACTTAGCTGAGACACCGCTAAACGGGCAATAAAACCCCGCGGCTAAAAGACTATATGACTGCGCCTGTCATCGGGTGGCGTTACGCGAAGGTGTTTTGAGTGGGGTGCACACCTTGGGGTAAGTCGTTATTGCTAACCTTTTTTCTGATACCCCAGAGCAGGACTCTCTTCAAAATAAATAACGGCGCAACCTTTCGAGTTGACACCTATCCTGTGTATTGCTTATGACACCTGCATGAAGACTTAAGCCTACCACTTTTGAAAGTGGTAGCGGTGGCCTGGTTTCTTCGGCAATGGATTATTTAAAATTTAACCAAATGATGCTTAATGGCGCAGAACTAAATGGAGTGAGAATATTGTCTCCTAAAACGGTTGAGTCAATGACACTCGATCATCTGGGTGCGATGCCCATGTGCGCCGATAACCCGGGTATAGGTATTGGTTTTGGTTAGCTTTGGTGTGGCTTTAGATGAGGGTACCATGGGTGAAATAGGCTCGGTTGGCGAATTCCCATGGGGTGGCGCTGCAGGCAACAAGTTCTGGATTGTTCCGGTAAAAAAACTAATAGGTATATTTATGGTACAAAGTATTTCTCACAAGACTTGTTTAAGTAAAGGATTTAGAATAATGCATTATCAAGGTGTTGTTGATTAACATCTCAAGCAAGGGTGCTATAAAGTCATCAATGGGTTCAACAAAGGTCACTGACCCATGCCTAAGTAAAAAGGCTGCGCTATGTAATCAAAGCATGTTGAGGCGAGTGATTTAGCAGCACTATATTTTGTCTATGATGGGTTTCCCATTACGAAAGTAAATAAAAGGTCCCTCAACATCTGGCGAATGTCCATCAACTAGGCGTTGTTGAACTTCTTTGAGTATCAGCCTCGTGATAGTTGGCAGAGCGAGTTGCTCCGCATCTTCGAGTGAGACCCAATGCAGGGCTAATAATTCGCCAGACCCTTCCGATGCAGCGTAAACATCTCCGTGAATAAGATCGGCTTCAACCATAAAAAATCGTGTATCAAACCGACGGTTTCGATACGGCGGCGTAATGGCTCTGGCGATGACATTGAGTGTGTCTAGACGTGGATTAATACCGTGCTGCAGAAACGCATTCCACTGCGGCGAGCGGCTGGTAATTGTCACAGAATCCGCTTCGCCAAGGATCAGTCCGGTTTCTTCAAACGTTTCACGAATTGCCGCCAGTGCAAGAGACCTGGCACGCGATTCAGAACATCCCTTCATCAAACGTTTCAAAACGCTTGGATGCAGATCGTTAGGGGGCCGAATACGACTATCGCCTGCATCCACCTTACCACCGGGAAATACAAACTTATTCGGCATAAATGTGTGGCCGGCAGCGCGCTTACCCATAAGGATTTTGGGTTTCTCGCTATCTCGTCGAACAATAATAAGAGTTGCCGCGTCTTTGGGTTTTACCGCACACCCTTTCAAACGCATTTCGCGGGCTGGAGTCTTGTTAGGATTTTCTTGTGCTTTGATGGCTATTTTATCCCTGTGTAAGTGACTATTACTGGCCCTTTAGTCAGCGGCTGACGATATATAAATATGCTACTTATTCATTCTTTGCCCAGCATCCAAGCTGTGTTGGTTTTGGCGCACTTGCCGAGTACAATGTAGACTACCAAATTATATTTTGAAGTTCACCTTGACGCTCTGAGTCATTCAACAATAATTTGATGCAGTCAACAAGGGAGAATATATCTCTTTGAGTGCCCTTAAATACTCAGACTCATCGAGGACAAAGGGTACAGAGCTTATGTTTTGTGCCAACTTCAAGCTCTGTCACCTTAGGTATAAAATACTCCTTTGTATAAAATACTATATTGAATTTTTATCTTAGCGTCATGTTGTGTGTTTTGAGGCAAAAATCACACTTTGTCTCAGATTATCTGATTACAAATCAACTTCCCTACTCCCATCGATTTCAATGGTAACTATTGACCTTATAGAGCATCCTCTGTGTTGCGTGACATGGCATCCACCCCCCTTTTTTTGATAGGTTAATATAGATGAATATTCCATTAATATTTTTTAGAGCAGTCGTTGTCCTATTTCCATTGTTTTTTATTAAGCCGGCCTTGGGAGCGGATTCAGTATTGGAGTTTCGTGCGAGTGGCAGCTTGGTTAATAAGATTTCATTGGCAGAACTGAAAGACAAAATAAAGTCTCATGAAATTAATGTATTCAATTCTATAGTAGGAAAAGAAAAGAAATACGAGGCATTTTCCATTAAGGATATTCTTAATTTTGTGTACCGATCACAATGGACCTCTGGAAAGTATTCAGATATCGCCTTTACAGCTCTTGATGGTTATGAAGCGCTTAGTCAATCCGTCAAGCTCAATGAAGAGGGAGGGTTTTTAGCCTTTAGGGATGTAGACGTTAACGATGGCTGGGAGCTGGTTGGGAAAAAGAAGGTAGATCCTGGTCCGTTTTTTCTTGTATGGACAGGAAAATTTCAAACAACGGATAACGCCTTCCCTTGGCCTTGGCAAGTTATTCAGATCAATCTTTTACGTTTTGAAGATCAATACCCAGCAGTGTTTCCAACAGGCGTTAAAATAAATTCTTCGACTTATCGAGGTTTCTCAACATTTCGAAAACGTTGTTTACATTGCCACTCTATGGATCGTATGGGAGGCAAAGTTGGACCTGATCTAAACGCTCCTCAAAGCATCGTAGCGTATCGCTCCAAGCATATGATCAAAGAGATAATTAAGCACTCATCCAAGTACCGTTATACCAATATGCCGGATCATAATGATCTATCTGACTCTGACTTAGATGACTTATACAACTATTTTCAGTTTCAAATGACCAGAAAAACCAAGCACCATTAGAAAAAGCAGCGCACAGCGTGGCTTGCTTCTAGTAGGCCGGTGTTCTGCGTGGTCACAGCCACGAACAGTATTGGTTAACAACAAAAACTGCCTAGAAGATGACATAAGCGACATCAGCTTTTTAACATCTAAAAATCCGACAGGTTGCCGGAAAGAGATGGTTAAAATTGACTACACCCCCCCAAAATTTTCTTATTAATAAACCGATACGGTTAATACAAGGAAAAAAAATACTGACGTTACTCCTACAATTGAGGCGTATACCTT
>NZ_CAJXPA010000090.1 GCF_913058035.1 uncultured Paraglaciecola sp. | reverse complement strand
ACATAGGATTAAACCATTTTTAGTTACCGTGTTTTGCTGTGGCAAAAGTTTTATCTACCAAGTTTTGATACTGACAATGGAGTCATAACCAATAAACGAAGGTTAGAAATGAATAAAATAGAATCAAAAGAAACAGAGACACTAGATAAAATATCGTCAATGTTGGGATTGTCTATACCTTTTAAGCTTCCGCCAAGCATCACAACCATGCTGGTTTATCGATTTACTGCGGAATTTCTCACTCATAATGCGTTTGGCATTCATCACTTGTGCGAGCATATTAATGTTTGAAACTGAAACTCCTTAAAATCCGCAATTTTGTGTACTTAAATTTTTTCCAAATTACTTTATGTTTGTAACGAGGAAAACCAAAGCTAAAACTCTATAAAAATTCGAAAAATTAATGTTTGCAACTCAGACATACCTAATAAACTGACAGGCGGGTAAGATTGAAAGACTATTTTGAGCGATCAACAGACTACCAACATCATGCCATCCTGTCCCATCGCTGCACCCCCACGCCATGGCAAATTAGACAGACGCAGAACCAGCGAATTGGGTGCTAACTTGAGCCACTTATCCTATGTACGTTTATAAAAATTAAGAAACGTTACTATTTTTTAGGTAGTTTTAATGAACAAATGACTTGACCGCTTTTTTTCACAAAAAATGAGAACCCGCCCTTATTTGCAACAACATAGTAAGGGGAAAAGTGTCTAATTATTTTACACCTCCTAATTTACGCTTTTTTATATAAAATTAAGGTACTGATAATAAACATTATTTTTTTGTGGCCTGAAAAGTGCTTAGACTTAATAGCAGTGTTGAATACATACAATTAATGCACTTACGTAAAACAAAAAATGGAGTAAAAAATGAAGAATTATAATAGCCTTAAAACACTGGTGCTCAGCTTATCGATGCTGGTGTCGATGAACGCTTCCGCTAATTTGATTTTTAATTTCGAAGAAAAGAAAGCTAATTCCCATGAAGTTGAATATTCCTTAAGTGATTACACCTTAACGACTAAGGCCTTTAATAGTGACGGCACTGATGCTGATGTTGCCCGCTGGACTAATGGTTTAGGAGTTAGGCATATCGATAGTCCCAATCTTGAGATTGGTGAATGGTTGACTTTCGAATTGGATACGACCTTTTATGGCATATTTGAAATAGACTTCTCTGGTTTTGGTAACCATGATACGGCAGGCATCACAATCAATGTAGCCAGCGTAGAAGATGTTTTTGATACCACAGGTAATAATGATACCTGGATATCTGGTTATGTAGCACTGGACTCATTTAGAGTTTTAGGACTAACAGGCGACAGTGCAGGGAATGGATTTCGTATCTCAGAGTTGCGCCTGGTAACTGAGCCAGGTGCTCTGGCCATCCTTGCGCTGGGATTAATGGCTTTGGGCGTCATCCGCCGCAGACGAGTGCAAGCATAAACGGTGCGCTTAGAACTTAATCGATGGAGTCAGTCACTGAGGTATCCCTACAAAATAAAAAGGTATCTTGGTAATATCACCCAGCGGTTCTTAATATTTCTTTAGAAAATAGATAGTAAATATGAGGTTTATCAAAACGTGTAACATTGATATTTCCAATACGAGTGTTTAAGCAACATCGGACGATTCAAAAAAGCTGCCACAAAGCAGCTTCTTTAAATTTGTGTTTAAAAAAAATGAAGTAACTCAATAATCCTGTAAACCATATCCGAATGTAAATAATGCATGCTCAGCATCTTGTGCAAGGGGAATATCTGCATAATTCACTGGCCATGCATAAGGTGACTGACCGACTGGTTTAAATCCGTCAGTAGCAAACAAGAAATCTGCTACACCAGCACCTTCAGATCCTGGCAACCAAGCCGCTACAAAAGCGTCACTATCTGCAAGCTCATCTTTAATTAGCAATACGCGGCCCGAAATCAACATCACTATGACTTGTTTATTAAGATTTTTACATCCACTAATTAGATTTTTGTGCGCTTTGGTTAACCGTAAATTCTCAGTATCACCAAACCCTTCTGCATACGGATTTTCGCCAACCACCACCACCGCTTTATCGGCAGCCATTCCTGGGTAACAACCTTGTTCTGCATATTCCACGTTCGAACCTATCGCATTCATGCCATCAAAGATGGTGGTAGCACCACGATAGCTTTCCGCCTGTCCCTGCCATTGAATTGACCAGCCGCCGCTTTGTAATCCACTGTTATTACCATGTTCACCCACCACCGCAATTGACTCAGTAGGCAACAGTGGCAAGGCAGCATTTTCATTTTTTAATAGCACCAATGATTCTCTTACCGCTTGGCGAGCGATCGCTCTATGCTTGTCTGAGCCAATTGAGGTAGCGAACTCTTCTTTTCCAAACGGATCTGAAAATAAACCAAGTTTAAATTTCATGGCTAAAATTCTATTTACCGCATCATCGATACGGCTCATGGGTACTGTTTTATCGAGTACTGAGGCTTTCAGTTTTGACATAAACTCATCGTGATTGCCCGGTTGCATTGCTATATCCACACCCGCGTTAATTACCGTATGAGGCTCACCAAAGCGGATCCCGCCATTCCAGTCGCTTACCACAACGCCTTTAAATCCAAGCTCACCTTTTAATATGTCGGTGACCAAGTGAGTATGTTGATGTAAATTAATTCCATTGTAGGAGTTAAACCCAACCATAATTGACGCAATGCCCTTATCAACTGCTGCAGCATAAGGAGGCAGATAAGTTTCCCGCATCACCTGGTCCGTCATAGTGGCATTGCCCCCTTCTATACCGCCATCCGTAGCACCGTCACCTAAAAAGTGTTTCGCAGTAGCGGCTATAGTGTGACGATGCGCCAAACTTGTACCCTGATGGCCTGCTATAGAGGCAATCACTGCTGCTGTGGTTAAATCTCTGTCCTCGGTATAGCCTTCATACACTCTGCCCCAGTGCTCATGCTGTGGCATGGCAATACAAGGTGAAAAAGTCCAGTTGAATCCAGTCCCTGCTACTTCTAACGCAGTGATTTGTGCGGCTTGTTTAATTAACGACATATTTCTAGTTGCGGCCATACCGATGTTATGAGGAAAAATAACCGCACCTTCAAAAGTATTTTGACCATGCACCGCATCAACAGCAATCAATAATGGAATACCTAAACGGGTTTCTAATGCACGACTTTGAAACTCATTGAATTTATTGATCCAGTCCATAGCGTCTGGACCGGGGGTCGGGCCTTGGGTATGAATGATAGAGCCAATCGTTTTGTCACGAATGATTTCAGGGGATACATTGTTATGCCAAACTGACTGAGTCATTTGTCCAATTTTTTCGTCCAGAGTCATCTCCTGCATCAGGGCTTTGATCATTTCTTGTTGAGTCTGATACTGACACAAATCAAATTTTTGACTGCCCCATTCACAAATAACCTTGATTTCATCCTCAACCTTAGTCAAAAGTACAGGAGCTTTCACAAAAAAATTGCTGCAGCCTAAGGTTATTAACGACAAAGTAAATATCAGTACTGATTTCATATCTGGTCCATTTTAATTTTTAAATAAGTGTTCGAAGCTCAACACTTACTTGCCATAAATAATCGACAAATTCATGTGAACTCAGGAGAATAAATACTAGGTTACAAACACCTATACAATAAATTTTGCATTGTCTGCGTAGAGAAAGTCAACTTGAAAATGTTAGGTGAAAATAAATATAAGTCTTTTTGTGCTTATTGTTCAGTCCATATAAGTTTTCTTCAAAAGACAACAATCTATAAGGTGTTTAACAATTAAGTATGGAATGAACGAGTAATAAGAATTAACGCCTAAAATTTGGCTTAAACTACATATACCCAAATTAATCGTTTATTGATTTAGGTATATGTTAATGCCTTAGAAACTTAGAAACTTTTTAATAACCCATTAAATTCAATAGCTTGGGCTTAATTTCTTAATAATAAAATGTAATTTGACAACATAATAATGAATTTAATTAGGTTCGAGTGAGTTAGCCAGAAAAGTGTAACGGGTTCTATGAAAAATAATTAATTACTAGTTACCCTATTTAGGCAGTCATTAATTAATACATGACGAGATTTTTTGTTAATAAATAATTGACCACTTGCACTCACTTTGATTGTAACAATTTACGTCATTTGGTTGCGGTGACGAGTCAACTCAATCTCTACCAACACTCCTTGCCGTATCGGTATCGGACACTGTGGTGACCGTTGAACTCATTAACTGTGACAATATTAATAGAACATCAGACACTGCATTTAGTGACGTAAGCCGAAATGCAGGTTTATGTTATACCCCTTTTTCAAACAAAACAGACAGCGCAGCTTCTCATATGTCAGGTGGCATAGCAGTCGGTGATTATGATCCTGATGGCCTATTAAATTTTTATGTCAGCCTCGGCCGTAATGTTCGGCTATTTAGGTAAACTAGGGAACACCGATTTGTCGAACTAACCAAGCAAGCGAGTATTGCAGCAGCATCCATTTCTCTGAGTGCTGCTTTTGTGGATATTTACCTTGATGGAAAGCCAGACTTCATCAGTAATCAAGACGGACCTAATTGGTTACAAATATGGATTTAACGACACTTTTAACATTCAATAATATTGACTGCCAAACCACCACGAGAGGTTTCTTTGTATTTGGCTTTCATATCGTTACCCGTCTCCCACATGGTTTTAATCACTTTATCGAGTGATACTTTATGATTGCCTGTTCCACGCAGCGCCAATCTTGATGCATTAATTGCTTTTATTGCCCCCATTGCATTTCTTTCGATGCAGGGAACTTGCACCAAACCGCCTACTGGATCACAAGTCAAGCCTAAATTATGTTCCATGCCTATCTCGGCAGCGTTTTCAACACAGGCAACTGAACCTCCTAAAATCTCTGTTAATGCAGCTGCAGCCATCGAACATGCTACCCCTATCTCACCTTGACAGCCCACTTCTGCACCTGAAATGGAAGCATTTTTTTTATAGAGAATACCTATGGCTGCTGCAGTTAATAAAAAACGACACGCAGTGTCATCAGACATGGGAAGAACAAACTTGTGATAGTAGCTCATAACTGCCGGAATAATGCCCGCAGCACCGTTAGTGGGTGCCGTCACGACTCTGCCACCCGCTGCATTTTCTTCGTTTACGGCCAGAGCAAACATGTTGACCCAGTCTAAACAGATCATAGGGTCACTACTTTTTTCATTTTCAAGTCTCGAGAATAACGCAGACGCACGTCTATATACTTTTAGCCCGCCGGGTAACACTCCTTCTGTCCTTTTGCCATTTTCTATACATTCCTGCATCGTGTTCCAAATATTGAGAAGATTTGCGCGGACATCGCTTTCTGGTCTCAAGACCGTTTCGTTTTTCAACATCAGGCTACTGATCCGCAAGCCATTGTTGTGACACACATTCATTAATTCATGTGCATTGGAAAATGGGTATGGCACTACAATTTGCGATCCAGCCGTTGTTTCATTTTTTTGGGTATCAAAATCTTTATCTTCTACAATAAAGCCACCGCCAACTGAGTAATATGTGCATTGAAAAAGTAATTTATTTTCAGCAAATGCAGACATAGTCATTCCATTGGCGTGTTTAGGTAATACCTTTCTACGATGAAAGATAATCGCACCATTATTTGAAAAAGTAATTTTCTGGGTGTTTAACAACATTAAAGTTTGGCTGGTTGCAACGTTTGCTAACAGATTATCAATTTGATGGACCGGTACATTTTCTGGACTGTATCCTAACAAACCTAAAATAATCGCTTTTCCAGTACCATGGCCCTTACCAGTCTGGCCTAACGACCCAAACAGTTCAGTTGTTATATAAGAAACCTGATCAAGCTTTCCTTGAGTTTGTATTTGCTCTGCAAACAAATATGCTGCACGCATTGGTCCAACTGTGTGTGAACTAGAAGGACCAATACCCACTTTAAACATATCAAAAACACTGATCATAAAATCTCAATTCGGTTTCTCTACCCGGTAGCGTCAATACCGCTTTAACTAAAAATAGCCATCCAAGCTTTTGTATGTAAACTTGATTTAGAAATATAGAAGCTTAGAAAAATGTAAAGCCTAATATAGCCAATGGCTTTTATAAAATACTTAAGAACTAAATACAGGTGAAATTGGATTATCACCTCTACGAGTTATATAACAAACCGACTCTGAATCAGACAGATTACTAAAGCTTCGTTCACTGCCAATCGGCGTAGTAAAATTATCACCTTCAGCTAACTGAATGGTCTCTCCATCAACTCGTATGCTTAATGAACCTTGGTGTACAAAAATAACTTCTTCCTCGACTCGCTGATGTGAGGGGATCAAGGCACCTGCTTGGAGTTTTAATGCTCGAACCACAAAGCCATGTTTCCAGCCTAATTTGGATGCAACAATGCCTTCTTCAGTTGAATCTCCGCCAATAAGAGACACCTCACAGACTCCTTCAAACTTAGATAGTGCAGTGTTACTTTGCCAGTCAAAATCAGCGGTTCGAATAACGTATTGGTTTAATGCATCACTATCTACAAACCTATGCTCTGCAATTTGTTGGGCATTGGTGACCAACATAGGTTTTTTTCCAGTCGGAATGCTTTCTCCCGCAATAGTATCGATCAAAGACCCATCGTCTAAAAGGATCAGCCCATAGTATTTCGCCATATCAAACACTTTAGGGGCCCATAACACACGCCCCGGGTCGTCCCCACCTAACACTGCATGCAAATAACCTAAACCTTTATGCGCACCGCTGGGGAGTCCTTGAATACACTCAAAACCTCTAAAAATATCCATTGGAAGTGAGATAATATCACCGCTATTTAAAGATACTCGTCCATCAGTTGCATCAACACCGGTCACAAAGTCCCATTTGCCATGGTGCACAACAAACACTTCTTCCGTTAAATGACTGTGTTGTGAGTTGAGGCAATTAGCAGGCTGGCGGGCACCTCCAATATTGAAACCGTGAGCTATCTTGATGTGCACATGTTGGTTTGGATTTTCTGCTACGCCAGGGCCGATAATAGTAAAGTTTTCTTTTTTATCAGACCCCGGACTTCGGGAATCAATGAATGCATTGATACAGGGTTTTAATTCTTCGTAACGAACAGCTCTTGTTTGAAGAGACATCATATTCTCCAGTGATTCATCTTTATTTATTTATTTACTAACGAGCGGTCCAACCGCCATCTACCTTAATACAGGTGCCGGTAATCATTGCTGCCAGATCGCTAAGCAAAAAAATACAAGCGTTAGCAACATCTTCAGGGGTTGCCAACTTATTCATAGGGATCATCTCAAACACAAATTTCTTAAAATCTGGATCTTCTAGCATAGGTGCTGTTAGTGCTGTTGACACAAAGGTTGGCGCAACTGAATTAACCCGAATATTGCTTGGTGCCAGCTCCACACCCATCGCTTTAGTTAATCCCTCCACAGCATGCTTGGTCATGCAGTACAATGTTCTGCCCGGAGAACCTACAAATCCCATTTGTGATGACATGTTCACAATTGCACCACCAGATTGTTGCATCACCGAAACTGCGGCCTTAGAAGTGCGGTATAAGCTTTTGATATTGATATCAATCATCAATTCTAAATCTTCTGAGGGTTGTTCTAGTAGCTCTGCAACCCGATTGGTTCCTACATTATTAATTAAACCATCAAGTCGCTTAAGCCGTTTTAATCTGGATATAAACGCATCTGAAAGTACATCTTCAACCCAGATCTCAATGTTTTCTGGATTGGTTCTTTGTAAATCCTCTAGATCTTCTTTTGTCCTCGCCACCGCAATAACATTTGCACCTGACTGTGCGGCAAGTTTTGCACAAGCTCGGCCAATGCCTTTGCCTGCACCTGTGATCAGCAATGTTTTTCCAGTGAATAAGTCAGTACTAAAACCAATCATACGCGCCCCAAATTTTATTTTGCATTCGAAGTCATTATTAAGTAAGATTTTTGAATTGGCAAGAATTATTCGTAACACGACATAATCAAGTATAAATTTTGGAGAGACATTATGATCAAGTATCTTAAGAAAGGGCCTACTCAGCAGGAAAAGTCTGAGTCCAATAAAAAAGTGCAGAACATTGTTGAAGATATCATTAGTGAAATTGAAAAAAATGGCGATAAAGCAGTAAGAAAATACTCTGAAAACTTCGATAAATGGACTCCGGAGTCATTTAGGTTATCAAAAGAGGATATTACAGCTTGTTACGCTGAACTAAGCGAACAAGTGATTTCTGATATTCGCTGGGCTCAAGCGCAAGTGAGAAACTTCGCACAGATCCAAAGAAACTCAATGAAAGATGTTGAAGTCGAAACATTACCGGGTGTCACATTAGGTCACAAACATATTCCAATGGAATCAGTAGGTTGTTATGTACCAGGTGGCAAATATCCCCTTGTAGCCTCTGCACATATGAGTGTGGTCACGGCTAAAGTAGCAGGTGTAAAGCGTGTTATTGCCTGTGCACCGCCGTTTGGTGGAAAACCGTCGCCAGCGATTGTTGTGGCAATGGATATGGCTGGCGCTGATGAAATTTATTGTTTTGGAGGTGTGCAAGCTGTTGCTGCAATGGCTATTGGGACTGAGACAATAGCGCCTGTTGACATGATTGTTGGCCCGGGTAATGCTTTTGTGGCTGAGGCTAAACGCCAATTATTTGGTCGAGTGGGTATCGATTTATTTGCTGGACCTACGGAAACCTTAGTTATTGCTGATGAAAGCGTTGACGGTGAACTCTGCGCAGCCGATTTATTAGGCCAAGCAGAACATGGCCCCACGTCACCAGCAGTTCTATTGACTAACAGTGAAAAACTAGCAAACGAAACAATGGCAGAGGTCGAACGTCAATTAAAGGTTCTCTCAACAGGCGAAGTGGCTGGTCAAGCATGGCGTGATTTTGGTGAAGTAATAGTATGCGACACTCATGCAGAAATGCTACAAGTTGCCAATGACTTAGCTTTCGAACATGTGCAAGTTATGACACACAATACCGATTTTTATAAAGACAATATGCAAAACTTTGGTGCCTTGTTCCTAGGACCCGAAACCAATGTTTCATATGGTGATAAATGTATCGGCACTAATCATACACTTCCAACTAAAAAGGCAGCACGTTATACTGGTGGCCTATGGGTCGGTAAGTTCATAAAAACCTGTACTTTTCAACATATTACAGAAGAAGCTTCTGTCGTGGTTGGCAATTACTGCTCCCGTCTTTGTGCGGTTGAGGGCTTTGCCGGGCATAAAGAACAAGCCGACATTCGCTTGAGACGATACGGAAAAAAATAAATTGAATAGCAAAAAACGCGTCACATCCTACGATGTAGCAAAGGCAGCGGGCGTTTCTCAGTCTGCTGTATCTAGAGTGTATATTGATGGTAGGAGTGTCTCTAAAAAGACCAAGTCAAAGGTGTTAGCAACAGCGAATGAGTTAGGCTACAAACCTAACGCTATAGCGCGAATGCTGATCACCAAGCGGTCTGGTATGGTGGCGGTTATTTTGTCTTCCCGAGTCAACCTTATATACCCTGAAGTATTGTCTTTGTTAAACAAACGTTTATCTGAAAAGAATGAGAGGGTGTTACTTTTTAACCTAGATGATGCTGCAGGCTTAGACGATATTTTAGAGCACATATGGACCTTTCAAGTGGATGGCGTAATCGCAATTGCAGCCCATTTTGATAACAAAAGCATTAATAAATTTAAAGAGCATCAAATCCCGGTTGTACTCTATAACCGTCGTGTTTCTGGTCATTCGGCAAGTTCAGTATGCTGTAATCATGAACAAGGCATTTATGAGTTAGTTAATATTTTGCACGACTATGAGCATAGCAAGTACTTGGTTGTAGCGGGCCCCGCAGAATCTGATGTAGCCCAAGAACGCTGTGAACTAGCTATTAAGGCGCTAGCTAGTAAAGGTAATAACGATGTGCCGATACAATATGGCGATTTTAGTTATGACTCAGGGCGTCATGCCTTTTCACAGTGGATGGCATCGAACTCAGCTCCCACCGCTGTAATATGCAGCAATGACACCATGGCAATTGGTGTCATTGATGAGGCTAGAAAACAATTTGGTTTAAAAGTTCCAGAAGATTTATCTGTAGTGGGCTTTGATGGTGTAAATGCTGTTTTTTGGCATAGTTATCAACTCACGACTATTAAGCAACCTGTAGAACAAATGACGAAAGCTGCCGTTGATATTTTACTTGAACAAATAGCATCACCTGAAAACCCAGCTCAACTTCGCGTATGGTCTGGGTCTTTAATTGAGGGGAGTACCGTAGGTCCGGCAAAAAATGAAACATAAACCATTATTGGTTTTTATACCTGGCACTTTGTGTACCAGTGAAATGTTTATACCGATGTTGGCAGACTTGCCCCTTGAAACAAAAACTGTTGCGTTTGATAAACACGATAACTTGGCAGACATGGCTGCAGAAGTCATGGATATTGTAGGTGCACGGCCATTTATTCCAATTGGATTTTCCATGGGTGGAATGGTGGCATTTGAACTGATCCGAATGAATGTCACACAACTTACTGGCATGATACTACTGAATAGTAATTGTCATGCAGATTTGCCGGGGCGCAAAACAGGTAGGCATGCTCATCTCAAATTTGCACAAACCCAAAACATTGAAAAACTTATTCAACAAGAATACTTATCTGTCTACTTTTCTAATCCTCATTGCCATGAAGGTGAAATAGTCACAACAATGGCTACGCAACTTGGTGTTGAGACTTTCGAAGCACAGTTAAAAGTACTGGCTGAACGTCCAGATTCCTTTGATGTGTTAACACATTTCAATCAACCCTTGTTAATAATAGGTGCGCTCAACGACCAAGCTTGCCCCCCTGAGCACCAGCAAATAATGGCCCAAGCAGCACCTCAATCTGAATTACATTTATTACCAGATTGTGGGCATTTTGCTCCCTTGCAGGCACCTACAGACATTGCAAACCTAATTAAACAGTGGGTAAACAAACACTATGCATAAATTTAAACAAGCGCTCGCTAACAAACAACCATTACTAGGAACATTTGTTAAAACGCCACACTTTCATAACACAGAAGTGCTATCAAAAGTTGGCTTTGCAACGTTATGCCTTGATGCAGAACATGCTCCTTTTGACAGGCGCGATTTAGATAGCTGCATTTTGGCAGCAAGAGCTAATCAACAGCACGTTTTAGTACGTATCCCAAATGATCATCACGATACTATTTTAAATACTTTAGATTTAGGCGCTGATGGCATAGTTGTACCTCATGTAAAAAATGCTCAGCAATTAGAAAATATTGTGAAGCAATGTTACTACGGCCATAATGGCCGAGGATATGCTGGCTCTACTCGAATGGCAGGTTATACCACTATCAACATGCAACAGAACCTTATACATAATACCAGCAATACTGCAGTCATTGCACAAATTGAAGATATTGACGCACTTGATCAACTTGATGCTATTTGCCAAGTAAAGGGCGTAGATTGTTTGTTTATTGGTAGAATGGATTTGACAGTTGCGTTAGGGCAAACCGATCCTAATGCACCTAAAGTATTAGAAACTGTCAATAAAATTGTTGAGGTTGCAAATAAACATAATCTTGCAACGGGTATGTTTATTGCCAACTTAGACGAGTTAGATCATTGGCTCAAACAGCGAGTTTCATTATTTTTACTAGGGTCAGATCACAGCTTTATGTTAGCAGGCGCTAACCAACTTCAAGCAAAATTTACGCAAGCTAAGAAAAATCAACAATAAGACGATTAATTATGAAAAAAATTACGGTCAAAGGTATCTGTAGTATAGAAACAATGTTGAGTGTTTTTATACTACAGATACCTTTGACCGTTTGTTCAACTGAAAAATTAAGCCCTAATAATCCACTAATTATGAATTGGACAACACCAGACATACCCAGCTTGTCTATTTTATCTATTTCACATTTACGCAACAGGCAATACGGAAGTCAGTTTGTCAAACCTGAGGCCGTAGACAACAACAGTGATGGCTATTCGTCTTTCATAATGAGCTATAAAAGCGACGGACTCACCAACTATGCACGCATCGATATTCCGCAAAAAACTGCGCCCGTAACAGGTTACCCTGTTTTACTTTATAGTCATGGCTGGGTAGGAATTAAAAGCGCACCGTCATTTAATTTTTTTCTTGACCAAGAAGGTAGTCAAGCCACATATATTGATAGACTAGCAAAGCAAGGTTATGTAGTTGTGACCCCAGGTTGGCGTGGCCATGGCACTGTTAATAACGTTCCGGCCCAAGGCATAGAGTTCATGCAACGCTGGGATAACGCCAGTTATATTAGTCCCATTTTTTATGCTATCGACATGCTCAATGCACTCGACAGTATTCAATCTATAACATCCTTAAAGCTGGGACCAAGCCCAATTAATATAGATACTAAAAAAGTTTTTTTATCTGGTCATTCACAAGGTGGCGATACTGCATTACTGGTCTTAGCGATTGCTGGTGAGTCATCCACGGTCAAGCAACAAATCAGTGCTGCTTCAATTTTTTCTGGGTGTTTCTTACCACGTTTAAAACAGGGAGAATTATATAGCTCAATGTCTACGTCGCCACAGGCTTTTTTGGCAGGCGATGGGCGTTGGACCTCGAGTGCAACGGGATACGACGGGCAGGTTAATCCTGACTTTCAGTTTGGTTTTCCTGCAGACTGGATAGGCACACCCCATTCCTCTGATTGGACGTGGCAAAATAAGACGTGGTCGTCATCGACGGTAAAACAGGCGTTTAAAAAGAAGTACGATGAGATGTACCATATTTTACAGAAAGACTATTTAACTGCAGATTTTTATACATTAGAAACGAACGACATGGGTCGAACTGTTGTACAACATCCAAATCATATTAAAGCTGCTTATGCAGCAACATCAGCAATTTATTATCCTCAATACCTTCAGGAACCACTGGCATTGCATCATTCAGATCGTGACTACTATTCTCTTTCTAAATGGAATCAAGCGCTTGTCCAAACAATATTGAAGTCTGGCGGTAACGCAGTTAACTTTGAGTACCCAGGTAATACCCATTCGTTAACTATTAGCCAACATCAGTGGTTCTCAGAAAACTACAACCAAATGGGACTTGAGCAAATGATCAACCATGATATCAATTGGTTTAACAATCCTAAAAAGTAGTTTTATTTATATTTATTAAGGGCTTGCTGGAGAGGTTTTAGTGCATCGCCATATTTTTGCCAGCTGTTGATACTCGTTTTATAGATGGGTTGTCTTACTTGTTCAGCGCTTGGTGTCATAACTATGCGTTGTGTTTGGTAAAAACGCTCTGTTGCTTGCTCATAATCAAGACCTAAGAAGTTGAGTAAACGCGCGGTTTCCTTGGGTTGGTTGTTTACTACCGCTTCATAATTGATGGTGATAATATCTTCGCTATATGAATTCGTCCAAAATTTCATTAAACGTTCATGTTCACGATAGTAATGCCCCAAAGCATTTAGGTCATGAGCGTAACCTTGGCTGTCATCAAAAGGTAATTTAAAAATAGATAGGCAATTATCTGTAGCATCACGCAGGCAATAGACAAATTTAGCATCCGGCAAAATAGCTTTTATAAATCCAACAAAATTAAAATTAAGCGGATTTTTGTCGGTGAAAAAGGCACTTCCGCCAAAGGTTTGAAACATTCTTAGCTTATACTGATACCCGAGTTCAGTCAGTTGTGATGAGCTGAGTTTAGTTAAACAATAAGGATAAGGTGTGTTGCTGGTTTGTTCTGCCGCTGTAACTAACTCGTTTATATAACCGAGTTCACCTGCGCCAAAAATTTGTGAATGAGATGCCAGTATTTGTTCAGCTAGACTAGTACCTGAACGCGGCATACCAATAATAAATATAGGATGAACATGCTCCATACACACTTTTGCAATTGATGTCGGCATCACCGGCATAATAGCTTCCACTGCGACTCGATATTGTTCCATGAGTGTATTGTTGTAAGGAAATTTTTCTGCCTTTATTTGCTGTGCACTAGCATAGTTTTTGATAGCTAACGCATGCTGTTGTGACTTATCGTAGTGCACTGCGAGTGCAAAGAATAAGGACGACTTAAATATACTGGGGGTTTTACTATCTGCCAGTAACTCGGTGATTTTATCAACTTCTTCAGAGTCTAACGTTTGATTTTTAAGCTTAGCTAATTGATAGAATGAACTCGCATGATTAGGAGTATGTTTAAGAGCCGTTCTAAAACTTACGGCGGCTGAATCAAATTCACCTAACTGTTCTTGTAATACTCCAAGATGATTGTGAGCTTCACTATTATTTGGCTCATGTTTGATGACTCCTTGTAAACATGCTTTTGCTTTCTTATAGTTACCGAGTTGTTTCAATGTTGTCGATAAATTGATGTGTGCGGGCATATAATTGTCTACAGCAATGGCTTTTTCAAAGGTTTGTTGTGCATTCTCGTAATCAATTTTTGCTAGCTGAATTTCACCTTTTATATTTAAGTAATAACTATTATTTGGTTCAAGGTGATTAGCATGAACTATCGCTCTTAACGCAATCTCTAGGTTACCTAATTCTTTTAATGACTGTGCAAAGTTAGATAAACATTCTGGATAATTAGCGTCGAGTTTGAGGGCTTTATCAAATACTAAAGTGGCTTGTTTGTGCTGGTCTTGTGCTGCCAATACATTACCCAGATTATTTAATGTGTGGGGCTGCTGTGGATTCAATATTAAAGAAGAATTAAAGGCTTTCTGCGCTTTTTTGAATTGATGTAATTCTTTGTATGCTAGCCCTAAATTGTCATAGGTTTGCGCATCTTTGTCGTTAACAGTAAGCGCTTTTTCTAAAACAAGTACAGCTTGCTCAGCTTGTTGTATTTGAATAAATACTACGCCTAACAGGTTCAATCCATGCTCATTCAAAGGTTCAACTTTTAATACATCTTCAAAAACATGCTGAGCATCAAGCAAACGCTTATTTTGTAGTAACTGAAAACCTTGTTGTAATTGATTAGCGATGTATTGGTCCACAGCAGTCCTTGTGATTTTTCGGGGATGAAGCAATAAAAAGGCCTACTCAGTGTAGGCCAATACATATTAATATCTTACAACTCTAACCTTAAAAGTTATACGCAAATCTTACGCCGAAGTTACGCGGAGAATTGTAGTCATATGCCACTCTCGCTCGACTAAATATCTCAGTATAGGTTTTAATCAGTTCATCAGATGCATTATTAACATAGGCTTGTACCGAATAATCTCCATCAGTAGACTGCCATTTAACCGAAAGATCTAGTTTGGTATAAGCGTCTTGGTCAGCAAAGAATACAGGTGCGCGGTTACTCACATAACCCGAATTATAATAGGCGAAGACATGAGGTTTTATGGTACCCATATCGCCCAAATCTATAAAGTAAGACACGCCTACACCAACGGTCACGTCAGGTGTATAGGGCGTATCTTCACCATCCACCACGTATACAAAAGAACCACTAATGGTTTCAGCGCCTATCGGTGCAGTGTCATTCCAGACAAGATTACCTGCATCCACTATAAATTCATCGTACTGTGACATATCAATCGACACACCAAAGTCGACGACTAATGCGTCAGTTACATCCCAAAAACCTTCAATTTCGAGCCCACGTGATAAGATTGAACCACCAGGGACCTGTGTTGCTACAGAAATACCAGTATCACCTTGCTCAATAAAGGCAGTGGTCGTTAACCCCTCAAATTTACCGCTGTAAGCCGCTGCATTAAGACGCAAAGCACCATCTAGCAAGGTTGATTTTGCACCTATCTCAAAGGCTTTATTAGTTTGTGGAGCAAGTAAAGTTTGTGTTGTGACATCTGTTGCGCCTGCGATATAGGCCGTTGCATACGTTGCGTAGACCATAAGGTTTTCGCCAACTTGATAGTCTGCACCTAGACGGTAATCAGTATTTTTATCAACACCCTTTTGTACTTCTCGAGTTCCGTAAGTACGAATAGGTAATGTTGGGCCTAAGCGTGCAGCAGAATTATCAAAACTTAGTGGGTCTGCACTTTGAGCTTCACGGTCGTCTTCAGTGAAACGTATACCCGCAGTCATATTTAATTTATCAGTTAAGGCGTAAGTTGCTTGCCCATATAAAGCTGTGGATTTAGTCCCACCACGGCCTTCACTATTCCAAGATGCCCATGATGGTGTTTCTGGTGTTGCTCCAGCATAACCGGACCAAGATTCAACTAAGCTACCAAAAATGTAAGCAGAACGATTATCAGGATCTTGGCTATTAAAATAATAAGCCCCGACAGTATATTGTAGAGGTCCATCAAATAACGATGAAACGGTAACATCAACTTGTTTTGATTTACTGGTACTGTAGTTTCCATCAACCCAAGAGGCTAGACCAGAAAGGTCTGCATCCATCAGGTTAATAGATTGATAATCAAACATAGCGCCATTAACCATAACGCTATGCTCAGCTACTTCCCAATCAATACTCACGTAAAATGATGTTTCTTCAAGCTCTCGATTAGGTGTGTAATCATAGTCGATAGTTCTTGCGCCAGGAACAATATTAGCTAAAGCATCGCCAGCACAAACATTACCACCGGAGACAGTTCTGCCTCCGGGTCTGTCAGGTGAGCCATCAGCACAGCCTTCATAAACGCCAAAACGTGGGTCTAAAAATCCATCCGCTGCATTAATCCGCGTAGGGTCGTCTCTATCGAGTGGAATACCAGCTGGTTTGTAACCAAAATTTAAGCTTCCGTTACCGGTATCTTTCCAATGCGACGCGGTCAAATTAATAGATAATGTGTCGC
The DNA here is from genome assembly GCF_913058035.1 of uncultured Paraglaciecola sp. Taxonomy (GTDB): domain Bacteria; phylum Pseudomonadota; class Gammaproteobacteria; order Enterobacterales; family Alteromonadaceae; genus Paraglaciecola. Next base: position 1,174 of record NZ_CAJXPA010000090.1, on the reverse strand, counting down.
TTGGCATAAACAATAATTGGCCACGAATGTAACTGTAATCTGAATCTTTTATATCACCATTTGGATTAAAGATATTTTCAACATAGCCGTCACGCTTTTCATCAGCGGCAGTAATACGCAAAGCAACATTGTCACTCATTGGTACGTTAACAAAACCTTCGGTTTTCACTAAATTATAATCACCTAGTGTTGCCGCAGCACCGAATGAAAATTCTTCAGGATCTGGCTTTTTAGTAATAACATTGATCAAACCACCAAATGTATTGCGTCCAAACAATGTTCCTTGAGGTCCGCGTAATGCCTCTATACGTTCAATATCTAAGTAACCTGCCAGCGCTTGTCCGGTTGTTGGTAAATACATATTATTGTGATAAATAGGAACTGCGATATCAGTAGTCCCTGCGCTACCTGCTCCGCGTAGTATTATTTGTGGGTTGTTACCAAAACTGGTTATGGTCACTCCGGGAATAACTTTCTCTAAAGACATGACATCAGTAATTTGCATGTTTACCAGTTCGCTACCGCTAATAGCGGTAACTGCAAGTGGTACATCTTGAATATTAGCGACACGCTTCGTCGCACTAATTTCTATTACTTCTATTTCTTTTTCTGTTTTTACTTGAGCGTATGCGCTCGATACTGCTACGGCATTCGCTACGGCCATTGCGATAGTTGTTTTAAGTAAGTGGTGTGCTTTCATTTTCATGCTTTTATTCCCGATGCTGAGCTGGCTAGAATGTTCCGAAGATTGGTAGTTTTATTATTTATAATATCTTATGCCAAAAAATACTTCGGAATCACTAATAAATCAACCGAAAAATCACATTCATACTGATTAAACAGCTTATTAATGCCTATTTAATCAACAAAACATGTTATTGAGTATAAAAAAATAACCTTCAGCAGAAAGATATTTTAAAATTATAGACTGCGGAGTCAATTTACCGAGTAATTGCCTTCATATATATTTATCGTACTTTTTTAGTATCTAACGGCGTGCCTTATTGAATTCACGCATCCTAGCCAGCACATCGACACCTAGCTGGTCATAAACAGAAAGCATATCAATTAATACCCAGTTCTCTCGGATCAAGTCACCCTCTACGCTCCAAAAATCCAGCCTACGACTACTTATTTTGTGCTTACTTAGTGCACTTGCGAATCAACCCACACA
>NZ_CAJXPA010000089.1 GCF_913058035.1 uncultured Paraglaciecola sp. | reverse complement strand
ATCACATTGTCACTGCTGATTAAAGATGCCACATTGGCGCCGCCTTGACTCAGTCTAAATTTTGCTTTAGCCGCGTCTTCATCTAATACCTGAGAAACTAAGGCAAACTCTTCGCGGCTTTGTGTCCAGTTATTCGCTAAAAAATTCAAACGCGCTTTTTCAAGTAAGTGTAAGGTGTAATTTTTTTGAGCCACTTTGGGTTCAGTAACTAATGCTGCAGCAGTTTTAAAATCACCTTTTAACTGAGCAGATCTGGCATCTCTGAGTTGTTCAGCATAATCAGAAAACAAGTCTTTTAGGCCTATGCTGGTACATGCTGAAAGGCTTAACATTAAGCTGAGCAGCATCAAACGTTGGAATAAAAAGTGAGAACTCAAGAATGAAAAACCTATTAAACCCATAAAAAAATAATCTTATAATAAAGTGACTGCAGACCAGATTAGGACAGCAAACTGGCTATTTAATTCGTAGTAAGTAGATGTAATTAATAGCTTTGCTAGACGAATAAAAAAAGCCCCGACAAAATTAATTATCAGGGCTTTAAATTATTTTGATATCAACTAGTCGTCTAAGAAACTTTTTAATTGCTCAGAACGGCTTGGATGACGTAATTTACGAAGTGCTTTGGCTTCGATTTGACGAATACGTTCACGGGTTACATCAAATTGTTTGCCCACTTCTTCAAGCGTGTGGTCGGTATTCATATCGATACCGAAGCGCATTCTCAATACTTTAGCTTCACGAGCAGTCAAACCGGCCAGTACTTCTTGAGTGGCATCTTTTAAACTGCCACCTGTAGCCGAATCTAAAGGCTGCACTATTGTACTGTCTTCTATGAAATCACCTAAATGTGAATCTTCGTCATCACCAATAGGTGTTTCCATTGAAATAGGCTCTTTGGCAATTTTCAAAACCTTACGGATTTTGTCTTCAGGCATTAACATGCGTTCAGACAGCTCTTCAGGTGTTGGTTCGCGACCCATCTCTTGAAGCATCTGACGGCTGATCCGGTTAAGTTTGTTAATCGTTTCAATCATATGAACAGGAATACGAATGGTACGTGCTTGGTCTGCAATCGAACGAGTGATCGCCTGACGTATCCACCAAGTTGCATAAGTAGAAAACTTATAACCACGTCGATACTCAAATTTATCTACCGCTTTCATCAATCCAATATTACCTTCTTGGATAAGATCTAAGAATTGTAAACCACGGTTAGTGTATTTTTTCGCAATAGAGATAACTAAACGTAAGTTAGCTTCAACCATTTCTTTCTTGGCGCGACGTGCTTTCGCTTCACCAATCGACATACGACGGTTAATATCCTTGATATCAGCAATAATCAATCCGGTTTCATCTTCTACCGTATTCATTTTACTAATTGCGCGCTCAAGTTCTTCTTGGTGCTCTCTCATTTCCTCTGCATAAGGTAATGACGAGTTGAGTATTTTAAATAACCAAACAGTTGATGTTTCGTTTCCAGCAAAAGCCTTTATAAAATCTTTCTTAGGCATTTTAGCTGTGATCACACAATGTTTCATCACGATGCGTTCTTGCACGCGGATCCTGTCCATCATGCTACGCATGTTTTTAACCATACGGTCAAATTGCTTAGGTGTTAGTCTAAATTCTTTAAAAACTTCACTTAGTTCATTAATTTGAACGCGAGCTTCTTTATGTGACCGACCTTTTGCATCAATAACATCTCGAGCTTTCTCATATTGATGACGAAGCGCAGTGAATTTTTCACGTGCTAACTCAGGATCTGGACCTGTGTCTTCTTCTTCTTCGTCTTCATCGTCATCGCCATCTTCTTCTTTTAATTCTTTAGCAGATAATTCAGAACCAACGTGAGTGGCAGTAGGTGCTACATCTTGTTCGTTTGGGTCAACAAAACCAATGATAATATCACTAAGCCGAATTTCTTCAGCTTCGAACATATCCCACTGATCAAGCAAGTGCGTGATGGCTTCTGGGTATTCTGCAACAGAGCACTGGACCTGGTTGATGCCTTCTTCTATACGCTTGGCGATAACAATTTCGCCCTCACGCGTTAGAAGTTCAACTGTACCCATTTCACGCATGTACATACGTACCGGATCAGTTGTGCGGCCTATCTCGCTTTCTACTGTGGCAAGAGCTGCAGCGGCGGCTTCAGCAGCTTCATCATCAGTATCGCTTTCTTGCATCAAAAGCTCATCTTTATCAGGAGCTGTTTCGAATACTTTAATACCCATGTCGTTGATCATTCGGATGATATCTTCCATCTGATCTGAGTCGACAATATCTTGTGGAAGATGGTCGTTAACTTCCGCAAAAGTCAAATAGCCCTGTTCTTTACCTTTGGCAATAAGGAGTTTTATCTGCGACTGCTTGCTTTGCACCATATAACTTACGCTTCTCGAATTAGTTTAATATTCATCAAAACCTCTCATTAAAGAGGATTTACGCTGTGACTTGCTTAATATACCCAGTAGGAACTTATTTACTTAGGCGTTAGCGAATTAGCCAGTATAGCAGATTCGCTAGGCATTGGGCTATATGTTGTGTCATTTTTGTTCTTTTACAAGGACATATTTGTTCTTTTACATGGTTACCTTTGTTCTTTTATAAGTATATTAAGCTCTTGTTTTTCTTCATCGGTTAATTTGCTCACCCTAGATTTAGAAAACAACTCATCCATACGGCTTTGTAAATGCCAATCTAGTAGCTTAGCAAAACTATCCTCAAATACAGCTGCTTGGTTTTGCTCAGCGTATTCCCACACCATTAATTTTGCTAACTGAGCACTTTGTTGGTGGTCACGAAAATATTCTAAGACTTGCGCTGTATTCGCCGCAGGTTTGGTTAAGCAAAACTGATAAAGCTCAATTAACAACGGTATACCTGGTATATTTACTGATCCTAGCGGTGTTGGATCAGCTGCTTCACATCTTATCGCTAAACTCGGATCGTCTAATAATAATCTAATCATCATGCGCACTGGCGATATTGTGCTTTTATTGGGCGTGTTGAAATCTAATTTCTTTGGTGTTTTTCGAAGGTTGGCCTGTGCGACATCACGGTCATATTTGTGTTTATTTTGGTCACCCATGTAGTTGCTCAGGTTAGACAATAAAATTTCTCGAATATTATCACCGACTATTTGCCCAATGAGTGGCATAGCTTCTGCTTTTAACGCCGCTTTACCTTCAATACTTCCTACGTGATGGCGTTGCAATAAGTTATCAAAAAAGAACTTGGACAAAGGAACAGAATCGTTACTTAGCTTTTTTTCAAAAGCGTCTTTACCAATTTTACGCACCAAAGTGTCTGGGTCTTCGCCATCAGGTAAAAATAGGAACTTCATTTCTACTCCGTCTTTTAGATAAGGCAGAGCATTCTCTAAGGCTCGCCAAGCCGCTTCTCGACCAGCACGGTCACCATCATAACAACACACTACATCGCTGGTAGCGCGAAATAACATTTGAATGTGCTCAGGTGTGGTAGCTGTACCGAGTGATGCAACCGCATAATCAATACCAAACTGTCCAAGTGCAACAACATCCATATATCCTTCGACAATCATCACACGTGCTAAATTTCGGTGGGCTTGTTTTGCCTGATAAAAACCATACAGCTCATGACCTTTATGAAATATGCGCGTTTCAGGTGAGTTCAGATATTTAGGTCCACCATCTTCTAACACTCTGCCACCAAAACCTATAACACGACCGCGTTTATCACGAATGGGAAACATAATTCGGTCACGAAAAAAATCAAAGCGTCTCCTATTATCATTTTCGGTAATAAGTTTTAATTCAAGTAACTGCTCTTGATAGACGGGTGTTTTACCGAATGTTTTTAGAATTGAATCCCATTCGGGAGGCGCGTAACCCATGTCGAAGGCTTTGACTATTTCGCCACTCAGACCACGATTTTTCAAGTAATTAATAGCTTTGTCTTTATCAGGATGCACTTTAAGTTGTTGAGCAAAGTATTTAGTTACTTTTTCCATTAACTCATAATCGTTTTCTTTTTGTTGCTTCTGTTCAGCCGAAGGAGGGGGGGCACCGCCTTTTTCTCGTGGCACTTCTATACTGTGAAATTGCGCTAATTCTTCGACAGCTTCTGGAAACTCTAGTCGGTCAAACTCCATCAAGAATGAAATAACATTGCCATGCGCACCACAGCCAAAGCAGTGATAAAATTGTTTGTCTTGGCTAACCGTAAAAGAAGGGCTTTTTTCATCGTGAAAAGGACAACAAGCTTGATGGTTACGACCCGCTTTCTTAAGAAGAAAACGACTATTGAAAATTTCAATTATGTCTGTGCGAGCAATAATGTCATCAATGAACTCGCGGGGGATACGACCAGACATTTTACCTTCTCAATTAATAAAAATGGCTAAATATAATGCCATATAATTCAGCAAATTTAATTATAAAAACAAACAAACCGCATCAAAGTGCGGTTTGTAAAAGGCTGAACTGCTTTGTGGGTTTATTAAGAATTAAGCTTGGCTTTTATTTTACCACTTAATTGACCCATATCAGCTCGGCCTTGAACTTTAGGTTTCAGCCAAGCCATGACTTTACCCATGTCTTGCATACTTAACGCACCAGATTCCGCCATTGCTTGCACAATCAAAGCATCAAGCTCTTCTTCACTAAGCGCTTTTGGCAAAAAGTCGTGTAAAATAACGATCTCAGCTAACTCTATGTCAAGTAAATCTTGACGACCCGCGGCCTCATATTGACTTGCTGCATCTTTTCGTTGTTTTACCATCTTAATCAATATTGCAAGAATACCGTCATCATTAAGAGCAATATAATTTGGATCAGTACGTCCATCAATCTCATGTTGCTTTACGGCAGACAAAGCCATGCGAATAGTACCAAGACGAATTTTGTCTTTAGCACGCATTGCATCTTTTTGTGCATTTTTTAAATCATCTAATAAAGACATGGAATGACTCATTGAAAACGGGAAAAAGGATGTGTGATAAAACGACTTAAAGCGCGCGATTATTAATTATAAACAGCACGCTTCAGAAGAGATTTAGTACAATCTGATGCGACGTGCGTTTTCGCGAGACAACTTCTTCAAAAGACGTTTCTTAGCAGCAGCTTTTTTACGCTTACGTTCCCAAGTAGGCTTTTCGAAAAATTCGCGACGACGAACTTCAGAAAGTACACCTGCTTTTTCACATGAACGTTTAAAACGACGCAATGCAACATCAAAAGGTTCGTTTTCTCTTACTTTAACGATTGGCATTAAACTCTTACCTCAAAAATAAAAACTATATCGTGCCGGTATAATGAATAGCCAGCTCGGTTAAAAATGGTGCGGAATTGTATTCATATCCTTAATGGATGTAAAGTCTTGATGGACTAAAACCCTGATTAATTCAAACAAATGTCATATTAAATTGGAGGTTTGACTGCCAATCAGTAGAATAAGGATAGATTAAAACATTTTTGTTAGAAATTAAATATGCGTGTATTAGGTATTGAAACCTCTTGTGATGAAACCGGTGTGGCCATTTATGATGATCAACAAGGCTTGTTAGCCCATCAATTATATAGCCAAGTAAAACTTCATGCTGATTACGGAGGTGTTGTCCCCGAACTGGCATCTAGAGATCATGTTAGAAAATTAGTACCTTTGATCAAAGAATCGTTAAAAGAAGCAAATTGTAGCGCCGCAGATATAGATGGCATTGCATTTACTAAAGGTCCTGGTTTAGTTGGCGCTTTATTAGTGGGGTCATCGGTAGCGCGCAGTTTAGCCTATGCGTGGAATAAACCGTCTATTGGTGTTCATCATATGGAAGGACACTTACTTGCACCGATGCTAGATGACCCTGCTCCTGAATTTCCTTTTGTGGCACTTTTGGTCTCGGGCGGTCATTCGATGATGGTGAAAGTGGAAGGTATCGGACAATACGCAGTATTAGGTGAATCGGTAGACGATGCTGCAGGTGAAGCTTTTGATAAAACAGCTAAATTACTGGGACTTGATTATCCCGGAGGCCCATTGTTGGCCAAATTAGCTGAGAAGGGTGAGGCAGGGCACTATAAATTTCCTAGGCCCATGACCACTAAACCAGGGTTAGATTTCAGTTTTAGTGGATTAAAAACCTTTGCCGCTAATACTATTCGAGCCTCAGATGGTTCTGAGCAAACTCACGCAAACATTGCCTATGCCTTTCAAGAAGCCGTCGTTGATACCTTAGCAATTAAATGCAAACGAGCTTTGAAACACACAAACTTGAAGCGTTTGGTCATTGCCGGCGGTGTTAGCGCCAATAAACAATTACGCGAAGACCTTGCTGTTATGATGAAATCAATTAAAGGAGAGGTTTTTTATCCTAGGTTGGAATTTTGTACTGACAACGGCGCTATGATCGCTTATGCCGGTTTGCAGCGACTTAAAGCGGGTGAATTCGAGGGCTTAGCTACCAAGGCGAGACCTCGGTGGTCCTTAGAAGAGTTGGCGGCTGTTTAGGCCAATGAATATACCCTGTTAAATACCTTAACGGGGTATATTCATTTTGGATTACGCAAAAAGATATTTATGTTATTCCGACTAATTGAGTGATTGAACAAACTTAATTTTGCTTCATCGTTTGGTTAATTGAGTAACTGTCACATATCTTGTGTCATTTATTAGGCTCGACATAAAAGGGGTGGGTAAAGTTTTAACTTTCTTTTTGTCCTCGCAATTTCTGTCACTGAGCAACCAATTTTAGTCACGATTTCGCACTAATCTTAGCGGTTGTGTCAATCAATAAACGATTAGTGTTCTCTTTAATTTCGTTTTAGTGTTTATCATCGGTATTTTTACCGAATGTTTGGTCGAGTCACAAACACCATTAATGAAATGTTGCATCAGGTTAAGAAATTTTTCGGTTGTGTAATGTAAAGCCTAAGTTTGTCGCTACCTTTTAGATTTTTTCTTGTTCCATGTAGTGGGTTCCTGCTTTTGGTAGAGTCTTAAAATATTGTCTTTGTGGCGTATGATAATTAACAAACTTAATATAACCATCGGTAGTGTGTATTCTGGTTTTAATAAAAAAGTGAACACTGGTGCGAGGCTGGCTGATAGGATGGCAGCCAGAGAGGAATAATTGGTTAGCATGATTATTATGGTCCAACTCATTATCAACATGGCAGCTAAATCTAACCCTAATGGCATGATTGCGCCGAATGCAGTTGCAACCGCTTTACCACCAGAAAACTCAAAAAAGAGAGGAAACATGTGGCCTAAACAAGCTGATACTGCAACCAGTGCCAGATAAAAAGGCTCAAAATCAAAATAATAGCTAACACAAACTGGTATTGTACCTTTCAACACATCAAAAATAAGTACTAAGCTGGCTGGAAATTTTCCACCCAATCGTAATACATTGGTAGCGCCTGGGTTACCTGAGCCTAATTTTCTTGGGTCGCCAATGTAAAATAAACGACACACTAAAACAGCACTGGAAATTGAACCCAGCAAATAGGCCAAAGCAAACATTAATATTGTTAGTGCCGTCATGTCTTGTATTAAAAGAATAGGTTACAATTTATCAGGATATACCAAACACTCATAAATTGCAGCGCGGATCACCAATGGATAAAATTCATATTGAAGGGCTTGAGGTCTTCGCGTTGATTGGCGTGTATGACTGGGAGAGAGAACATCAACAACGATTACTAGTTGATGTTGAGCTTAGTGCTGACCTTTCTTTGGCAGCACTAACTGATGATGTAAACAATACACTTAATTATGCCGAGATAGCTCAGGGAATAAGTGATTTTGCTTCTAAAAGCCAATATAAGCTGATTGAAGCCTTGGCTAGCAATATAGTTGACTGGCTGTTGCAATCATTTCCAAAGCTTAAAAAAGTGCGATTAAAGTTAAGTAAGCCTGACATTCTATCAAATGCTAACAATGTCGCAGTAGAATTTACTAAGGAACAACCTTTTTGAGCATAGTCACCGAACAGTCACACATTATCTATATCAGTGTTGGTAGTAATGTGGATAAAGAAAAACACACTAAAGCTGGATTACAGGGCATGAGTCAGGCATTTGGTGAACTGACCCTTTCATCTGTTTTTGAAAGTGAATCAGTTGGATTTGAAGGCAACAACTTTTACAATCTTGTGGTTAAGGCTAACACCTCCTTATCAGTTGAACAGGTATGTGTTGTTCTTAAAAAAATAGAACAAGACAACAAACGTCAGCGAGTTGAGCAAAAGTTTGCCCCCAGAACACTTGATTTGGACTTGCTGTTATATGATCGACAAATTATAACGCAGCCCATACAGTTGCCTCGCCCAGAAATATTGTGTAACGCCTTTGTATTAAAACCCTTAGCCGAAATTGCTGCTGATGAAGTGCATCCAGTCGTCAATAAAAGTTATGCCAGTCTTTGGCAAATGTATGATAAGAGCCAACAAAAATTGTGGGTAATTAAATTTAATTGGAGTCCAACAGGGAAATGACCTTATTTGAAATTATTATTTTGGCAATTATTCAAGGATTGACTGAATTTTTACCTATATCTAGCTCTGCCCATTTAATTTTACCTTCTGAAGTATTGGGCTGGAACGATCAAGGTCTAGCTTATGATGTGGCCGTTCATGTTGGAAGTTTATTAGCGGTAATGCTCTACTTCAGAGCAGATATTTTGCGTTTAACAGGGGCTTGGTTCAGCCATGGCCTTAGTTCAAATCAGACACAAGATAGTCGTTTAGCTTGGTGGATCATTATTGGCACTATTCCTGCTGTTATACTTGGATTTGCTTTTAAAGATATTATAGAAATATACGCCCGTTCAGCCCTTGTCATCGCCATTACAACCATTGGTTTTGGTTTGTTACTTTGGTACGCCGATACCAAAGCAACGCAGCTGAAAACTGTCCATCAGATTACATGGAGAAATGCGATTTTTATTGGACTTGCACAAGCTATCGCTATTATTCCTGGTACGTCACGTTCGGGCATCACTATGACAGCCGGCTTGATGATCGGTTTAAACAGAGAAAGTGCCGCACGTTTTTCTTTTTTATTGTCTATACCGGTGATACTAGGTGCTGGGTTACTCGCCACATTAGATTTATTGCAAACCCCAAACGCTGTAGATTGGAACGCTCTTCTATTTGGCGCTGCATTTTCATTTGTTAGTGCCTATGCTTGTATTTATCTATTTTTAGCGTGGATATCTAAAATTGGTATGTTGCCATTTGTCATTTATAGATTGATTTTAGGTACCGCATTATTAATATTTATATTTATTTAGAAAGGAATAGGCCATGAGCGACACTATTTTCACCAAAATAATCAATAAAGAAATCCCAGCTGATATTCTTTATGAAGATGAATTAGCGATGGCGTTTAGTGATATTAATCCGCAGGCACCGATACATTTTTTAGTTATTCCTAAAAAACCGATCACCACAATGAATGATATTCAAGAAGAGGATAAAGCGTTAGTGGGGCATCTGCATTGGGTGGCAGCAAAATTAGCCGAAAAACATGGCTTTGCTGAAGAGGGCTACCGAGCGGTAATGAACTGCAACATAAACGGTGGACAAACAGTCTACCATATTCATTTACACGTGTTAGCAGGTAAAGCCATGGGGTGGCCGCCTTACCAAGACAAGCTTAAAACACTGTAATATATCCAACAAAAAAAGCTAAGTGCAGAACTGTTTAGGCGCTCAACACTTGGCTAATTGTTTATTGTTGTAATTAAAGCCCCAGTACCTTAATTCCTTGTTTGAAATCTATATCCACTGGTATATCTGCCGCAGTTAACTTATCGAGGTCTTGTTGTAATTGTGCTTTGATCACGCCTTTGTCTGCGACTAACTCCGCCACACCCGCATAATCGCCGTCACCTTGTAGAGTCAATATTTTATTGGATAGTGCATCAATAGCTTCCGTCATTTTTAGCATGTCGACCTGATAAAACCCGTCTTCATTTCGACTGAACGCCTTGTATTCCTGAAAAAAGTTAAACCTGATCATATTGGCCTTTCCATGAGCACTGGACGCACCAAAACGTACAGACCGAAAAATACCCGCCATAAAAGTAACGTAATAGTCTTCTAACATCCCTTCATCAATCACACCTTTAGCCAACAACTGCTGCACCATATAAAGTCCTAATATGTCGGCTTTGCCTTCTTCTAAGGCTGACGCGTATTCTTTTAGGGCTTGTCTGACTGTTTGCTCACTGTCTAATACTGTTTTGATGCCAAGACCATGAGCGACTTCATGAAACATCGTGTTAGCAAAAAAAGCATTGAAGGTGATGTGCTGGCGTTGTTCAGGCACAATCAATTGCTTAGAGATGGGCAGCAATATGTTGTCAAATTTGGCTTGCATCGCATTTTTGAGTTGTAAGCGGCGAGTGCCCTTTTTCAATTGCACTTCTTCGTCGTTAGGTAAGTTGATAGCAATAGTTTTACTACCTGCATTAGAATGACCTGCATAATAAATTACATCGTAAGCATTTAAATCAGCATTTGCACCAGGCATCTGAGCTTTGTATTTTGCTTCAACAGGTAAGCCTTGTTGTAGCTCAGGTAAAAAAGACGCATATTTACTGAGACGTTCGCTCCAAGCTAAATCCTTCAATAGAACATAAGACTCAAAAGCTGCTCGATAACCAAACAACTGATCTTCGTAAGTTTCAATAGGTCCGTAAACCAATTCGATAGGATTGGTTTTCATATCCATCCATGCATAGTCAGAAGCTTGGTAATTGTCCGTTAACAACGCTTCTGCGCGTAAGTTGAGATAAGCCGCAAAACTTGGATCCTGTGCTAAGCTAGCTGCCTTTAATAATAGCTGTGATGCCATTGCTAATTCTTCAGCAAAATAAGTTGAATATGGGATCGCTACTAATTGCCCGTTTTTATCTCTACGTACCATAGAGTACAAACCATTCTTATCTTCAAAGTTATTGGCTTCAAATTCTGCTTTGGTCATATCAGCAGGATAAAATTGCGCGCCTAATAACTTTTCATTTGTATCCGATAAAAAAGCCTGGTCACCATTCAATCTGTCCCAGGGTCCATAGTTGATAGCTGCAAAATTTTGTACTTGTGAGTCGATAATTTGAGATAAGAAAGTAGTTTTATCTTGACCCAATGCTTGTTGCCAGAATAAGTCATCCATGATTTCAGATGCCTCAATCAAAACTGCTAACATTTGCTTTTGTTCTAGACTTAAATGGCTAATGTCTGCAGACAAGGTCACCGGGTAATAAATATTGAGTCGGTTTTTGTTTTCTCCAATAAAAGATAGTCCAACGCTTTTATCAGTGGATATGTCTTCGATTGGTTGAATCTGAGTAGGTTCACTTTTTGGTTTATTACACGATGAAACCAGCGTCACACAAATAGCTAACGCTATTATTGATGTGTATGATTTTGAAAGGATTTTCATTACGTCACCTTATTTTATTGATGTATCGGGGTATTTATCTTAATTCGTAAGAAATATAACAAATTTTTAGCTTTTATGCGTTTATCGCCTCTAGATGTCATTTAAATATATGCTAGGATTTAGTCACCAATGCCTTAAATCATTTTAAAATTAAGACACTGTAAACAATCAACGAAGTAACATTTTATTATTAACAATGTTACTGACAGCCTCGGGTAAGATAAAGATAAAACTATTTGTATAGAATGAACCTATGGTTCGAATTACTTTGACAGGATACAGTTAAAAAATGGCTACAGAAAACGCACTGCTTACTATATTGGTAGAAAAAATTAATAACGATACTTTGGTTCTACCAACATTACCTGCAATTGCATTAAAGGTAAGGACAGCAGCTGATGATCCAAATATCAACTTAAACACCATGGCCGAAGTGGTTAGCCAAGATCCATCTTTAAGCGCCCGCATGATAAAAATTTCCAATAGTGCTTACTTAGGTAGGTCGGTTAAAGTGATCTCGACCCAGCAAGCAATAACACGTATTGGTCTACGTCAAATGAAAAACATCGTGACAGCATTGGCAATGGAACAATTGTTTGTATCCAAAAATGACGTGGTTAAACAATACATGAGCCAAATATGGTCCGATACCATCGAAATTGTGGCTAACTCTTTAGCTGTGATGCAAATTTATGTAAAAGAAACTAAGAAACGTACTCTGAATCTCGAATCGATAATGCTAGCCGCCTTGGTACATAATATTGGTGCGTTACCCATACTTACTGAAGCCGAACGTCATGCAAATGTGTTTGCTAACCCGAATTTTTTAGATTTATCCATTGAAAAGATGTCTGGGAAACTGGGGGCGAGTATTTTGACAGAATGGGGTTTTGAGCCAGAATTTGTAAACGTCGCCTTTAACTGGAAAAGCTTTCCTGTGAGTTCTGAAGCGGTTTCTTATTTAGATATAGTCAGATTAGGTGCTGCTTTATGTGGGAAATTTGAAAGCCATAAAGACCAAATTTTTAACGAAGCAGTAGAAAAAGGAATAATTTCAGATATGTCTGAGCTACAAGACGATGAATTCTGTGAGCTGCGCGAGAGTGCCAAACAAATGTTTCAATAAATTTAGGTTCTTATTGTTGAAGGATGCTAGGTTTAACCAGCATCTTTTTATCAACACGTTCAGGTATTAACTCACTTTTTCGTCGTCTAGATTAAATATTTCTTTCAGCCGTTTAGCGAAGCGAACAATCTCTCCAGACATAAGTGCAAAATTTGCGTCTAATCTGGCTAAAATTTGATCTTTAGGTATATCATCATTCTGTTCTCTTATCACATCGGTAAACTTTAAGCGTTTGATGCTTAAATCTTCCTGAATAATTGCCGTCAGTGTTTCATTCCATTCAACAGCAATCTTTTGGACTGACTTTCCTGCTTCTAAATGATGAGTGATTTCTTCACTATATAAATCTTGGTTTTTGCAGCGAATAATAGCGCCGTCTTCTTCCAGTGCTTGTAGTTCCGCTTCTTCTAATATGCTGATATCTGTTGGCGCAGCGTCATCTTTTAACCATGAGGTTAAATCTGCTTGCACAGAATGTCTCGCTAAAGGCACAACAGGTAATGAACCAATTGCTTTACGCAACATAGCCAAGAACGCTTCAGCTTTACCGTCTGCAGAAGAGTCCACTACTACTAAATTATCTTGGGTAGAGACAAAACCATGTGTGTAACTATTTTTGGTGAAGGCTTGTGGCAACAACCGATGGATAATTTCTTGTTTCATATCCTGCTGAGCTTTTTTGCCTACAGGAGAACCAGTCTCGGCTTCGATTAGTGCTACTTTGTCTGCAAGTTCGGCATTTACGACTACTGCAGGTAAAATACGTTCTTGTTTCTTTAACGTTAACCAAATCCTACCCGCTGTAGCGTGGATGAGAGTCTCGCCCTGGTTAAAAGGAGAAGCCCAACCCATAGTTGCTAATTCTTGACTACCGCAAGGACGAAATTTGAACTCAGTAAGTTTGTCTTCAAAGTCTTGTTCTTTGAAATCCATGTCTTGGGTAATTGCGTAAAGCTTAAGGTTTTTAAACCACATAAAAATAATCCGTTAATAGTTTTGGGCTGTGTATCTTTCATATTGAACATATTTTTTAATATGAAGCGTTTCTGGCGCTTTGATTACAAAAAACATACAAGCCATCTGCGCTGAGTTGCGCTATTAAAAATGGGCGTTGAGACTATCAGGAATTAACTTAATCTGCCATGCGTAAAGCTCAGAATATGTGGAAAGGTGAGAGATTATTTCTCACAAATTAGTTGCTTAAACGGGGATGGTAATAATGTATTGTAGGCCATGATCCAGTTCGCTAAATGCTTCTATTTTGCCACCTAAAGTTTGGGTCACTAAATTATACATTATATGTGTGCCTAAGCCGCTTCCACCTTTTCCTCTTCGGGTAGTAAAAAAAGCGTCGAAATGCCGCTTCAGAGTTTCTTCGTCAAGACCTCGCCCATCGTCAGAGTAGTTGATAACAAGGTTGTGTTCTTGTTCTGAAATAACAAGTTTGATAGCTCCTTTAGTTCTTCCCTCAAAGCCGTGTATCAGTGAGTTCATGATCATATTAGTTAAGATTTGCGCCAACACGCCAGGTGCGCAGTTAATTGATAAATTGTCGGGGCAATGAATATCGATAGTATGCTGAGTCTTTTTAAAATTAGGCGCCAAAGATTGTACAACTTCAGTTAAATACTCACTAACGTTGACTTCTCTTTCTGCTTCACTTGTTTGGTCGACTGCGACTTGTTTAAAACTTGAAATAAGTTCAGAGGCACGGTTTAAATTGTTTGTTAGTAAGGTGATGGTTTGCTCGGCCTCAGAAAAAAACGAAGTCATGGTATTGCCTGTTAGCTTTTTTTCATCGTAGGCGCATTGAAGTTTTTTAAGTCTGTCTTGCAAAAAACTAGTGGCTGTTACACTCACACCTAAAGGAGTATTCACGTCATGAGCGATCCCCGCAACTAACCCACCTAATGAAGCCATCTTTTCTGATTCAACTAATTGGTCTTTAGCCATCTGAATTGTTTCCATCGATGTGGCTAGTTCAGAGTTTCGTTTACGCAGTTCATCTTCAATAAATTGGCGGTTTTCATTCTCTTGACGTAATTCGCGTTGATTAATCAACAACTCATCTTTTTGTTGCTCTAGATCCAACATGATCCTACTAAGCGTGGCCGTTTTTTTCGCCACTTCTTCTTCTAACGAGATATTCTGATCATCTAACATCAGGTTAGCCTGTTGCAACTCACTTTGAGTACCTGCAAGTCTAGTTTGAAACTCAATCATCTCATCAATTAATTTATTGTAGGACGTCTCCAGTAGCTTTAACTCATTGTCATCCTGAATCTTCAAATCAAGCTTTGAAGATTCAGGGTCGTCCAAGTTGAGCTCGGTAATCTGTTGGGACAGTTCATTTAGGGGATCAGTCAGCATGCTGCGAAAGGCACTCATAAACAAAAATACTAAAAACGCGGTTTTGATTATTGCATTACCAACAAGGAAGAATATTCCAACTTCTATTCTGCCAAAGATAACTGAGGAACTCGAGTATAAAGTCACGTCACCTACTATCGAGGTTCTGCCAGAGAATTCAAAAATTAATGGGAAACTATAACCAAATGTACCGGCTGAGTGATTTTTTATTACGCCTTTGGTGATGGACTCACCGAATAATTTGGACGTTCGTCCTAAATCAGCAATGAAATTACTATTTTCATCTCGGATTTGCACGCCTTCAACAATCGGCAATTCCATCAAACCAACCGCAATAGACTTTGCTTGAGGCGTATTAAGCTCCCATATGGCACGTGTTAAGCTGGTACTAAACGTGTTTTTTAAGGTTTTAAGCTCACCTTCTATATGACTTTTAGCATTCAAATATTCGGTAAAAATTTGACCTGCGGTCACAATTAAAGTCAGCACAAAATAAACTGACAGCACTCTAGCAAGGAGTTTTCTGGATAAACCTTGTTTAACACTCGACATGTAGACCCGCAATTACTTAAATGTTACTGACATGTACAGAATATGCGGAATAAAAAAATTAAACAAGATGTCTCAGTAACATTGTGTTTTGAAGCATAGTTGTATCAGGGCAATAAAGCTTATGATCTCTCAAAAGAACCTCTTCGTAATATAAATGTGGCCTAAAGTGCTGTTCGTAATAAAAATGTCACACAAAATCTGAATAATCGTGTAAGTAGTTCGTGTATCAAGGAATTTGAAAATGGCAAAACGTATTTTATTGGTGGAAGATGAAGCTCCCATCCGAGACATGTTGAAATTTGTGCTTGAACAATCAGGATATGAAACTATAGAGGCTGAAGATTATCATATAGCCCTAGAAAAAATAGTTGAGCCTTTCCCAGATTTGATTTTACTAGACTGGATGCTACCAGGTGGTACGGGTGTGCAACTTGCAAAAAAGCTTAAGCAACACGAATATGCTAGAGATATTCCTATTATCATGCTTACTGCCAGAGGCGAGGAAGAAGATAAAATCAGAGGGTTGGAAGCGGGTGCCGATGATTATGTAACTAAACCTTTCTCGCCTAAGGAGTTAGTGGCAAGAGTGAAAGCGGTAATCAGACGGGTATCACCCACATCCAGCGAGGATGCGATTGATTATCAAGGTTTAAAACTTGATCCGTTGTCTCATCGTGTGACATCTAATGAAACACCTATCGATATGGGTCCAACTGAATTCAAACTTTTACATTTTTTTATGACACATACTGAGCGGGTATACAGTCGTGAACAATTGTTGGACAATGTTTGGGGCACTAACGTTTATGTAGAAGACAGAACGGTAGACGTGCATATCAGAAGATTGCGTAAAGTATTGTCTGAGTTTTCACATGATATAATGATCCAAACAGTGCGTGGCGCTGGTTACCGTTTTTCAAGTAAAGTGTAACGACTGAAGTTGTCTATGTATCTTTGAGACATTCTTCGTTCCTTTTCACAAATATGAGTGTTTCTTATTAGATTAAAAGAGGAATTTAGTCCCAAGATGTATCATCCTTTCGCTTGGCTGACAAGCATAGCAAGAGTCATTGCTTTTATGACATGTTGCGCTTTGCTTGGTTTATATATTAATTATTTAGCCTTCACTTTGTTATTCGGCACTGTAGGCCTGCTCAGCCTTCATTATTGGCGGCTCTATAGGCTTAACTATTGGTTATGGCACAGTAAAAAAATATCCCCTCCAACCTCTCGCGGCATCTGGTCACATGTTTATCAAGGCATTTACGGTGCTAATTTAAGAAATCGCAATAAACGTAAAACTCTTGGCGAAATAATTAAACGTTTCCGACAAGGATCAGAAGCCCTTCCCGACGCTGCTCTTATAATAAATGACTGTGCTGAGATTACATGGTGTAACCGATTAGCAAGAATTGAATTGGGTTTGCAATGGCCTGAAGACTTGGGACAAAAAGTGTATGACTGCATCGATAATGAGGAATTTACAACGTTTTATCATAGCAATCGCTACGAACGACCTATAGAAATCGTCTCACCTATTAATTCCAATAAAGTACTAGAGTTTAGGCTCGTGCCTTACGAAGATGTTCAATTTATGGTGCTTATTCGTGATGTAACACGTTTGACTCAAATTGAGAAAATGCGTAAAGATTTTGTAGCTAACGTGTCTCATGAGTTGAAAACACCTTTAACAGTGATCAATGGCTATTTGGAAATGATACCAGAAAATGGTGATATGTCTGAGCCAATGATGAAAAAAGCTATTTCTGAAATGCGCTCGCAGTCAATGCGAATGCAAAGTTTAGTTGAAGAATTATTAGTGTTGTCACGTATCGAAGCTAGCACTGAAAGAGTATTTGAAAAAATAATTAATGTGCCTCAACTGTTATGGCAAATTCAAGCAGAATCAGAGGCACTTAATCGAAATAGATTACATAAAATATTTTTTGATATATCACCTGATTTATACGTTTATGGTATCGAATCTGAATTACGCAGTGCGTTTTCTAATATGATTTTCAACGCCATTCATTACACACCTAACAAAGGTGTTATTGAGGTAAGGTGGTCTTTGCAGGCTGGTCAAGCTGTGTTTGTTGTTAAGGATAATGGCGATGGCATTGCAGCAGAGCATATCGGTCGACTGACCGAACGTTTCTATCGTGTAGACAAAGCACGCTCGCGGACAACGGGCGGCTCTGGTCTAGGATTGTCTATTGTTAAACATGTTTTATCTCATCATAACTCTCATTTGGTCATTAGAAGTACAGTGGGTAAAGGTTCAGCGTTTTCTTGCCGATTTTCTGCCGAACTAACATGTCTAATGGATCAAAAAACCAGAAATAACTACTCACTTTAATCTACTGCTAACACATCAAAATCCTACCCAAAACTATTTTGCTATCATTAGGGTGTTCAGCTAGCACCTTGCGACTTTAGTTTGTGTCCACTTGGCTTGCCAACAACGTCGTTATTTAAGTGAAAAAATTAAGGTATGATTACTAAATGGTGAATTTCTAGATGATATAAAATATAAAAATTTAAAAATTATTGAGTATGAGAATAGTCAGCTGTGGCTTTTCAGTTGTTGTGATGACCTTGGTTATGATTTATCAAAAAACTGAGTAGGTCTTTACACCGCTGTCACTTTGTACGATAAAGATAAAATC
>NZ_CAJXPA010000088.1 GCF_913058035.1 uncultured Paraglaciecola sp. | reverse complement strand
AGATTAAATAGATTAAATTTTTTTCATCGACTTAATCATTTAACAAATAATTAAAAAAAGCATGTTAGTTTTTCCACGTGTTTAAAGTCTATTGTTATATCTATAAAAGTGCGCCCTTATAATTAGTCCTTGTTCGGGACTAAGTTGTTCGTCCACTTTAAAAACATTTACGCAGCTTGTTCACTTTGATTTTTCAGCTCAATTAACATTCTTCTTTGGTTTCAACAATAAAGCTCATGCTGAGTCCTTCATCAAATAAACGGCAGTATGTTTTACTTTCTGTATTCTGAATAAAAAATGATCCCTTAATATTTTCATAGTCACCTAGTCTTTATAATTTAATTAAAAATCATAAAATCACCGATAAAACCCGTAGTTATACGGATATAAATGCATGCGTTGTTGTATAAAATGAATAGACAAAATTTATTATTTAACTATCGCCTATCGTTCCAAAAAGTGCAGTTATTATTCATTTGAGCTTAAATTATTAAGGAACTTTAAAGCTATGCAACAGCAAAAGGTACATAAAACTTCGCATACTAATGGGTTCATCAATTTGTTAGTAATTGGTCTCGGGTCGCTTGAATTATTATTTACTATGATATTGACACTAGTTGTTCATAAGCAAAGTCAAAAGTTATTACAGACAGATATTAATGACTTAACCCATTCTGTAAACAAACCATCAGAAGAAGACTTTGAGCAATATGTATATGGCTTTTTTAGTCTGCTTAGTACCTTATTAAAAGTTGCTACAAATCAGTTGAGCTTTGAACGTTATATAGAATTATGTGATTTCTCCCAAGTATTTCCTAAAGCACGTGGTCATCGCTATGACTGAACTTCATAGCAATGATACAGATATTCAAGATTCAACTACCGATTTACTTCATATATTGATAGCTGAAAGTAACCCTGTTGGTCTATTAGTAAATAATGCCAAAGCGTTAGGGTGGAGAGTGAGCAGCGTTACTTCAGGTTTTGAATTAGTTAATGAGATCATGGCCTGGGCTGGTTCGGGATGCAATTTACCTGATGTGTTGATGGTCGATTGGCAGATGCCTAATGTGGATTGGCTAGAGGCTTTGTCCATATTAACTGAAAATATCAAACACCAAAAATTACCTACAATATTAGTTGTTTCTGATCATGGATCAGAACATATTGCTAAAGTAGACATTGAATATTTAGCTAACAAAATATTGTACAAACCAATAAGTGGTTCAGCGCTGTTTAATGCCGTTAATGATGCGGTTGTAAAACACAGCGGTAATTGTGAACGTGTATTCAAATCTACTCGCATCGAAGCTTTAAAAGTGCAATGGTTACCTAGAGTAAATGTGCTAGTGGTTGATGACAGTGAAATAAACCTTGAAGTTATTGAGCAAATACTGATTAAAAATGGCGCAATAGTCACTACCTTAAAATGTGGACAAGCGGCTTTACAACAATTGTATTTAACCCCTAACGCTTTTGATATTATTTTGATGGACGTACAAATGCCAGAAATGGATGGTATAGAAACCACCCAACACATTAGACAACAACTTAGCTTGGATAGATTACCAATAGTTGCACTCACTGCAGGAACTTTAGTACAAGAAAAGAGGCGTGCTTTTGACTCGGGAGTAAATGATTTTTTAACGAAACCTATTAAACCATTCCTATTAATCAGCACAGTGCGGAAGTTAGTAGGAAGCTATCGAAGTCGCGTAATCAATATTGAAAGGCTGACATCAGCTAGTGGCATAATGTGTGATAACTGGCCAATTATATTAGGTACTAAAGATAGCAGAAATCTATTGAATAACGATCTGTTGCTATTTGTATCAATTCTTGAAAGATTACTAATAGAATTTCAGTATTTAGAAACTTATTCTGAGGTGACTATTACTAAAACCAACATTACTTTCGATAAACTCACTTTGGCCGCACAAATACATAAATTGCGTGGAGGCGCTGGTCTTATCGGCGCACAGGAGTTATATCAATCTGCAGGTAGAGCTGAAATAGCATTGCGTAGCGATGAAAACGAAGTTAATCCGCTACTAGAAGAGGTCGCGCAACACTTAACTAATTTACGTCTAAACAGTGCTGAGTTTTTGTCCCAGCAGCAATGCATCACTGATGAACGTACCGAAATAGACATACAAAATATACCCTCAATAAATTTAGAACATATTAAATTGCTGATCAGTCGATTAAAAAGACAAGACTTGTCAGCACTTACTATGGTTGAGGAATATTCAAAAAGTTTACGTTTTATATTGGGTGAAAAAACATTTAAAAAATTTAAAAGTATGCTACAAAACCTTGAGTTTAAGTACGCTGTAACTTTATTAGATTCTACTGATTGGATATTCGAAGAGAAGCATTAGTGACTTTATTAAATAAATTTAATTTAACTACTATCTTAATTGTTGATGACGACCCGTCAATTATTATGGCAATTAGCAAAGCATTGGATGGACTTGGGCGCATTGTTTTTGCCATAGATGGTGCGAGTGCGCTGGAACTGGTTGTAAGTGAGGCGCCTGATATTATATTACTTGATGTTGAAATGCCTGGTATGAGTGGTTTTGAGGTGTGCGACGCGTTACAAGCAAAAGAACAAACTGCCAATATTCCTATTATTTTTATTACTAGCCATGACGAATTGGGTTTTGAAGAGAGTAGTTTTAGCCATGGCGCCACTGATTTTATCAGCAAACCACTAAACCATGGTGTTGTAGCTGCTAGAGCCAAAGCGCATATCGCTCATAAACAAGCGATAGATAGATTACAATCTTTAAGCTTAACAGACAGCCTTACCGGACTAAATAATCGCAGAGCACTGGACGAAAAACTCGTTTCAGAATGGCAGCACGCTAAGCGAAATGGACAATCATTATCGCTACTAATGTTAGATATCGATGAGTTCAAAAAGTATAATGACCATTTTGGACATCTGAATGGAGATAACTGCATCAAAAATTTTGCAGACGTTTTGTCTAAATCAGTCAGACGTCCTGCCGATTTTGCTGCCAGGTATGGTGGTGAAGAGTTTGTGATCATATTACCCGATACTGAAATTACTGGCGCTCATCTTCTTGGTGAAAACATTGTCGAAAATATTATTAAGCAAGGCATACCACATGCACCCGATGCTGAACGCCAAATTGTCACCTTATCGATAGGATGTTGCACATTTTCATCATTAACTAACACCAGCCCAGAATCACTATTAGAAATAGCCGATAAAGCATTATACCTGGCAAAGCAACAAGGAAGATGTTGCATCTACATAGCGGAGGAAAGTAATGCTGAGATCGTAGTTATTAAAACGTCGTTATAAATGACGTAAATCTTAAGAAATTAAAAGTATATTTTTACTTTGATTATATTCCCATCAATAAGTTGAGTAATTGTTTGTGGCAAAAATTCGTTTTGGACATAACACACAACAATATAAACATTACAGTTAAACCTTTATCTCGTTATTTTTTGTATAAAAACCTAAGCATATTACCCAACAATTCAATATTAAATAGGGACAATGAAAAGATATTTTACTAACACTGCCAATGAATAACAATGTTGGCCAACTATGAGCTGAAATTTAGAACGTATTTTGCATTTATTAGTTAATAGAATTTGTTCAAAAGCTTTAATGATTAGCGCCTGATCCGATACCCAAAGAAGTCTTCGAAGGTAAGTGAATAAAATCCAAATAATTCAACTGTTTTATCTGAAAATGAGCTTAATCAATAAATTAGAGCCTGACATAAATTCCATATTAGTACATTGTTCATAAAAATATTAGCGGATTAGTTGCAGTTTGGACCTTAACTATTCTATCTAAAATAATAAGGGCTGAACTTCTATTGATAGTAGCGTCTAGTTCGGCTCAACATTGTCTTGAGTATCTTTAGGATTTAAAGACCCTTCGAAAATATTGGTTAGCGCGTCTCTCTAAAAAATATAAGCGAATAATTTGTTAAAATTCTTGCCAAACAAACACCCAAATAGAAAAAATTGATCCTTCTGCCTTGAACCATCAACTGATCTTCTACCAGCTTTATAGACACTTAGATTGCCAGATGAATATGACCAACCAATCACTTTGCATCAGAAAAAGTCCATTACGACAGCCAGATATAATCTCATAGATTTTAATGAAGGTAATAACTGCAACCTAAGCAGTATCAGGCATGTATACAACAAATTTCTGTTGTAAGAGGTTTTCTAATGCACTATGAGATGGAGACGAGCCAATATTAGCTCTGATTATGTCTTGCTTCATCAACTTAGCAACGCGCTTTTCACCGCATGTTTCACCCGAACAGCGCATCTCATGTGTGACACGCGGCCTGCCGTACATACAGCCACTTTGTAGATAACTAGCTTTAATCTGTTCACGCAATCATACATTGTCTTTTCTGCATCAGATTGGGCTCTTTTATCTAAGTGCAAAAAATGCTGCGGTGGTTATTTAACACCTTGCACATGGTGTTAACACGTTAAACATAGAGTCGTGATTTTATGAACGTGTACTTTTCTATGATTCGCTTGCAAATTACATGGCGGCCTCCTTTAGGATGTTACGCTATTCTGTCAGGCTTTTGACCTGCCTTAAGCTGACATATTTCTGATTGCCTTGCAGATTGATTGGCAGGTACTTTCGCCTTACTTACCCAGTAATAAAGAGACTTGTCGGATATACCTAAACGCTTAAAAACATCAGGTACGGAATAACTTTTTCAACCATTTGGCGAACGACTTATTATTTATATTTATCAGGATATTTTTTATTCGTAACGCTCCTTATCTTACTTCGGATTCTAAGTAAAAGTGTCTACAGACTTAGGAGATGATTATAAGATAAGGAGCCTAAAATAATCATTAATCAGCTAGATGTATCAGTACTTTTGAAGAAGAAAAGCCAGAAAAAGCTCCTTTCGGGGCTTGCTGGTTAACTAATGGCAATTTTGAGCTAATAGCAATCAAAGTGATCTGCCCCCTTCGAACGAAGGTAAATATGGTTCGAGGTCTAATCAATAGAGCTCATTAAAAAATTGGAGAAAACTATCTTTATACAACCACAAATGCATATATTTCATAAACGCAAGATCACCTGTGCTGTATTATTGGCCATGGCAGGCAGTGTACCAGTCATTGCAGCCGAGCAAACTGCAGCAGAAGTTAGAAATGATAAAATAGAAACTATTGAGGTTACTGCGACTAAACGTACTGAATCCATTCAGGATATTCCGGTTTCGGTCTCTGCGTTAAACGGTAGTAGCTTGGAAAATCTGGGAATTAATAATTTTCAGGATTATGTTGAATTTTTACCTAATGTTGTGTTTCAGGGCACAGGACCTGGCCAAAATGAAATTTATATTCGTGGTGCTGCAACCACACAAGCCAATATTGCATTATCTTCAGTAACAGCCTTACAACCGTCAGTTGCTTTTTACCTAGATGAACAACCAGTTTCTATGCAGGGCCGAAATCTGGATATATATGCCACCGATATGGAACGGGTTGAGGTACTGCCTGGGCCACAGGGCACCTTGTTCGGCGCCAGCTCTCAATCAGGTACCGTGCGCCTGATCACCAAAAAACCCGATCACAGTGGTGTGAGTGCAGGATTTGATAGTAGTGTTAGTTTCACCCGCGGTGGTGAAATGAGTAACTCCGTTGAAGCCTATCTTAATCTACCCGTAACGGATGATACGGCCATTCGGGTTGTTGCCTACAACCAACACCAAGGCGGCTGGATTGACAATATTTTAAATGAACCTGGCATTGGCAATGGTAGCTATCAAAGCAGTGCCGTAGTCATTGACCGTGTGTCTAATGGCCCCTTAGCTGATCCTGCTAACACACGAACAATATCCCCTAAAAATGATGCTCTAGTTGAAGATGATTTTAACGATGCGACCTATAGCGGAGTGCGTTTTAGTGCACATCATAATTTTAACGATGACTGGTCATTACTGGTACAGCATACTGCGCAAACACTGAACACAGATGGGGTTTTTTCCTATGATCCTAACCTTGAAGGCGAAAGTTCCACCAACCGTTTTATACCAGAAGACAATCAGGATGAATTTGGCTTAACCACCTGGACCTTAGAGGGCCGTCTGGCCAAATTGGATGTGGTATATACTGGCGGTTACTTGGACCGAAATATCGGCTCCACCATTGATTATACCGGTTATACCAATGCTGGTTTGTTTTCGGCTTACTATACCTGTGATTACTCCAGTGCGGATCCCGCCGAGCAATACTGTGCCGACCCGACTAAATGGTACAAAGAAAAAACCGAAACGTCTCGTAATACCCATGAGCTGCGTTTTAATACGTCAACTGATAATTCTTGGCGTGTAACGGCTGGGATTTTTTATGACGACCAGACTCTTGCTTCTGTGGGAAAGTTCAAGTTGGCTAATACCGAACTGTTTCCAAATCTGAAAAGTAGCTTAAAAGGTCAAGATGGCATTAATACTGATGGCGGCCCATATTCATCGGAGGTCAGTTTTGTTAATGATGTCAATCACCAGATTAAACAGGTCGCAGTATTTGGCCAGGCTGAATATGATCTCAGCGATACAGTCACCGCGACTCTTGGTGCCCGGTGGTATCAGATTGAAGATATCTATAAAGGTGCCACAACCACAGTCGATATTAGCCGAAGGGTACAGGCCTTTGGTTCACTTGACCCGGACGAACTGACTGCAGTTGGCGAAGAACCTTCAGAGATACAGGAAGCCGTCGACAGTGGTCGACTGGAAACTAGCTTGCTGGATGAAGATGGCGTGTTAACGGTTGATGATGTGATTTACAAGGCTTCTGTCGACTGGAAAGTAAATGACGATGTATTGTTGTTTACCACCTACTCAGAAGGCTTTAGACCACCAGTTACTAACCGCGTGGGTGGCGGTAAGGCGACGAGTAATGAAGGAGCTTTCGAGAATTTTCGTATCCCGGTTTATTCCACCACAGATACCCTGAAAAATTATGAAGTGGGTATGAAAGGGGATTTCCTAGAGGGTATTTTACGGGTTAATGCAACCGGATATTATTCACAAATAACGGATCTACAAACTTCACGCTTCGATCCCACTAATATCAGTTTTTTACAGTTTACGGATAATGTCGGTGATGCTGAAATTAGAGGAATTGACGGCGATATCACTTGGTTAGCCACGGATAATTTGGTGATTAATGGTGCCTTTAGCTGGATCGATAGCGAATTAACTCGCCTAAATGAGGAGTTGCAAGATATTGCGCCGCCGGTGGGCAGCAAATTACCCTATTCAGCAGATTTGTCAGCTAATTTACGAGCCCGCTATTATTTTCAATTATCCAATGGCTGGGACGGATTTGTTAATGGCTCCTTGAGCTATACCGGCGATCGCCTGGCAGGAATGACCATGGGCGCTTATGCTCTTGAAGATGCCACTAACTTGATTTACGGTACAGGGTCGGGCTTATCTATTGAGAATGAAGCCGATGCATACTCTGGGGTCAATTATCTGGACAGCAATGGTGAGGCCTTTGAGGGGGGTCGTTATATACAAGACAGTTATGTACTGGCGAATGTATCTGTTGGTGTTAATCACGACGGATGGAAAGTTGAGTTGTATGTCGACAACGTGACTGATGAGCACGCTGTGTTATATATCGATAACCAGCAATACACGCCTAAAGTTGTGACCAACAGACCCCGTACAGTGGGCCTGAGAATGTCGTACGATTTTTATTAATTATCAGCATTTATACCTAAAATCATTGGCGTTGCAGCCCATAACACTGCAGCTTTTGGGGATGCGGGTACGTATTGCTTAACGTTAAAAGCGAGCCACTATTGGCTCGCTTTTTTTATTGAACAGTCACGAGATCACTGATAAATATGCGAAGTATTATTAAATTTACTAGAAAAAATGGCAGCCATGCTGGGTCTATATTATTACATAATGTCAGTGCACTTGCCCAAAATTGGGCAACGAATGCAGCAATAGATAAACGCTTAGTCACGCAAGTCAGTAAACTGTTTCGACCCCGGCATCGTTTTGATAATGGGGATGTTACCTAGCCGATTTAAAATTGGGGGCAGGGTCAACTTAAAACTTATACGTCACCTAGCTTAAGCTTTCACACGAATTGCGCAGTCATTCATTGTAAAAGTCGGTTATCCGATAACTTTGGCAATGCCAGAGCCCACTTTTATAGGTCTTTTACTCCTCAATTAATTCTAAAGTGAAGGTCTGGAAATGGCATTAACAAGCCATAAGGCGAATGGCCCCTGCGATCGATTAACCGACAGTCAGGAATAAAGACTTCTACAGCAAGTTTACTGAGTCAGCAGTGGTTCTATCAACATACGTGAAATATTCTTGGTAAGGACATCTGTGCTGGGTTAAGGTTATTCAAAATCCAGAGTCGATGTATGAAAATAGAATTTAGACAAGCTACAAACCAAGATATCGATCGATGTATCGAAGTAAGGGGGCTAACTAGTGACAATCAGTTTACCAAGAGCGATTTAGCAGCAATGGGTGTAACTGCTGTTTCATGGTCCCCGTTAATTGAAAATTTGGAAATCATTGGCGCTGTAGCTCTAGAAAAAAATATTATTGTCGGTTTTTGCTTTGGTGGATCAGCTACGGGTGAAATACTGGTGCTTGCTGTTCTATCTGGTTATGAAAAGTTTGGCATCGGAAAAGAACTTTTATTCAGTACCAGCAATCAACTATTTACTATGGGGAATGAAGAATTGTACTTAGCCGCATCCGCAACGCCAGTCGTCAGATCATATGGTTTCTATCGGCATGTGGGTTGGCAACCGACGAGTACTTATAATGATGATGGTGATGAAATATTAACGCTTAAAAAATAAGTGACTGAATGCTAAAAATTAGCCAAAATTCATACACCACTGCGCACCATTATTTAAACACTTCGGATTTAGTTTTGTAAAACCTCAAATGATCAGGACGTTATGTAAATGAAACCATTATCAAACAAAGTCGCGTTGGTAACAGGTGCGAGCAGAGGCATAGGAAAAGGTATTGCTTTATCTCTTGGGAAAGCTGGAGCTAAAGTCTATATAACGGGTAGAACTATAAATGAGGGGGAGTCTGCATCTAGATTGTCAGGCACCATATATCAAACAGCCAATGAGATATCAGAGTTAGGTGGGGAATGCATCGCTATTCAATGTGACCACGTTGTCGATGCTCAAGTTGAATCTGTCTTCGACACAATAGCCCGAGACGAGCAAAAACTAGATATTCTAGTAAATAACGTTTGGGGAGGATATGAACACTTCACGGACGGCACGGAATTTTGGAATGAGAATGAATTTTGGACACAGCCAAGCTCGCGTTGGGATTCTATGTTTCAAGCAGGTATTAGAGCACACTTTATAGCAAGTCGGCTTGCAGCCCCTCTATTAATAGAACATCAAGGTTTAATCATTAACCTCTCTTTTTTTGCCGCACAAAGAAATGATAAAGGCGTTGCATATGGGGCTGCTAAAGCGGCTACTGATCATATGGTCGCCTGTATGGCCGAAGAGTTAAGAAGATACAATGTCGCCACAATTTCGCTTTACCCCGGCGTTGTTCGGACTGAAGCCGTTCTAAAAGCCGCTGAACATATAGATTTGTCAAATTCTGAATCGCCCCAGTTTATTGGGCGTGCAGTTGCAGCACTGGCTTGTGATAAGCGCATCATGAAAAAATCAGGTAAAAGACTGATTGCCGCTGATTTAGGCGTAGAGTACAAATTTAAAGATATAGATGGACGTCAGCCAAAGCCGATGAGTGGAGATAATATTTAGAATCAGTTTTTGTCCAAAAAAGTGATAGAAAAATATTCGTATGCAATCTATCTAAATTTCTACGACTGCTTACTGTTATAACTGCTAAGTCAGCCAGTGAGTCTTGACTACTGGGAATTGGCACTCAGGTGTCAGACGGTTTAGAGCGAAAAACTGACCCAAAGAAAATTGTCTGCTAGTTTACTAGTATGCAAATTTGATGGCAGATCTACTAAGCATTACCCTGCTGGGGAGGTTTATGTGGACAATGATACGAATTGAACAGGGGTAATTGAATAACATCTCATCTCAGTCGATTATAGATTTAGCAGCCTATACCGACTTGTCACTGTAAGCACTTGAGAATGTTATTGAGTGAACCCCGGCTCAGATTTACAGCAATCCAAATCAGCTAAGTACTGCTTCAACGCATTTTGCAATTAAGTCATTTGATGCGCATCACAACCACGTATTTTAGCTTAGTAAGCAGAGTAAAATATGGTTCGCACAGAATAACATTGGTCTTAGTGCAAAACCGATCGAGCTGTGCTTTACAGCATCTTAAAGTTTGAAACTCGCTTTTGGCTAAGACCATAAAAAAAGCCAACAAAGTGTGCTGGCTTATCGTGGTATAAACAAACTCAAATCTAGTGAAATTGGAGTTGACTAAACTTTATTGATTTCCGTATCCCCGAACTCACTTAGTATGCCCAAGCTCAAGGGGCTAAGTCCCTATACCATCTGGCAACAACGCCAATGGCTTTGTTGCCAGATCCTGTTCATTCGACTAGAAAAGTTGGTGTGCTAAAAATCGAACTGAAAACCAGCAACGATAGCTGTGTAATCATTTTGCATTGTTGATTGATAGTCTTGAAGTTCACCTATCAGTCTAAATTGTGGTGTCATTTGATGATTAACAAAAAGTATGGTTAATTCGTTATCTACATCAACAACGGCATCAAGGCCTTTGGTGCTATCTGCTGTGCGAGCATCTTGACTGCCTTCACCATAACTTACACCGATGGTATTTTTGCCAAATACATAGTCAGCTTCAACATACCATTGCGTTCCATCGACATCTGCATCATTGATGGTACCTCCATAAAGGCCATCTGCACCTATTCCCGAGGTATCGGTATATGAAACTGTCAGTCCAAAAGATGCAAGGTCGATGTGTGCCCCAACATCAATGCCTTGCATGTCATAGTCAAAACTATTTTCGCCGACTACGTTAACTGATTGTTGAAAGACACCGCTCCACAATTCTAGCGAGCCGTTGCCGGTCCCCATTTTATAATTAAGTTGCCCTTCAATTCTTGGCGAGTCGGTTTCAACCGAAGCGTCTTGTGGCTCTTCAGGATTAATAAGTGCGACTTTAAAAGATAAGCCGCCCATTGACGGAGACATGTACTTAAGTTGTGGATTAAAATTGGCATATACATAGCCTGTACCAATTCTGCCTCCTGTAGCGTTTGCGGTATCTGCTCCCCCACCTAACCAACCTACCCCTCGTTGACTGGATAGATCGCCAATAGCTGAACTATTGAACACACCGAAATCCTTACCTGCTACGATCGTCCCAAAGTCACCGCTTAATTTTATATTCGCCACTCGGCTTTCGAATAAACCGGAGTTTTGTGCACCACTACCTTGTAGATGCGTATCTACTTGAAAGTGGCCTGATATCGTTATGCCTGAATCACTTGTAGGCGCAACGACATGAAAGTTAATGTTTGCAGGGTTAAATCCGGATTGGACTCTGAATGCCTTTTCAGAGTTGTCGTGGTCACTTGCCACCAAAAATACCGGTAACGAACCTGATATCGATGTTTCCCAATCGTTTGTGTTGACTAAATCTACCCCGGCAATAGCTGGGTTTGCTAAGCTAAGTAATCCCGACGTTGCAATGAAGCATAGTGCGAATTTATTTTTATAAAAAATATTTTTGTTCATTTTAAGTTTCCAATCTACATGATTTTTATGGTGTTGGATAAGTGCTTTTAGCTCAAACTCCATGTTTTGCTCAATATCCAGACGCACTTTTCTACTCCCCAATATATTGATTGGGGAGAGACCTACGTGTTTATAAGTGTTATCTAAAGATTATTCGGCTTTCCAGCTTTGCAACAACTCGTCATAAGCAATCGTTACACCCTTAGGTTTTTCATTACTTAATTTAGCTTTTGGCGCACCGGGTTGATTCAACCAATAATCTGGATCTCTTTCAGGATTGAGTTTAGGACCACATTCACCTTGGACATTCGCTCTTTCAAGTCTATTCATGACCTTGTCTTGAGCAGCTGCAAGTCTATCTAAAGCCTGTTGAGGGGTTTTCTCGCCACTTACTGCTTCAGCTACATTTTGCCACCATAGCTGGGCAAGTTTTGGATAGTCAGGCACGTTTGTTCCCGTTGGAGTCCATTGTTTGCGCGCAGGACTACGATAAAATTCGACCAGACCACCTAAGGTTGGCGCTACATCAGTCATTGCTTGCGAATTTATGTCAGATTCACGGATAGGTGTTAACCCAACCAACGTTTTTTTCAATGAGACAGTTTTTGAGACAGTAAATTGAGCGTATAACCAAGCTGCCAAACGGCGTTTCTCAGGCGTTGATTTTAAAAACGTCCACGCCCCAACATCTTGATAACCCAACTTCATACCTTCTTCCCAATAAGGACCCTTTGGAGATGGCGCCATTCTCCACTTAGGTGTGCCATCATTATTCACTACTGGCAATCCTTTTTCTATCATTGAGGCAGTGAACGCGGTATACCAAAATATTTGTTGTGCGATATTACCTTGTGCAGGCACTGGCCCAGCTTCAGAAAAAGTCATTCCCTGAGCTTGAGGTGGTGCGTACGCTTTAAGCCAATCAACATATTTACCTGTAGCAAACACTGCTGCCGGACCATTTGTTGCGCCACCTCTCGACACGCTTGAACCTACTGGACGACAACCTTCAACTCGGATCCCCCACTCATCCACGGGCAAACCATTTGGCAATCCTTTGTCACCCGTTCCAGCCATTGAAAACCAGGCATCAGTAAAGCGCCAACCCAAGGAAGGATCTTTTTTACCGTAGTCCATGTGACCATAGACCCTTTCTCCGTCTAAATTTTTAACGTCATTAGTAAAAAAATCAGCAATATCTTCATAAGCAGACCAATTTACGGGTACACCCAATTCATAGCCGTACTTAGCAAAAAACTGTTTTTTCAAGTCTTCGCGTTCAAACCAATCGGCACGAAACCAATATAGATTGGCGAATTGTTGTGTCGGTAGCTGATAGATTTTACCGTCTGGACCTGTTGTAAAATCGATACCAATGAAGTCGTCAATATCCAGCGTAGGCAACGTATAGTCTTTAGCTTCATTGACTATCATGTCAGATATAGCAACCACCTTGCCATAGCGAAAATGCGTTCCTATTAGATCAGAATCATTGATGTAAGCATCGTATATATTCCGACCAGATTGCATCTGGGTTTGCAGTTTTTCTATCACATCACCTTCTTGTATAAGATCATGCGTAATGATTATTCCCGTTAATTCGGTAAACGCTTTAGCCAGTACTTGAGATTCATAGGTATGAGTTGCTATCGTCTCTGAAGCAACATTGATAGACATCCCTTTGAATGGTTTGGCTGCTTCGACAAACCATTCAAGCTCATCTAATTGTTGTTGCTTAGTTAATGTTGATGGAGAAAATTCTGTCTCAATCAAATTTTGTACTGTTTTGATAGCGGTTTGTGCATAAACTGAGATAGATATACTGCTCAAGGAGACAGAAATACCCACGGCTACAGCCAGTTTTAATTTTCTAAGTTTCATTTTACTACACCTCATATCTTTTGAGATTGTGATTTGTTGCTGATAAACTCCGTCAGTGGCAACACTGTTTTAGAATTTTACAACAGAGAGTGTCGGTGACAGCCGACATGTGCTCCCTAAGCATGCTGTTTGCTAAGGGTTTTAGACACGCCGCCATTCTCTTTGCGTTTTCTAACGTAAGAGAATTCGGCGTGTTTAAATTCAATGAGATCAGCCCCACCTGAGGACAGTGCATAGCCAGACAACTGAAATTGCTAAAGCTATGTACAGGTTGAAATCAGTAAATGCTAAGAATCCTAAGTGAATAAACCCACTTACTAATAAGCCAATAAATAATCTATCCCCCCGAGTGGTTTCGATGGGCAGAAAGCCTTTTCGCTCTAGACAAGGTTTTTTGATTTCAAAAATAGTCATCGCTACCAGAATAGTCGCGATAACACTAAAAAATGTGATTGTTAATTCAGTCCATGCCATCCATTTCATGACATCATCCTCCTAAATATCTTATTGAATTGCATATTAAACACGCCCCAAAGCAAAGCCTTTGGCAACATGATTCCTAACAAACCACACGACGACGACTCCAGGCACGATAGTTAACACGCCAGCTGCAGCGAGAAGTCCCCAATCTATGCCTGTTGCCCCGATAGTGCGCGTCATAATTGCGGCTATGGGTTTTGCATCGACTGCGGTCAATGTTCTGGCAAGAAGTAGCTCAACCCATGAAAACATAAAACAGAAAAATGCTGTCACGCCAATTCCAGAGCGGATCATAGGAATAAAGATTTTTATAAAGAACCTAGGCAAGCTATAACCATCTATGTAGGCAATTTCGTCAACTTCTTTGGGCACACCTGACATGAAGCCTTCCAAGATCCACACTGCCAGCGGTACAGTAAAGAGACAGTGTGCTAACGCAACTGCAATATGTGTATCAAATAGACCGACTGATGAGTAAAGCTGAAAAAACGGTAACAAGAACACTGCAGGCGGAGCCATCCGGTTGGTCAGTAGCCAGAAAAACAAATGTTTATCACCGATAAATTTGTATCGACTAAAGGCATACGCTGCTGGTAAAGCAAGTGAAAGCGTGATGACCATGTTCATCACTACGTAGATAACAGAATTGACATATCCCATGTACCACGTCGGATCAGTAAATATCTGGGCATAGTTATCTAACGTAAAGTTATGAGGCCAAAGCGTTAGAGCACCCAATATTTCTTCATTGGTCTTAAATGACATATTTACTAGCCAGTAAATAGGCAACATTAAGAAGGTGGTAAAACAAACCATTCCAATCGTTTTGTTTGTATTACTTTTCATTTTAAATTCCTTACTTCACTTTATCTAGTTGACTAATAGCGGTGAAAAACACGTAGCAAACCAGCAATACAATTAAATAATATATAAGTGAGAATGCTGCTGCTGGCCCAAGATCAAACTGTCCTACCGCCATCTTAGTAAGCTCTTGGCTTAAGAATGTGGTCGAATTACCTGGTCCCCCGCCGGTTAGGACAAAAGGTTCGGTGTAAATCATAAAGCTGTCCATAAAACGCAAAAGAACACCTATTACGAGAACACTTTTTAGTCTGGGCAACTGAATATGTCTGAACACTGCCCATGAAGATGCCCTATCAATTCTTGCGGCCTGGTAAAAGGCTTCTGGTATTGCACGAAGACCTGAATAGCACAGTAATGCGATAAGTGACGTCCAATGCCAAACGTCCATCAAAACCACTGTGAACCAAGCGGCCAATGGACTCGATGCATAGTTGTATTCGATCCCTGCAGCGTTGACGGCCCAACCAAACAAACCGATATCTTCTCTACTAAACACTTGCCATATAGTACCTACAACGTTCCAGGGTATAAGCAGTGGAATGGCAACGATAATTAACCATACCGCTGCCATGCGACCTTTCGATGGCATCATTAAGGCTATCGCTATTCCAAGTGGAACCTCAATGGCTAAAATAGAAAATGAAAAACCGAATTGACGAATTAAAGAGTCTAACAAACGCGGGCTGCGTAACATTTCCCGGTACCATTCAGCACCGACGAAATAAGCTGTATTTTGATCAAATATATCTTGAACTGAGTAGTTCACGACCGTCATAATCGGAATGATCGCAGAGAATGCAACAAGGATGAACACAGGAAGAACAAGAAACCACGCTCTATTGTTGGGTGTTTTATTCATAATTTAACCTCATTTGAGTCATGAAGCAGGCTTACGTCCGCTTCAATCAAATATTCATCGACGTAGATTTTTAACCACTGCTCTGGAAAACTAATATAAATTTTTCCAGTAGGAACAGACCTGTCCTCGTCAATTCGTACTTTTATGACTTTACTGTCCAAATTCAACGTCAGGATTTTGTACGTCCCTAAATCTTCTACGTAGTCGAGGGTGCACTCAAAAGCACCTTCTGTTTCTTTTTCCCAAACGTGAATGAATTCAGGGCGAATGCCTAGTTTCACATTTGAACTCGTTAAGCTATCGAGCAGCGTTTTTAACGATTGCTCTAATGGAATGTCAGTGGTATTAAATCTAACACCACTATCACTTCGCTTTACCTCAATTAAATTCATGCCTGGACTACCAATAAAATAACCAACGAATGCATGGTTAGGCCGTTCAAAAAGCTCTCTTGGGGTACCAAATTGGACTATTTGTCCTCCATACATTACCGCTATTTTTTCAGCGAAAGTGGATGCTTCTAATTGATCATGCGTCACATAGATCATCGTGATATCGAATTGTTCGTGTATCTGCTTAAGCTTGCGTCTTAGTTTCCATTTCAATTGAGGGTCAATAACAGTGAGAGGCTCATCAAACAATATTGCGGATACATCACTTCTGACTAATCCTCGCCCCATCGAAATTTTTTGTTTTTCATCGGGCGAAAGATTGCTCGCTCTTTTCTTTAAAACGTCTGTCAACTCCAAAGCCTCTGCTATTTCATTGACCCGAGACGTCACTCTGACTTCTGGCACTTTCATGTTCCGTAGTGGAAAAGCCAAATTATCGTATACCGTCATCGAGTCATAAATAACAGGGAACTGAAATACTTGGGCGATGTTTCTATCTTCTGGTGGGATATGGTTGACCTCAATCCCATCAAACAATACCTGACCTTCTGATGGTTCGAGTAACCCTGAAATGATGTTGAGTAACGTACTCTTTCCACAACCCGACGGCCCTAAAAGGGCATAAGCCCCTCCATCTTCCCAAACATGATCCATTTCTCGAATCGCGTAGTCTGAATCCCCTTGAGGATTTTTTATGTAACTGTGAGCAAGTGATTTAAGATGAATTTCAGCCATTTATAGTTTCTCCATATCAAATTCCGGGACTTTGATTGTTAGCCCATTCAAGTCAAAAACAAAGAGTTTATGGATAGGCAAATATACATTGACAGGTGTTTCAATGGGGTAGCTGAGGATCCCTGATAACTGGAGAATTAGTGAGAACTTCGCGTTATACACATGTAAATAAGTTTCTGAACCACTAATTTCGGCCAATTCGACCTTCATCGGTAACTCCAAATCATCATCGTTTTTGGGGACCAGACTAATATGACTTGGCTTGACACCGAACATAAACTTTTTCTTTGGTAAATCTTTAAGTTTTTCATCTAGAGGAAAACTGATTGAATCGTAAAAAGAAACTTCATCGAGGGTTATTTGCCCTTCAATTAGATTAATGGGCGGCTCACAAAACAATTTAGCCGCTTCAATGTTTTTAGGGCCTCGATATACCTGACTCACCGCTCCACTTTGAAGTATTTTACCCTCATGGATAAGTGTGGTTACCCCTCCGAGCGCCATTGCCTCGCTCGCCTCTGTAGTAGCGTAAACGGCTATCGACTTTCTCTCTGCAAAAAGAACTCTTAATTCTGAGCGAAGCTCCTCTCTTAATTTGTAGTCCAGATTAACCAGCGGTTCATCAAAAAGAATCAAACTGGCATCCTTAACCAATGCTCGCGCCATTGACGTCCTTTGTTGTTGACCACCAGATAATTCCAAAGGAAGACGGTCTAGATATTGGCTGATTTGCAACATATCTGCCGTTTCTTTTACACGTTTGTTGATTTCAGTTTCAGTGACTTTTGATAATCGTAGAGGTGATGCAATATTTTCACGAACGGTAAGATTGGGATAGTTTATAAATTGTTGATACACCATTGACACATTTCGCTTTTGCACAGGCATACCTGTAACGTCTTGACCATCCATTATAACTTGCCCAGACGTTGGCTTTTCAAGTCCCGCCATCAATCGCATTAATGTTGTCTTTCCTGCCAGCGTTCTGCCAAGTAGCACGTTAAATGAACCGGACTCTAAAGTTAAATTAACGTTATCTAAGTAATTTTCCCCCCCGACCTCGTGACTAACATTTTTTAAAACAAGCGACATATAGGTCTCCTTTTTTTATACTTAAACAATCTCCACTAAGCTGTGGATTTAGACTTTTATACCCTGTCTCTTATACAACACTGACGCTGCCGACGAAGAGGATAGGGTAGAGCGCGGTGTGTGCCGTCGCCGTAGATCAAGACAACGAAATCGAAGAGCTGTCAAGCCAGCAGCTATAG
>NZ_CAJXPA010000087.1 GCF_913058035.1 uncultured Paraglaciecola sp. | reverse complement strand
ATTTGTGATTGCAGTGTGTCATTTATCGAAGATAGGTATGTTGGTTTCTTTTTCTTTATATTGGTTAGCATCTACATCATTTTGATCAAACGAGCCTGCATCGGCTTCACGAAACGTTAAAATAATAAAATGCGCAAAACCATGAGTTATGCCATGTGCTTTTTGAGAAAGTTGATGTATTCGCTGTGTTTGCCTAACATCTGTTTTGATAACAAAAGCTTCCACCGTGCTAGCGTTTTATTCGTGTTCTCAACTAAGTTTTGTTGCCTATATTGTATCGCTTTCTAACTCAATGGGTATTTTTGTTGAAGCCTATGCTGCCATTCAGGGTCAAGGCCTATAGCGTTGGATACCAGCTCAAGTAGCTGTCTTTCCACTTCAGCATCAATAACCTTAAGCAGTGTATCGACAGTGACATCTGTATTAGGTCTTTGTTGTAAAATGAATTCATCATTTAGTGTCATATCGCCTGCCTGCAATACTCGGTAATACCAACCATTGAGCCTATGTTGGTTAATAAATTGATGTAAATCAGGTTGTTTGAACTTAGCATCAATTTTCCAACAGGGCATGCGGGGTGAGCTAACTTGTAATATAGCGCTGCCTACCTTGTAGATATCACCAATACATACATTGTGCTCGTTCATATCTGTAACAGAGAGGTTTTCACCTATCATCCCAGAATTGGCTTGTTGATGCAGAAGAGGGTAACGCTTGATAATTTTTTCATAACTACTTAATGCATACTGATGTAATGCTTTCTCAGGACCTCCGTGAAATCGCTTGTCAGCCTGAATATCACCTATGATGCCTGATTCATCCACAGACACCTGTGGCATTGATTGTTTGTAGATACCTGTTGGACTACGTTTTTTACCAATGTTGGTCAATTTCCCTGAATATAAACCAATGATTTTCATAATTATTTTTATCCGTATTAATATTTTTTTGGCGCTTTAAACCTTTGTGACTTATCCTGCGACTCATATTTCAAGACTATTTATCAAGACAACTTAATAAGACTATAGATTGAATATTCAAGGAAACGTAGTCGCTGCACAGCATAAGTTTGCCACAAAAAGCGAGTGGGACTTAATACAAGCTGTGCAATGCGGAGATAAGCAAGCTTATAACCGATTGTATCGAGAGTACATTGGCCAGGTGTATGGGCTGTGCTATCGATTGACAGGTGAAAAAATGTTAGCTGAGGATGCAGCGCAAGAAGTGTTTATTCAGTTATGGAAAAAAATTAATAATTTTAAAGGTGACAGTAAATTTTCAACTTGGCTGCATACAGTCACATCTAACATCACTATATCTTATATTCGAAAGCAAAAAGGATGGTTGCAGAAAATGTTTAATATCGAAGATTCTGTGGCTATGAATGCCCAAGCTGAAGAGTCGAGCAGTACAATTGATATTGAACGTTATGTTGCAAGACTGCCTGAGAGAGCGCGACTTGTTTTTGTGCTGCATGCGATTGAAGGCTACCGACACGAAGAAATCGCCACTATGACAAACATGGCTGTGGGCTCTAGCAAAGCGCAACTTCATCGCGCCAAGCAGTTGTTAAAGGAGTGGATGGGTTATGAATAAAACTAATTTTGAAATTGCGTTAGTGAGCCAACTAGCCGAGGTAAATAAAGTGCAGCAGCCAAATAGAGATTTATGGCCGGGCATCGAGTTAGCTTTGCTGTGTGAGTCTTCAGAGCCATCTATGGTAGTGGCAGGTAAAAAAATGTACGCGATTGCAGCTACGGTAGCCATATTTGGATTAATAGGTTGGTTATCGGTTAATCAGTATCCGGTTTCGTTAACTGGCGATGAATTGGTTGCGTCATTAAGTGAACAACATTTAGATCAAAAAAATGCTTTATTGATCAGATTTCAAGATCAACCCGCACTGACTCAAAACTGGCAGGATCAACTTACTGAATTAGACGACGCTGCTGTAGCCATAAAAATGGCATTAAGAAACGAGTCAAACAATATGACTTTATTAAAGATGTTGCGTCATGTGCATCAACAACAAATTAATTTAATTGAACGTGTGCATTCATCTAAGTGGATACACATTTAAAGTACTGAGTTTAGGAGTATAGATATGAGATTGTTATTAATTTTTGCAGGTTTTTTATGTTTAAGTTACGAGGTTTTAGCAAAGGAAAAGATTGATCGTTCGTTCGAGGTATCTAAAAACCCTTACATACAAATTGAACATATAAACGGTTCTGCTAAGGTGATTGCATGGGATAAATTTGAGGTGAAAATAACAGGTACTTTAGGCGAGAAAACAGAAAGGTTCATCTTTGAGAAAGACGATAATGAAGTACTTATCAAAGTTAAAGTTAAAAATAATAGCAGTTGGAGTAACTTGAGTTCTTATAATGGCGACGATTTAGAAATATTTGTTCCTCGTCAAAGTAAAGTGTATTACAGCGCAGTGAATGCCGATGTTGAGCTTGTGCAAGTTCGCGGTGGCGCAAAAATTGAGACAGTAAATGGTTCTATAAACGTAAAAAAACTAGCGGGACGCATCCGACTTGAATCCGTAAATGGCCGAATAACTACAGAAAGTTTAGAGGGAGATGTAAAGATAGAAACTATAAACGGCATAATTAGCTCTCGAAGTTCAAAAGGTAAAGAAGACTCTTACTCGTCGGTAAACGGTAATATTGAGATTATAAGCGAAAGTGGCGATATCAATGTAGAAACAGTGAATGGCGATGTTGAGTTAGAGCTTGGTAAGGTTAATCAATTAAATATAGACACAGTGAATGGATCAATAAACGCTAGATTAGAACTTGAAGATGATGGCGAAATTGATGCTTCTTCAGTAGGGGGTGCAATTCACCTCTACCTACAAAGCGATGTATCAGCAAGGTTTGATGTTGAAGGTTACGCCGGTGGCAGAATTTCTAACAATTTGTCTGATGACAAAACACAAAACGCTAAGTCTGGGCCCAATCGTTGGTTAAAGTTCTCCCTGAACGGTGGTAGTGCGAAGGTTAATGTATCCACAGTAAGTGGTGAGGTGAAGTTAAATAATAAATAATATTAAAATAAAAGATAGTCCGGCTAATAAGTGTTGAGCCAAATGATAAGGATTATGTCGCTCGTTCAACTGCAATATGCGCAAGTCCAATAAGTGCGGTTTTATATTCGGAATTGGCTAATGGAGCCAATGCCTTAATTGCTTTGTCAGAGGCATCTAACGCTTGTTTTTTTGTGTAGCTAAGAGCACCAGTCTGTTTCATTGTGGTCATGATTTCATCGAAGTGTTGCATGCCGTTGCCTTTTTCTATTGCCTCTTTAATAAGTGCTTTTTGTTTATCATTGCCATGCCACATTGCGTACAGTAAGGGAAGTGTTGGCTTGCCCTCTGCGAGGTCATCGCCTACATTTTTACCCATTTCCAGAGGGTCAGCTGAATAGTCAAGAATATCGTCAATAAGTTGAAACGCAGTGCCTAAATATTTGCCGTACTCTTGCATCGCAAATTCAATCTCTTCATCCTGATCTGTTAACACTGCGGCTAGTAAAGTAGCGGCCTCGAATAATCTGGCAGTTTTGCTATATATCACCTGCATGTAACTTTCTTCGCTGGTC
The DNA here is from genome assembly GCF_913058035.1 of uncultured Paraglaciecola sp. Classification (GTDB taxonomy): domain Bacteria; phylum Pseudomonadota; class Gammaproteobacteria; order Enterobacterales; family Alteromonadaceae; genus Paraglaciecola. Next base: position 14,769 of record NZ_CAJXPA010000087.1, on the reverse strand, counting down.
TGAGGATCATTACAGCTCATTAATTGCAGCACTTCCCCTTCTGATATTACGTTGGTCGCATTAGATAATATTTCCATAACACGCATACGTTTTAAACTGACCATCATCTGAAATGAACGAGTATAGAGAAAATCACCAACTAATACGCTGGCTTGATTACCAAACACTGCATTTGCTGTTTCTTTACCACGGCGCATAGTGGATTCGTCGACTACGTCATCGTGTAATAGGGTGGCGGTATGAATAAATTCAATTATGGTAGCTAACGTGTGATGTTGCTCTGTTTGAATATTAAGAGCTCTTGCAGCTAAAATAGTCATAAGAGGTCTTAAGCGCTTACCACCACTGTTCACAATATAAAAACCTAGTTGGTTAATCAACGAAACCTCTGAGTCCACTTGCTGCTGGATGAGCCCATTGACTGCCATCATGTCTTGATGTGCCAGTTGATTAATCGTTTCTAATTTCATACTGCCGTTTTGCCCATTTGTGAATATAATTCAATTGTACGCTGTAATTCTGAAAATGGATTTTACAGAAATTTTTTGACGTATCCAGTGACACTTTAGCTTTATAATGCAAAAAACTTCGGGTTAGTGTAAACCGTTTGATATTTATACAGATTAATTAGGAAATTGCCTTGCTTGGAGATACCTGTTCACGTATAATTCGCGGCCTGTTTTTGAATATAAGTGTCAAGAGACACAGTGCGGAGTTTAATTATGTACGCGGTTTTCCAAAGTGGTGGCAAACAACACCGTGTGGCTGAAGGCCAAACCGTTCGCCTAGAAAAAATCGAGGTGGCTCCAGGTGAGTCAATTGAATTCGATGACATCTTAATGGTGAGCAATGGTGACGATATAAAAATTGGTACCCCGTTTGTTAGTGGTAGCAAAGTTACAGCTGAAGTTGTAACGCATGGACGTGGCGATAAAGTAAAAATCGTTAAGTTCCGTCGTCGTAAGCATTCACGTACCCAAATGGGTCATCGTCAGTGGTTCACAGAAGTGAAAATCACTGGTATCAGCGCTTAAAAGGAGTATATACAAATGGCACATAAAAAAGCTGGTGGTAGTACTAACAACGGCCGTGATTCAGAAAGTAAACGCCTAGGTGTTAAGCGTTACGGTGGTGAGTCAGTTTTAGCCGGTAATATCATTGTTCGTCAACGTGGAACTAAATTTCACGCGGGTAGTAACATGGGCATCGGTAAAGACCATACTTTATTCGCTTTATCAGATGGTAAAGTCCAGTTTGAAGTTAAAGGTCCTAAAAATCGTAAATTTGTGAGCATTGTTGCATAAGTAGCAATAGCACATAGATTTTTAAAAGCCCCGCTTTATGCGGGGTTTTTTGTTGAGCTATAAAAATTTGAATCTATTTGAGGGTTCAACAGACTATACTCAGCTCAGTTGAGTAACATTCAAGGTGTCGTTAAGTAATGAAATTTGTAGATGAAGCTGATATCCGTGTTGATGCAGGTAATGGCGGTAATGGTGTAGTCGGTTTTCGCCGCGAAAAATACGTACCTGATGGTGGTCCTGACGGCGGTGATGGCGGTGATGGCGGTAGTATCTATTTGGTTGCAGATGAAAACTTAAACACTTTGATAGATTACCGTTTTGAAAGATTTCATCGTGCTGAGCACGGTAAAAAGGGCCAAAGTGCTAATTGTACTGGCAGAGGCGGTGTTGATTTAGATGTGAAAGTACCCGTTGGAACACGTGCAACCGATAGCGAAACGGGTGAAGTATTAGGTGATTTAACCAAACATATGCAGCGCATGAAAGTAGCCCAGGGTGGTTTTCATGGCTTGGGTAATGCTCGTTTTAAAACCAGTACCAACCGTGCTCCAAGACAAAAATCCGACGGTACACCGGGTGAAGTCAGGCATTTAAGATTGGAACTCATGTTGCTTGCTGATGTGGGATTACTTGGTATGCCTAATGCTGGTAAATCTACCTTTATACGAAGTGTTTCAGCCGCTAAACCTAAAGTAGCAGACTACCCCTTTACTACACTTGTACCAAATTTGGGTGTTGTACGTTTAGATTCTATGCGTAGTTTTGTTATTGCCGATATCCCCGGTTTGATTGAAGGTGCTGCCGAAGGTGCTGGACTTGGGATTCAGTTCTTGAAACATTTAGAGCGCTGTCGGGTGTTGCTACACTTGGTAGATTTGATGCCTGCAGACGGTTCAGATCCTGTCGAAAATGCTAAAGCCATTGTTGCAGAACTTGAAAAATATAGTCCAAAGCTGGCTTCTAAGCCACGTTGGCTAGTTTTTAATAAAATTGATTTAATGCTCGAAGAGGAAGCCAATGAGTTGTGCAAGCAGATTGCAGATGCACTTGAATGGCAAGACGAGTATTTCCAAATTTCAGCATTTCAAAAAGTAGGTACACATTCATTGTGCATGAAAGCTATGGACTTCATTGAGGCATTGCCAGTAGAAGTTGAACCTGAGATTAAGGATGAAGAAACAGGGTTCAAATGGGATACCTATCATAAAGATACAATCGAAGGCGCTTATGATGACGACGACTTCGACGATGATGACGATGACTCTGGTGTAGAAGTTGTTTACACCAAAAAATAACCGTCACATAAATTATAAGTATGAAGCTGGAAGAGGTATTTCTGGTTTCTGTTAATTCTTATATGGTGTTTACTTTTCTCATTATTCTAGAAGTGTACAATCCAATATGATGCAAATTTCAATGATCGCCGCAATGGCCAATAATCGTGTTATTGGTGCTGACAATTCTATGCCATGGCGTCTGCCTGCAGATCTCAAACATTTCAAAAAAATCACCTTAGGTAAACCAATTATAATGGGTCGTAAGACCTATTCTTCTATAGGTAAGGCTTTGCCTGGCCGTCTAAATATAGTGGTTAGTAATGATGTCCACTTTACACTTGCGGATGCAACTGTGGTGCATAGCTGTGAACAGGCTATCGATTTGGCTTCGGAACATTGTAGTCATCACAAGACCGAAAACCCCGAAGTAATGATAATCGGTGGGGGCACCATCTATAATCATTTTTTAGCATTTTGTCATCGACTTTACCTAACTCACATTGAACTAGAGGTTGATGGAGACACCTATTTCCCTGATTATGCCGCAAAGTACAATTGGCAAGAAATAAGTACTGAAGTCCATCAACCAGAGCCATCAAACCCCTATGTTTACCATTTTGTTACTCTTGTAAAACAGGTTGTTTAGGTTTTGACAACAAACTGTAAGTATACACATAACCGTAAATAGCCGTAATTAATATACTAGGCGCTACAGTCAGCCATAAGTTAGGTGTTTGATTCACCCAGTTAACAGAGATGGCAATGCTAGATTGGATCGCAATAGGCAACAAAGGTGCTAAAACACTTCCAGGGATCGCATTGTTACTTAGATATTTTGCAGAGTTGTCCAGCGCATTTTTAAATGTTCTGAAGATAGCAATATTTTGTGATGTTTTAGAATGTACATTGCAAATAATAGGCACTACAAATATCAACGATAAGTAACTGTCACCAAATTTAGACACTGATTTTTCTAAAATAAAGGTAAATAATATCGTAATAGTCGCGCTTAGTGTTCCTTGTACTAATGCCGATCTAAGCACCAATGCCTGGTCATCTGACGCCATGCCATTGGCCCAATATGACCAGACAAAATAAAAACTGAAGGAGACAGCAGCTGAAAGAATTAATCTTAATGTAGAGTTCATGGGTCCATTCTTTTGATGATAATCATTTATTAATGATAACTATTAAAAAACTATCTAGCGAATGTTATCTGATAGAGTTTTGTTTTGAGCTGAATAGTCTTATTAATGATAACTGTGGACATTGCCACAGTGTTTAACAACGTGGAAAGCATACCAAAATAAGCACTAGATGCATGGACCTAATTTGGTAAAGTTCGAGTGAACGTTCTTAACACTGACATTTAATAAGTAGTTGAGGTTATTTGAAGGTATTAATAAGTTACTAAAGTGATAACGTGAAATTTAAAACCTTTGATTCTTTCATGAAAAAAACCTCGAATGAGGCATTTTTCATTGTTTGCGCTTTTAAATAATCTAGGTAAGTTTATTAAATAAAGCTTCTAAATCTAGTCCTTTGTGACCCAACATATCTTTGAGTCGGCGCAAAGCTTCAACTTGTATTTGACGGACTCTTTCACGGGTCAAGCCAATTTCTACGCCCACATCTTCTAGAGTTGAAGGTTCATAACCTAGCAATCCAAAGCGTCTTGCTAAAACTTCGCGTTGTTTGGGATTAAGGTCTTCTAACCACTTGATGATATTTAATTTAATGTCTGAATCTTGTAAATCTTCTTCAGGGCCATGGCCATCGTCATCGGCGATAACATCCAGTAAAACCTTATCATTTTCACCACCTAATGGAGTGTCAACGGAAGTGATCCTTTCATTTAGACGTAGCATCTTAGTGACATCACGAACCGGCTTGTCGAGTGACTGAGCAATTTCTTCTGCAGTAGGTTCATGATCGAGTTTTTGAGACAGCTCTCTAGCAGCTCTTAAATAAACATTTAATTCTTTAACCACATGAATGGGAAGTCGAATAGTACGAGTTTGGTTCATTATTGCCCGTTCTATTGTCTGCCTAATCCACCAAGTGGCATAAGTAGAAAATCTAAAACCTCGTTCAGGATCAAATTTTTCGACAGCTCGAATAAGGCCTAAATTACCTTCTTCGACCAGGTCAAGCAGAGCAAGACCGCGATTATTGTAACGCCTAGCTATTTTGACTACCAAACGTAAGTTACTTACAATCATACGTTTGCGTGATGCTTCATCACCTTTTAAAGCTCGCCGTGAAAAATAAACTTCCTCTTCAGCTGATAATAGTGGAGAAAAGCCAATTTCACCTAAATACAATTGGGTTGCATCAAGATTTTTTGGGGGATCCTGTTTATTAGGTAGTACATTTTCTAACTTTTCTTCAGCTTTTTTAGCAGCTTTGGAAAGCTCTCTCTCAACGGCGTCTTCAATATCGCTGAGAGCATTAACATCGACAACACCTGTTTTTTCCAGACTCATAATCATGATTCCTTAACGGTAATGTTTCTTTAACTTCTCCTTATAAATATTATTATTATTATTTGCTAGGGAGATAGCGCAAAGGGTTAACAGATTTTCCTTTGTACCTTACTTCGAAATGAAGCTTAACCTCATCGGTTCCACTTCTACCCATAGTGGCAATTTTTTGGCCTGCCATAACCCACTGCTGTTCTTTTACTAACATATTGTCATTATGTGCATATGCAGTTAAGTAAGCGTCGGAATGTTTGATAATAATTAGGTTCCCAAACCCACGTAATGCATTGCCCGTGTATACTATTTTTCCATCGGCGGCTGCCAAAATTGGTAGCCCAAGTTTTCCCAAAAAATCTAAGCCTTTATTGCCTTGTTCTCTGGCCGAAAAACCTCGTGAAATAGGTTCAATTGTAGGCCATTGCCAACTCTTAACTCGCTCGGGAAATTGACCAATAGGAGATCCAGCTGGATCTTTGTTAACAATTTCTTCACTTTCACCATACGCCTGCTTTTTAGAAGGGTCAACAGATTGATCCATCATTACTTTTGAAGTTGGGCGAGTGCTCATATTTGATTTCGGTTTTTTTACTTTTATTAACTTGACAAGGGTTAAAATTTGACCGGGTTGTATCTGGTAGGGAGAGGAGATCTTATTTATTCTTGCTAAGTCTCGGTAATCGTTACCAGAATACCAAGCGATAGAATATAGAGTATCTCCAGCCTTAACCTGATAAGTCTTTGCTGAATAAGCCTGTTGTTTGAAATCTCTAAATGTTTTGCCTTGATAAAGCTCTGAAACTGGCGCTGGTTGAATTCGGCCTGAGCAACTAAGATTTATGATGCAGAAAAATAAGATCCCTGAGTGTAAAGACAGCTTTTTAAACAAAGCCACTTTTTGACTCGATATGTGTATTACTCATTAACATGTTTCTGGCCTATTTTTTCCAGCACAATAACCATTCCCATACCTAATAGCATCAACACGATTGAGAACCACATATAAGGGGGTTGGGCATACAGTGTTTCAAAAGTGTGTGGCAATATATTGTTTTGTACTAACGGTATCTCTTTGCCATGCCGATCAATCACTGTTTCTATGGTTTGCTTCCAAGGCCAAACTTTGTTTAAAGAACCCAGCATAAAACCACCTAACAAGGATAAGGTCATTGTTTTATAATGCTGAAACATCCAGCTTAATACATGTGAAAAACTTAACAAACCCGCTACACAACCGCTGGCAAAAATACACAAGGTGGTTAATTGCAATTCCTTTACTGCTGTCAACATGGGCGCATACATACCTAATAAAAGTAATATAAAGCTGCCAGATATACCTGGCAAAATCATTGCACAGATAGCAATCATGCCTGACAAAAATACGATGAATGGTGTTGTTTCAATACTGGTAGGGCTAATGGTTGTAATAAAAAATGCACTAAGAGTGCCAATTAAAAAGGAAGTGACTAGACCGATTCGCCATTTATCGATATGGCGTATTACAGACCAAACTGCTGCTAATATTAATCCAAAAAAGAACGACCACAACAATATTGGATAATTGCCTAGAAGATATAACACCACGCCAGATATGCTTAAAACGCTAACGACAATGCCACTAAACAAAGCCAGTAAAAACCCACCATTAATATGCTGCCAAGTGGATTTCAAACCTTTTTGAAACAATATTTTCAGGGCACTGACGCCACATTGTTTAAGTGAATAGATGAGCTCTTCATAAATGCCTGTAATAAAAGCGATGGTGCCACCAGACACTCCTGGAACAGCATCCGCTGCACCCATCAAAATACCTCTGGCAGCAACACCTACATAGCCTCTCTTTGTTCTGGACGTTTTCAAATGATATCTCCTGCTACCAAAGGGACAAACCTTACGGCTTCAATAATGTTTGAATTAATATTATCTTCGGTTTTAGTAATACAATGTAATTGTTGATTTTCTTCACCAACAGGAATAATTAATCGACCACCATCATTAAGTTGTTGAAATAGCTCCTCTGGTATCGATTTAGCTGCTGCCGTGACTATGATCGCATCATATGGACCTTTGCTGCTCCAGCCTAACCAGCCGTCACCATGTTTCATTTTTACGTTGTGTAAATCTAATTGATTCATTCTTCGTTTAGCTTGAAATTGTAGTGTTTTTATTCTTTCGACAGAATAAACATGACTGAATAATTGGGCCAGTACTGCTGTCTGGTAACCCGAACCTGTACCTATTTCGAGTACATTTTGAGCTTGATTATCAGACTCTAATAATAGCTCAGTCATACGAGCTACGATGTAGGGCTGAGATATGGTTTGTCCTTGGCCAATCGGTAAAGCTGTGTTTTGGTAAGCTTTATGTTTTAGGGCGTCAGGCACAAAAAGTTCTCTAGGCGTTTTGGCTATAGCGTTTAGCACCCTAGTATTACTGATACCTTCTTTATGTAAAAGTTGAGCAAGGCTTTCACCTTTACGTGATGTTAATCTCATGTCGTGCCTATTTTTTTATTGGGTAGTAACTTGTAAAATCCAGTATTTTAAGTTTTGGCAAGATTATTATCTTCAACATTTATCACTTCTCGCAGAATCGAGGTGGCGAATGTGCCTGCTGGAAGTGAAAAACTTAATTTTAATGTATCATTTGCCAATGACCATTCAAGTTCATTTGGAAATAAATTTATTGCCCTTCTTTCTTGTCTTAGACCTAAACCTTCGAGTGTTTGAGTAATCATGGGGTGCTGTTTCGCAAATTCTTGTTCGAACTGTAACGCTTCAGATTCGCTAGCTAATTGACCCTCACCCCACAATGGAGCTGATAAATATATGTCACGTTGTTTTATTCGCTCGCTAATACTGTCATCTATCTGTTGTGCGCAGAAGAAGCTGTGACTACCAGCTAGTTGCATCACGTCACCAGATAAAGGCTTATCGAGGCAGCCTTTTAGTAGCCTGCTATGCAAAACTTCATTAAATAACCATGAACGTAAAGCTGATATGGCCATTGAACGTTTGTTCCGATTACGGATCGCTTCGCCGTTAATCATTTTGTCGGCCAAAACTAAGTTACCACCTCGGGGATCATGTTGAGTATTCCCGAATCGCTGTGAGCCAAAATAATTAGGTACACCGTCCCGTTTTATCTGTCGCAAACGCTTATCAATGCCAGTTGTTGAGCTTAGTTGTCTTAGAATGATAGTAAATCGATTACCTTTTAATACTCCAGTTCTTAATTTTTTATTATGTCGTATTGATTTGAGTATGTTGGCTCCTGATTCATTAAATTGAGCCCAATCAAACTCACCCTTTCCAGGCAGGTGAACACTGAACCATTGTTCGGTTTGTGCGTGTTTGTCTTTGCGCCCGGCATAAGTAACCGCTCTGAGTGGTAATTGAGTAAATTTAGCAATTTGTTCGGCTAAATAAGCAGTATTTAACCCCGTCTTACGTACCCATAAGTATATGTGTTCACCTTCACCAATAGGTTCGTAGCCTAATATTTCGGTCACTTTGAAGTCTTCAGCAGATGCCTTAAATTGCCCTAAAATATCTAACTTTGGGTATTGATGCAGCCAGTGATCTATTTGCATTCAGTTTTGCCTGTTTGCTGCGTTAATAAGACTACCGCGTAAGCTGCAATACCTTCCTTTCGGCCCGCAAAACCCAGTTCTTCAGTAGTGGTGGCTTTAATGTTTATTTGATTAATGTCAGCGCTTAAAACTTCAGCAATATTTTTACGCATTAACTGTATATGTGGAGCCATCTTGGGGGCTTGTGCAACGATCGTTAGGTCCAAGTTACCAAGTTCATAATGCTGTTGTGTGATGAGTTGATATACGTGGCGAAGCAATTCACGACTATCTATGCCTGCCAGCGTTGGGTCAGTATCTGGAAAGTGTTTGCCAATATCTCCCAATGCTAACGCACCTAATAATGCGTCACATAATGCATGCAACAATACATCGCCATCAGAGTGGGCAATCAAGCCCATGTCATGGTTAATCTTTACCCCTGCAATAATAATGGGGCCTACTCCACCAAATTTGTGAACGTCATAGCCATGACCAATTCGAATACTCATGCTTTTGTAAAATCTCCTATAAATACTTAGCTTGTCTTTGAGTCAAGTAAAACTCAGCTAGTAACAAATCTTCGGGTTGAGTTATTTTGATATTTGAGGCACATCCTTCAACTAACACTACTTTTTCACCAAAAAGTTCAATGGCAGATGCCTCGTCTGTAATATTTGTATTTTTTTGGTTCGCTTCATACAATGCTTTTTTTAATAGGGTAAGTTTAAAAAACTGGGGTGTTAATGCATGCCATAAATTTTCTCTAGATTCTGTATTTTTGATAAGATTTTGTCCATCAATCTTGTGATTAACGGCTCGCTTCATGGTGTCACGAACTGGTGTTGCCAGTATTCCCCCAGTACTACCTAGTGTCGCTAACTGCAAAAGGGCAGTTAAGTCTCTTTCTGCTAAACAGGGTCGTGCGGCGTCGTGAACTAACACCCATTCCTCATCATCAGGTAAATGATTTAGTCCAGCTAATACCGAATCGCAGCGTTCTTGGCCTCCAATAACAATCTCAATGTGAGGATGATTCGCGATGAGTAATTGAGAAAAATACTTATCATTAGGATTTAGAACTACAATCACACGCTTAACTTGACTATGTTCAAGTAAATTATTAATCGTATGTTCAATGACAGTTTTGCCAAAAATATGGAGATATTGTTTAGGACATTCTGTTTTCATACGTTTGCCGATACCCGCGGCAGGCAAAACAACAGAGTACTGGAAAAGTGAAGTCATTAAATTAATCGTCAGAAGGCAAAATACGATAAAATGTTTCGCCTTGTTTTATGAGGCCTAATTCGTTTCTGGCACGTTCTTCAGCCGCTTCCAAACCAATTTTCAAATCACTGATATCCGCTTTTAATAAACTGTTACGTTGCTTCAGATTGGCATTGTGGGCAACTTGCAACGCCACTTCTTTACTTGAAATCATAAAGTCAGGCACACTATTTTTACCAAACCATAAACGATATTGAAGTAAACAAAATAGTGTAAACAAAACTGCCACCACTGATTTCATTATTTATGTCTCCAATTAATCACCATGCCTCATTATGCAGAGGTTTTAAGGAGAGGGCTAGTGGTATCAAAAACCATATATTATCGCTTAGTGAGATAAAACTATTTTAATTGTGATTTCGGTGGCTTATTAGTAATAAACAATCCTCTGTTCTAATTAAAAAGTTTGTCAAAAAGCTTATTTTTTAACTTATCTTTATTACTATCTACCAAGCCAGTTATCCTCGTTTCTAAAAGGTCGTTAATGCTATCTAAATCTCCATTAGCTATCTTTTCCCAATCAAGCCATTGAGCTAACTGATTGTTGTTAGTTTCCATTACATCTTCGGTTATGTTGTTAAGTTTTTGATTTAGTTCGTCGAGTTTGGCTTTTTTTTCCGTACTGACATTAGACAACAATGCAGCACCAATCTGTTTATTAAGGTTAGAGCTCAAAGATAAGTTAATATTATCTACGGTCCCACTAATTTCAGTATTAACCGTCAGTTTTTTGAGCTGATTCAGAGTTTCAGCCACAATATTCGCTATCTTGTTACTACCTTTTGCTTTGATAATTAATTTCTGAAAGTCAATGTTACTTGTACCTGAAATTATTTTCCCATTTAAAGCTGCTTTGCCTGAACTGGATAACAAACCTGAATCTAATTGACTAGTTAATTTTTTCTGCGAGACCAAGGCTAATGAAGACAACTTTAATCCAGATAATACCCAGTTCTGATTGGCCTTGATACCTGATTGATCCAACCATAAGTCTCCATTAATTATCAAGGACTGCCACAACGAACTGCTGCTTGAATTAACAGAAAAGAGCGTTGGGCGCCCTAAAACATAATGTTGGTGGGTAATATCTTGCCAATCACTGATGATTTTTTCTTGTTGCCATTGCAGGGATATTTGAGCTTTTTTTATCCATAAGTCAGGCAAAGATGACGTATCGTCAAAACTTATCCATCTGCCGGCATAACCCTGCTGCTCCTCTTCAGCCAGGCCTTGAGCTTTCAACATTGGGCCAACAATATTGAAAGCGGCTAGAGCATATTGGCTCCATTGACCAACTTGTTCTCCAAATACTGTGGTGGTGACATCATTTATGGCATGTGTATCACCAGTGACTAATGATTTCAGTTGTGCATAATCTTCCCGAGGTGCAGCTTTAAGTGCTAATAATTGAGGTGATAATTTATTTTTAGCTTGGCCAACGGATTGCTTAAAATCGCTTAGCCGTTTTTTGTCCTTTAATATTTCTTCTTTGATCGCATCAAATTCTTTTTTAGCCAAAGCTAGCTTTATCGGGTCTTTGTAGTCCGTCTCAGTTAAGGCTTTTATTCGCGCTTGATAATTAGCTAATTTATTTTTTGCTGGTAATGCGGCGTATTGTTGCTGCAACACTTCACTGTATTTTGTAAGTATAACCTGAGTATTTTCGAGTGCTTTTGTCGTTTTAAGGGGAGATTTGGCCAATATTTCATCAACACTTGGAAGTTCTTTAGCATCAGCAAAAATGTCTTCAGTTTGGTTTATAACTTTTGTAGGTTTCCGATAAACGTTACCTTTTACATCCCTTAACGACCCTAACTGAACGCCACTTATGATTAAGTCATCAATGATGAGTTTACGAAGTAACATCGGCGCTAAGTCAATTTTAGCTGAAACAGTCTCCGCTTCGAGTTGGTTAGTTTGTGGTGCTTGTGGATCAGTCAGTTGTATGCGATGTAAAGAGATACCAAAAGGTAAAAAGGTATGTTCAACTGAGCCAATGTTGACTTCTGCACCTATTGTTTTGGCAAGGCTTTTTTCAGCAACAATTTTGATCCAATAATCCAGAAATAAAATGCTACTGGCAGCAATCAAACCAATAATAATAAAAAATGCTACTAAACCAGGTAAACGAATAATAGACTTCATATTTATGCTCCTATTGCTCGATAAAGTTGGTAGAAATTTGTGCCTTTAATAAACTGCACCACGCGCCATTGATTTACCCATTGCATAAATCTTAGACGATATTGTTCAACTAATTTCTTACTACCGATCAATATAATTGGAAATAAAACGATTGAAGCCAATAGACTGCCTAATGTCAGGGTATGGTAAAACTGACTTAATTGGCCAAGATAGGTGCTATACAGAGCTGTCCAAACTGTTCTCAGTTCTTCATTGACTAATAAACCTTCTCCTAAATCTGATAAGAGTACGCTAAGGGGGATCGTAAGCACTGAAAATGCAGCCCATGAGACGAGGAAACTTGTTATGTTGACTCGAAAAAACAAAACCCCAAACAATAATAAAACGGAGTGTAAACCCAAAAGAGGAGTGAGGCCCATTACCATGCCAAAGGCAAAACCAAATGCTAACTGCCAAGGAGATGAGTCTGAATTTAATGCTTTGAAGAGCTTTGCTAATAAACCCATTACTATTCCTTTTTGTAGCTACATTACAGCGGCTTGATTTAATCAAAAACAAATAGTTTTATCTAATAGAAAAAATAACGTTTCAATTATAAAATACATTGTGTGGAAAAATCCCCATCAACTTTTGACTGCATACCTTGTGTCTTTTTCAGGTTTAGCATTCCGCATAACGTAGTAATGGAGTCAAGATTTGTTGACCATCTAACACCTTATTAAATGATGACCTCAAGTATCATTTAATAAGGTGTTAGATATTAACTTGGCTCAAACCAATCCGATTCACTACGATAAGTCACTTAGTTCGGAGGGTTTCGCAATGTAAGTTAGAAAGTTAAATTCAGTCTATAAAATATACACTAAATTATTAGGACATTGTCTACATCCAATTATCGTTTCTACGCCTTTTTTTAGGTAAGTAAGTTAGGATAATCCCTAGAAGTAGACTAATGACTGCAACAATTCCACCGCGAGTGAACCATTCTATTTGTGCAGTTTGGTCATAATCAGCAAGTGTTTGTGCCTTTTTTGCATTTTCTTTTTCAGTGTCACTTAAATTCTTTTTTAAGTTCGTATTTTGTGAAGTGAGAGCAATGATTTGTTGGTTAAGTAAATCGATACTACTTCGCTGCTGAAGGATTATTTTTTCAGTTTTTTCTACTTGTTGTCGTAAACCAGGTACTAGTTCTCTGACACTTTTGGTGAGATTAATAAATTCTGCATCTACCCATCCTGTGCGTTGTTTATCATCAATTACTTCAACAAAACTTTTTTCAGGATTTTCTTGAAGTAACGTGACACGTGTTCCGGCTACAACAGAACCTAAAATTCTGAAGTTTCGCCCAGGCCCTGAATGCAAATAAGTAAATAAATCGTCAGAAATATAACGGATCTCGCCTTCACTATCGTTAGGCTCTTGAGCCAAAGATTGGGCACTTATAAAACTGCTAGCTAGACATAAAAAAAATAAAACTATTCGCTTGCGCATCATAAAAAAATTTACTCCATAACAATTATCTTAAATGGTATTGCTTGACCTAAAGAAAGGCAAGGGACTATTTGTGTTTAGGACGATAGAGTTGCAGTACTAATAAGCTTTTGCGACAGTGTTAGATTGTATAGTCGAATTCGAAAGGCTAGAGTAACGTAAATACATCGGAGCTGACTATTGGCATCCAAAAAGGTTTTATGGAATACGAAATTGAACTTAAATTACTCACTAACGAAAACGCTGGTGAGATTATTGAAACTAAGTTGTTGTCACAAATTAATGCCCACATTACCCAAGAGACTCAGATATTAACAAATCATTATTTTGATACTCCAAATAGGACATTAAGACAGCACGACATAGGTCTGAGAATAAGAGGAAATGACCAAACGTTTGAGCAAACGTTAAAAACTTCAGGAAAGTCTATTGGCGGATTACAGCAACGTCCCGAATATAATGTACAACTTAATGAGTTAAAAAAGCAAAATCTTGGTTTACCAGACCTTGGATTGTTTCCTGTGTCAGCATGGCCAAAAACTATCGATGTTAATGATATACAAGCTTCAATTGAAACACTCTTTAGCACGCATTTTGAACGAAGAATTTACTTACTTGAATTCCCACACGGCGACATTGTGGAGTTAGTGTGGGATTTAGGTGAGGTAACATCAGGCCTACAAAATGTGCCAATTTGCGAAATTGAGTTAGAACTTAAAAAAGGCTCTGTAACAGAAATTTTCAACCTGGCAAAGCTTATAGTTAGTTTGCTGCCAATCACTATTGGCATCGATAGTAAGGCAGCTATTGGATACAAACTGTGTGACGGTAGTTCACCTGGAAAGTTTGTTCAGCATCAACAAAGTCTTCATGAAAATATGCAAAATACAGCTGAGGAGTTCGTCAGTTTGTTGACAATACGACTTCACGATTTTCAAATGTTATCGGCTGAAATAAGACGTCAGTACAGTAAAGAATTAGCAACCAATATTAAGCAAGTCCTTATTAAATTAGTCGACAACTTGGCTGCATTTAGTCATTATTTTCCAAGTCCCACTTTAGACAACATTGGTATAAAACTAAAAAAACTGGTTGATGATTGGTATCTGGTTACCCAGAAAAGCGATAAAAATTCCATTATTAAATTATTAGTAAGAGCGCAGACAACTCAATGGCAACTAGACATCGTGCAATGTTTAGTGGAAAGGCCC
>NZ_CAJXPA010000086.1 GCF_913058035.1 uncultured Paraglaciecola sp. | reverse complement strand
GCTTTAACGATGCCTGTTTAACGATCCTTTGTCGGTTATATGGCTATGAAGCATAAACCTGCTTTGTATCAATCATTACCAGCGATTAGTGCGGGACTGGATAACCACTGAGCAAAAAATGTTTGCCAGAACAAGTTTGGTGTCAATGTTGTGGATTGTGAACAAGTCATAGTTGTGTTTATTGATAGTTGTGTTTATTGATAGTTATGTTTATTAATAGTTATATTTATTGATAGCTGCGTTGGTATATATTAGCTAGGGTTGACTGGCATAAATCATCTAAAACAGGCATTTGAAGGTTTCCATCACTCAGTTCGCTTTAGTAAGACATGATAAAAAACGCATTAGGTGGTAGGCGTTTCCCGTAAAAGTGACCTAAAAAAAGGATTAATGTTGAATGGCTACTATTAGGCTTTCGTAAGCTCAATGTAAAGTACACGCCTGTGTGTGCAAGCTAACATATTTAGTTAACGGCTACATTTACACCGCATATGAATGACGTAATAGTGATGTTATGCCACTCCAAGGATTAGGTATGGGTCCAGTTAATACAGACCGGTAATATTGTTTGTTGAACCCTAATAGCAATCAAACATCTCGGAAAAAACTACGATGCCATATTAATGAGGTCAAACAACAACGTGTGGCACCAACTCTGTTCTACTTTATAGACACAGCAGCACAGAATAGTCTTAACCCAACTCTCATATCGCTGCGATGTTGTCGCTTGATACAACGTCAACCCAACATATTATTGGATAAGGTGTTCCAACAAGCACAACATGGGCTGCTGCGCTCTCGATACCAAGGAGATTTAGGCTGGGACCTCAACGTATCAATACAAGCAATATTAATAACCATGAGGGCGTATTTTTTTAATATACTCAAGAATGGGAAACAGTTCTGGCGCTGTTACATATCGAGGTGAACGCAGTTCCGTCACGTCTGAGCGAATGATGGCAGATGCAGTAACAACAATGACAACTCAGCTCGCCTCTATTTCCAAAAACTACACTGCCAAAGCTGTTTAAGATTAGTCATGACTGAGAAAAGTTGAGGTTAATTGAGTTCAGTAACATATAAATATTAGTTGAGGGGCATCAATGTTTACCATGCCCTTGGTATTGAATAATAGTTAAAGCTCTCCGCGCCTTGCCACTAGCTCTTCTTTGATTTTGTGCGCAGTTTCTTCATTTAGATCGTATTTCCACATTACAATAATAGCTAACGCTGCGGTGGTTGCAGGGATTACAATATCTGCTATCCGAAGATTGGTCATCGTTTCTACTGATTGCGAGGCTGCTGATGCATCAAAACCAACAACCTTGAGAACCACACCGCCCAATATCAGTGCTAGAGCTTGTCCGAGTTTGACCATTAACCAATATATAGCGGCAAAAGTGCCTTCTCTGCGCGGCATTCCATTCTTGAGCTCATCCATGTCACACACATCTGCGGTCATGCTTAACATCAGGGTAAACAATCCGCCAATACCAAAAGACATCAAAGGAATAGGCATAAATATAAGCCAAGGATTTTCAGGATTAAAGCCGTACCATTTTAGCCCATAACCAACGATCGAAATCATGGTTGAAATGATAAACGCATTGCGTTTACCCCATTTATTTGCCATCAAAGTTACAATAGGGATAACCAAAAAGGCAGTAACGAGAGCACTAACGGTGGCAAACCAACCAGGCCAAGAACCGGTTGCGCCATAATCACCGTTAAACATATGGAATACGATAATGAAAAAAGCAAATGATGCAACTAATTGAAAACCATTAAACACCAAAAAAGTCGCACCACATAATCTAACAAATGATGTATTTTTAAACGCTTGACCTATGCCTTTGAAAACGGCTTTGAGGTTGGTAAACATAGTCCTGAATGAAATTTCAGCTCTATTGTCGATATGAGAGCTATCAATGCCTTTGCAGAATAAACCAGGGACAATACCCAATACGATACAAGTGCCAGCTACATACAAAGATAACGTTCTAACGCCTTCAGCCTGAGTTTCAAACAAGTCTGGGTCAGCAATCAGTACCCAAAACCAAGGCACTATCATCCAAGCAATTTGGCCCATAACCTGTGAGAAAGCCATTAAACGCGTGCGCTCGTTATAATCAGAGGTCATTTCGTAACCCATTCCCACAAAAGGCGTCGCGTACATAGTATTACCTATAGTGAACGCCATAGAAAAAAGTAGGAAATACCAGAACGTATAATCTTGTGATGCTTCTGGGTTGAGTTGCCATAAAAAAGCAAAGAATATACCGCTCAAAATGGCACCCACAACTATATAGGGTCTCCTCCTACCCCACTTAGATTTAGTGTTATCGGTAATGAAGCCCATAATGGGATCGGTGATAGCATCAAAAATTCTCGGCAATCCTGCTAATAGACCTGCTAATAGTGGGTCTACACCAAATGCAGTAATCAAGAAAAAGGCAAAAATCCCTAAGGAAGCCGGAAGTAGATTAAGTACAAGAGTACCAGTTCCATAGGCCGCTTTTTGTCCAAATGGGACGCGATCTTTGTCGATAGTTTGATAATTGGACATATTATTTTTTGTTCAACCTTATTGAAATATTGTGTTTAAAATACGTTATCTTGTAAGCAACTGGCATCCTTTGCTTTTATTCTAAATCTAAGTTTATTGTCAATACAGCACATGTTATGTGTTAATTACTGATTATTTTTTGCTGACGTTAATTTTTTTAACAGCCAGCAACAGGCACAAAATGACTAGGCTTAACTGTAAAGATTATACTGCCAAGTATTAGCCAGTCGTAATTCCGACTAAATCATCTTATACGTCGTTACTTGGGATGGTAAATCACTAAAAACTGGTTAGCTTGCACATCGCTTAACTCGCTTGTCTGAGCCGCTAATCCCGGCCAAACGATAAGGACTTTTTCAATAACTTGATTTTCAGCAATAC
This sequence comes from uncultured Paraglaciecola sp., assembly GCF_913058035.1. Taxonomy (GTDB): domain Bacteria; phylum Pseudomonadota; class Gammaproteobacteria; order Enterobacterales; family Alteromonadaceae; genus Paraglaciecola. The sequence goes on along the minus strand of NZ_CAJXPA010000086.1, from coordinate 15,451 downwards.
CAAAGTGTGCTTCAACCGGACTCTGAGAGACATAATTATTCCCCAGTTGTAACTCACGCATCTGTTGCTTGCCGTTTACTGTAATATAAATTTGAGCACCGACTGCCTGGGGATTTAGCCTAGTACCTTTAAGCTGAATATTGAGAAAATTATTACCATTTGCAAAACTGTTATTTCGAAATAAGCTGGGGGACTCGCCACTATTTGCAATCAACATGTCAAGGTCACCGTCTCGATCATAATCGTGACATACTAGACCTCGGCCCATAGCGGTATGTGTTATTCCTAACTCCACTCCCCTTTCGGTGAAAGTGCTGTCACCATTATTAATATATAACACTGCACGGTCATTATTAAAGCGCTCAAAAGAACGGTCTACTGATTGTTGTTCGGTCCATCCATCATAACCATTTACCGCAAAAAGATCCTGGAAACCATCATTGTTAAAGTCAGCAAAACAAGTTCCCCAGCCCCAATATGCTTGTCTCACACCTGCTGCATCAGTGACATTGGTATAATTACCCTGACCATCATTTTGATACATACGACTGCCATCTAACTGGCCAGTGTTAAAAGACTTTTCTACCGTGTCACCTATGGCTGACACATACCAGTCCAAATCACCATCATTGTCGTAATCAGCTACTGTGGCACCCATACCAGATCTATCGTTGATAGTGGGAGGGGTAAAATCAACATAACCTGCTCCTGCATTATTAACCAACACCTTACTGTAGCTATAGTCAGCACTAAGCAGAATATCTGGAAAACGGTCATTGTTAAAATCAGCAAACACAGGCGTAAAAGAATACTCGTACTTTAATTGTGGCTCATCACCGTCTTCCGCAGCAGTAAATGTACCAATGTCGACAATGTCACTCACATCGATAAAATTACCTGCGCCTTGATTCTGCCAAAGAAATTCCCACCGATCCTGTTTATTTATAGGATCCCAATGGGTAAAAAATAAATCAAGATCACCATCTAAGTCATGATCCCCGGCTGCTACCGACAAGGTAGATTTAGTTAAGTTTAAACCTGTGGACTCAGAAATATCCGTAAAGCTACCATCCCCATTATTGGCAAACACTTGCACAACAGAAGGTGGTTCCTGAATGCTCAATAAGTCTGGTAGCCCATCAAGATTAATATCCAGAAATGCCCCACCATGGCCTGCAGATAAGCTAGTGATACCTGCTTGTTGTGTGGTTTCAAAAAAACGTCCATCTGCTTGTAAACTAAAAAGCTTACCCAAATTATTACGTCCATGAGTCACATATATATCCATGCGACCATCTGAATTATAATCACTTACTGCTATGCCACCAGATACGCGAGCAGTAGACCCGTCTAGTGGAGATGTAGTTGTTTCATAACACAAGCCTGCATTAAAACTAACATCATTGAACACAGCGTTAGCATCAGTTTCTACAAGGTCACAACCAATATTAGGCCCTGTTAAAAATTGCGATGAGTCAATTGGAGAATAAGCTTCGACTTGCAGACTAATAATCTCTTCGACAATTAACCCATCAGTAGAGTTTGGTGAAGGTGAAGGTGAAGATGAATCTGAGCCACCACAAGCCGATATCAGTAAAAAAGGTAAAATTAACAAGGTTCTTATTGGCAATACTTTACTACTCACTTTATGAAGATTACTCATTAACATCTTTCCAAAATTTATAGAGCACTTGAACCATATTAAACAAACTGCTCTAGATAAAGAAACTAGTGGTGTCAAAATCAATTTTGGTTTCAACCTGATTTTTCACCTCGTACATCATACAAAAATAATACATTGAGAACTCGCCAATATTTATTGGTCAAAAAATGATTGAACAAATTCAAAGCTATCTGTGGCAATTTTCACACCAATTTTACGTGCCGGAATATCATCAGCTGGTGGATGGATACCTCCCCAAATACGCGACAAGCTACATTGATCAGAAGCATCTTGGTAAGTAGCCCATTGTAACGTCATGCTCACACTTGGGCCTTTTTCAAACACCAGAAAGTCATTAGCAATCACCTCAAATTCACTCATTCCACCAGGGAAATAGGCAGTTCCTGTAATAGATGTCATCAAATCTGCAGCGGCTCTAGAAAAAGTTGAATGACCTGATACATAACCAGCAAAAGGTGGGGTAACAAAACTCGGTCTCTGATAAGGCCACCACTCTTCAGCTAGGATCCACTCCACACCAGCCTGGTCTTCCAAAGGATCGCTCACATAACCTGGACCTTTCCAAGCATAAAGTTTAATTTTGCCAATGTGTTGTGGCTTATCGATGGCCAAAAGGTCAGTTTCTGTAACCAATTCAATAAATCCCTCTACCAAAGGCAAACCACTCACATGGTATGAGGGTAATGATGGGTCACTGCTTTGTCCTAAGTCAGCCATAGCACGAATAGCAGATACTGGTCGAATATAGTCATAACGGCCTTTTATTCCCCATACAGCCACAGCAGCATCATGCATGGTGCCCCCCATAGCAAAATAAGATTTAATATCCCACTCAAGCTTTGATAATGTATCACCTTCACCAGCCCAACGTTTTTCTAGCAATGGGTGATCACTGACAGAATTTAATATAACAAACCAGTGTCCAGGTGGGGTTTCTGACTCCGGTCCATCAGCCCAAAATTCGGCTAAAACTCGGGTGTAATCACCTCTCGGGACAATTTGTTCTGAGTAAGGTTGATTAGTGACTGGGTTAAGACCATAACCTGTACTAGGATCGCCACCCTCAAGTTGTTTATAAAATTCATTAAATTCTGTAAAAGAATTGGGAAACGAAGTGATGTTACCAATACTATTTGGCGAGATATCCCACATCACGCCATCATTTTGATCAAGATGCGACGACCAAATAGACACTAATGAAAAGCCCCATTTAAATTGCTCACTTATTGCTCCCTCAATCAATGGTGGCATACCGGGATCATGGTAAACCTGATAATCAAAGCCATCCCGTGTAAACGTGGTTTTATCGTTTTCTGACAAAGCAAAAGGAACAACTTGTCCCCATTCAGGGCTCAAAAAAGTAGGAGCTTCATCAAGACGGTTGCCGGCTTGATCTATAAAACCGTCAATCGAAAGTGGTTGCCAACGGTTCAAATCGACAATAGACGGGTTGCCTACTTCAGAATTACTGAGCACTAAGGCAGGATTCACAGGTTGATAACTGGTGTTAGAGTAAAATTTTGGCTCATTCGCACCATCTTGCAAACCAAATCTAATATAGCAGTCTGCAATATAATTACCTAAAGCTGGCGCTGAACCTTGTCCATAATCCAATGATTCGTCGTCAAAGTCGTAGCCTAAATCCTGCATTAAATCAGTGGCAGCAGCCATAATTTCAACTGAACCGGGAGAAAAAATAAATCGATGTTTAATCATTCTGTAGGCTGCAAAACTAATGGCTTGTTCTTGTACGGGCAGAATGTCCTCTGGCAATTGAATAACAGTTGAAGGACAAGAAAATCCAGCGACCTCATTGCCTAATAAAAAGCTTCGGGTTGATGGATTGTAAACCGACCATGCATCAAACATCGCAGAGGAAATATGAAATAAATTTCTGGCATGTATAGTGGGACGTGCAAAATCATTACGTATAGCGAGTAATAGCACTTCATTCCACATGCGAGCTACAGATTGACCTTCTCGCTCAGGCGTTAAAACAACTTGAGGTGGAACAACAACAACACTAGGTGTGGTGCCGGTATTAGCTCCTCCACCACATCCAGTTAAAATCAAACTAGTTAGAATTGTAACGCATAGTTTCTTAATCGTTCGTCTTAAATACATTTTATACTTAGCCATAATACCAACATCTAACTTGTTCTACTCACCAATAAAACCGTATGATCAGTTTTTTGGCGAGGTCGAACAAAATTTACTCTAGTCTATATAAACTCAACGAAAAATACACTTAACGATGAATACAAAAATAGAGTCATTTGGTTTAGGTTGATGACTAAGAACAATTCCATTAATTCTAAGTAACAAGGTGAGCTTTTCACACCTGAATAATATTTATTTCTTACTCAATCTGGTGAAAAACAAATCTAGCAAATAATTACCTGCTAGATTACTAAACCATATAAATTGACGATTTTTTAATGATCTAACCGTAAGTTTTCTGCATAACTTGTTTAGGTTTGCGGTCAACCTTAAACAATCCCCAGTGTTTCTCAGGTTCTTGTGGATCATCAGAACCTTTCCAAGGCTCATCGAATGCTTCAAATACAAACGTAAGAATACGCTCTTCTGTGGTCCATTCTAATAATTGTGCGTAGTAAGCTGTCTGTAATTCTTCTGAAGCATTCCATACATCAATACCGTGGCCATTTGACTGAGTCGTCCATCCAGCTTCAGTAATGACAATAGGTTTATCTGGATGACAGCCCAACACTTCACGATAATTTTTCTTAGTATATTCAAGAGCATTGTCAATATTTTGAAATTCCCATACTGGGTAGGTATGTATAGAAATAAAATCAAGCTCAGCGACCAATGGGGCAAGTTTGTTGGTCCATGGCACATAATTTTCACAAAACGTCACTGGCTGAGCAATATTACTTTTTATGCGTTGTACATATGTAACCAAGCTTTCGACTGGTACCATATGATCAGTCCATTCCACGCTGGCTTCATTACCCACAGATACAGAGAACACTGTTTTTGGATATTGGGCAGCCAAAGCAATAAGCTGCTCAATTTGTTCACTATTGTGTAATTTATTTTCAGCTAGTTTTTCGTCATTAAAATGAGCACCCCAAGGACAGTTTGGATTACTGACCTCAGCTGCCATATCTACACCTAACATAACATGAAAATTCAGATCTTCTTTTTCAATTACAGCAAGCACTGTCTCAGCGTGTCGACTGCAATCATATAAACGTAAAAAAGACCAATTATCAGCTAATAATAATAGGTCTTCTTTTACCTCTTCATAACTTGGAAAAATCCCTAAACGTGGATTTTGACCATCTCTGTAGCCAGAATAACAAACACTATTTCCATGTGTAAGCCCTGTCATTTTTTCGATTGCAGATTTACGTACTAAACTATTTCGCATATTTGTGGTTACCATCTTTATCTAAAATGCCCCAATATGCACCTACGTCACCTTCATCAGCGACCTTCCAGTCCTCGTCAAAAGATGAGAAATAGAACAAATCAATCCCTTCTTCTTGTGTCCAATGGTAGGAATCAACAAAATAACGAATAGCATTTTCGTATGATGGAATAGAGCCTCTCTCAGGGCTACCTTGATCTGGCCAACCAGTTTCACTGATAATGACTTTTTTGCCTGGGGCCACTTTCTGTGCTCTGTAATACATCTGTTTCATATAAACCAAAGCATGTTCTGCAGGATAACCTTCCCAAAAGGGGTAACAATTAGCAAAAATCACATCACAAGCATCTGTTACTTTTTGATTATCTTCAAATAAGAAGTATGCATCGACATAACCCACTGGTACGCCAGGTGCACCCTCTTTGGCACGATTAATATAGTCTATTAACTGTTCCTGAGACATTTCCTCACGCAATAACACTTCGTTACCCACAGCGAGTAAATCAGCATAACCGTCTTTAGCAATTTCAATAGCATTAGCAAGTTCTTTTTCATTATTCTCAATATCTGCTTCTAACCACACACCAACTAGTGTTTTCAGGCCATATTCTGCAGCAATTTTTGGAATTAATTCATTTCCCTCAGTACATGAAAAAGTTCTGACCCATTTCACATGAGGCGCTATAAGTCGCAAACGCTGATGAATTTGTTGTTCTGTAATCTGGGTCCCTGGACCTTGCCCTGTAATATATGGACTAAAAGACAAACCGTGAATTTTGTCAGCCAACAAATTACTCACTTCAGCTTGTAATTCTGCTACCGACAACTCACCTGCGTGCAGTAAATTAGCGCGATTTCTATAATAATTTCCAGACATATTGCTCTCTATTTCATTTACAACATACTGCGTATATTAATCACTTAGCAGTTGATTTGTGTTTAAAGTAATGTGAATTTTCTTGATAAAACCTGTTCGGTTAAACAAGGCATCAGTGTATTCGTCAGCTAACGTTAGTTCGTCGAACTTGATATGTTTTCCATCCGACGTGGTTAATACTAGAACCGGTTCCTCAGTGTTCAATTCATATACTATAGGAACTTGACACCAAGTGAACCCAATACCACTTTTTGGTATTATTGTTTCTTGCCAAACGTTATTAACATCAAGGTAACGAAATGGCGTTTCATCAGCAAGGAATTCACGACTACGAAGAAGTTTAGGTTTAAATTCAACCTTACCTTTCAAAACATGAATACCTAACTCACCAAACCGGCTCAAAATTTCTTCTTTAACCTGTCCTGTCATACCGGGTTGTTGTGCACCTGCATGTTTAGGAGTGTGAGAGTATGGATCACAAGGAAATGCACCGTATTCATCGGGTGATTTATTAAAACCAATTCCACCTCGTACTCGGTAATAAAGGGAGCCTAAACGTTGAATAAGCTCTGGATCAGCATCTGCTGCGACGGCGGCGTAAAAATTTTCCTTAAGAGCCAATAACAGCTTCGACACCATATGCCAATAGACACTGCCTAGTCCTTCAAAGCCAAACATACCTCCAGATCTTCCAGTAAATGACTTATGATTGAAAACTTTTTCATACACAGCTTCAATTTTAGAAATGGTTTTTTTATCTAGACTAGGATAATCAGAACCGAGCTTGTTGAGCTGCAGAATCAACTCACCGTTATTCTTTATATTAGGATTAAAACGATAACAGCCTTGCACGTCATGCATAACGATACGGTCATCAGCAGCGGCCAACATTTGCGCCAGTACTGGTACCTCATCAAATGAATCTTGAGTAATTACATTTTTAGCCAAAAACCGTGTTTGAATTCGATCTGGATATAACATAAAGGTTTTCTGGTCAGGTCGGTAAACATCACTGGCAAATAAAGCATCCAGTACATCAGCAGCTTGTTTGGGGTCAAGAGCCCCTGAACTGATGGCAGCTACTTGTCCCTCTAGCATAGGATAAAGATTTTCTACTGTCGCATTTTCACCATGTAAACCCAACAGGTTATATGATTGGTACAAACCATCATCACCGACGTTAGTCATGATGGTGTGGTCTATTACGATTAATGCTTTGCTGAGCAATAAACCGATCACTTCTACTGAGCAGTCTTCTTTGCGAGTAAAACTCTGAGTTTTATATACAGCTTGTCGATATTTCCAAGCAGCTTGACCTAGGTCTCTTAAAACGTCAAAACGTAAGGTGTCAGATACTGGCGAACCATTAAGTTGTGGACATAATTTTTGTAATACTTCAGCCGTTTCCTTTAACCACAGAGCCACTTCATAAGATAGTTCAGTAGTGTCAGTTTGATCTTTCATGAGATCTTGAAAAAAACATACATAACGTCTTAGATAATTAAGCGTTACCATAGACAAGCCTTGACCAACTAATGCATTGTTAGCATCGTTCCATTCTGGCCTCTGAGCATTTAACCAAATACCTCCATCAACAACCAAGTTGCCCAATTTACATAATAAAGGTACCAATAGTTTTTCTAGCAAATTAACCTGGTAAACATCACCGTTTTTATCCAGTATTAATTTACCATCAGCACCTATTTGTTCGACTTTTTCAGCAATTCGCTCAGCAGAAGCTTCATCATAAGTAACGGTGCTTTTTGCGTTAACTAGCATGTCGTCAAATGATTTGATCCGATATGGAACGTTGGCATAACTAAAAATAGATTTATTAAGAAGTTGAGCCAACAACTCGGGGTGAAATTGCTTAGACAACTCCAACATTTTGAGTAAATAGATGATTTGGTGGTCACCCCAATAGCCAATATAACTCCAAGGATCGTCTGGCTCTTCGACTTCCCAGTCAATACCACCTTTAGTAATGCGATATGGGTTATACCCGTCTATAGTTGATGCATTAACAAATTTAGCGATGACGCATTCTATAAATTCTGGATAACTAAAAGTCAGAGCTTCCCAGTTTTGAAAAATATCACGCCAGTTACCCTGGTACGACAATAAGCGGTGTCCAGCATCATCCTTTAATTTAATTTCGAATTGGTTCCACGGACGACTTGGGTCACCATGTCTTCGACCAAAAGTGATGGGTAAATATTCAGCAGCCAATCTTTCTAGCTGTTGGTCATTAATAGAACTAATAGCGCTAGAAAAGTCTTGTAACGAAATTTGCTCTGGTAATTGAGACAAACGTTTGACGTGCCTGTTGTACACATTGACATTAAAAGTTTGTAATGTAGCAATAAAATCTTTTGCAGATAAGGTGTATTGATTATCAAACACTCCACCTCTTAGATTATTGAACAACGTGTTGGCGTAGTGATGTACAACTACATTTTCTTCGTTGGTAAGTTGGAAACCATCGGATGCTGCCATAATGCGGGCAAGCGCATCTGAACCACAACTGATGCTGTCAAACAAAGCCGCCGACACTTTATTTTGATCAGATAAAGATTGAATTAGTGCACTAACTTGAGTCTGGTTTTGTTCAACATTAGCTATCAACTGCCATTTTTTGCTCTGTTTTGCAGCTAACACGAACTCAACATTAACAAGGTAAGCCCCTCGAACACCGCGTTTTTCGAGTTCTGTTGAAATGTCTGCATTTCGCCAAAACTTTTCAAGTTGTGCAGTACAAAGGAGAACCTTTGGAGAGTCAAAACCCAATGAAAATATTGTGTTAGCTTTTAATGATTCACTTGGCTCAGCACGGTCGGTTATACCCGAATAAAGCGTAAACATAGCCAGACCTGATGGTTGGTTTAATTCGCTCCACTTATAGGCATCTACCAAGTTACTGGAAACGGTTTGTGTAAAACGAGGGGTGCCAGCAGGCAATACATTTTGCAAGCCATCAATCAATTCTACTGAAATGTCTTCTTCGGATAGGTTTTGTAATTCGCACTGGCGACAAAAACCAAACTCATCACTAGTTGTCCAAGTGTAGCGAAACGCTAATGAGAGATCATGATTAATTTCTTCAAAACAAATTTTGTCACCTAATATATTTTTATACAAATTTTGGGTTATCTGGTATTGGTGATTAAAGTCCTTATTAAATGCATCCCATTTAAAGTCTTGACCATTTCTTTTGACTTTCAGCAGGGTTTTGCAGCCAGTGTTAGAGACATTTTCATGTATTACATCCACCGGAGCATAAGGAAATAAAGCCGTTTCTGGCGATACTCGACCAGCAGTTAATCCGCCGGTTGAGGAAACAAATAACCAATGATCGCTATCTGAAATTAAACTAACAAAAAATGGAGCCATGCTCTGTACATTACGGATAGCGTAAAAACGCTCTCCCTGCATATCGATAAATTGGCCTACAACATCACTTTTATTTGGGGCTGAAACTGGCATCGCCACACTCTCTTAAATTGATTTAATTACACGCTGGTAATTTTTGAGCCATAAGACAACCTACGCCATAAAATAGTAACTGATCCAAAACCACTTTAAATGGCTACCAGACTGGAGACTTTTTAGCTGGCGCAGAACAACGTATTTAAGCTTCATTGTCCGCAAAATTGGGAGAACACTAATCTATGTTTGACTTAACGCAATCTAAACAAGCTAAAAGGGACTGAACTTGCGACTAATCAGATTTACAAAAAATTAACAACTTAGGGCAACAAAAAACTAACAACTCAGCATTTTCAAGCTTGCCTAATACAATATTCTTGTTATGTTTGTTAAGACCTTAAACTTCATAAGTATTAAGTTCCCTAACTTTCGTCCGTTCCACCTTTCATCTGTACCGTTTTATCGCATTTGTTAGTGACGAGATTAACCTTTGTGTTACAAATTGATTATATCGTTTACATGGGTAGTAATTCTGTAATTGTAAACAGATGTTAATTTGTACAAAAGACTTGTCCAGCAAGCAATAAACGAGCGGATCGCACTTTTAAAAGATTATTATCGGAGATAACCATGGTAAAAAATAGCGTTAAAAGAATGACGCACATCCTTTCAGCTTCAATTGCAGTAGCTTTGACCTTGAGCCTAGCTGGTTGTGGTGGTGGCGCTGAAACTAATACGGACGTAGCAGCAGTAGATGTTTTGACATCAACTGATGATTGGAGGTTGGTGTGGAGTGATGAATTTGATGGCACCACTATAGACACTTCAAAATGGTCGCATGAAGTTAACTGTGAAGGTGGCGGTAACTTTGAACAACAATGCTACACCGACAGTTCTGAAAATTCTTTTGTTGCTGACGGCATGTTAAATATTGTCGCTAAACCAGCTGAGGCAGGAGCAGAAAAACCGTACACATCAGCACGTATGGTCACTAAAAATAAAGGCGACTGGACATACGGCCGTTTTGAAATGCGTGCCAAACTCCCGTTTGGACAAGGTACTTGGCCTGCATTCTGGATGCTATCTACCGATGAAGTCTATGGCAGTTGGCCGAAGTCTGGCGAAATAGACATCATGGAGGCAGTTAATTTAAAAGAAATTAACCCAGCCGGCGAAGTAGAAAATTCAACAGTTGGTCAGTTATATTATGGTACTGGAGGTGTTGATCAAAATGGTCAATTTACTAATTCAGGTACTCAATATGATAATATTGATGGTTCAAACCCTGCCGATGACTTTCATACCTATTCCGTAGAGTGGCAAGAAGGTGAAGTTCGTTGGTATGTAGACGGATATTTGTTCCAAACACAAATGATGTCAGAAGTAAGATTTAATAGTAAAGGTCAAGCAGTTGGACTTGTTCACAGAGGCTGGTTTGCCGAGTACTATAACATCATTTCAGGTAATCTTGAGACACAATGGGATGCCGCACCTTTCGACCAAGACTTTCATATTCTACTTAACTTAGCTGTTGGCGGTGCTTACGCGGGCAACGTTAATAATGCGGCTAACTTTACTGATGGTATTGACACTGCTGCATTTGAAAATGGTCAAACTTATGAAATTGATTACGTTAGAGTCTATGAGTGTGCTTCTAACCCATCAACAGGCGCAGGTTGTGAAACTATTCGAAATAATTATAAGGTTGAAGCATCAGAAGATGCCCCAACCGGTGCATTAGTTCTGGGTAAAGCGCCTACTCCTACTCCCCCAACCCCTGAGTTTGCTGTACCTATCACTATTTTTGATGATGCAGAAAATCCTCTCTGGGGATTTTTTGATTCTAGTGGCAACACCACTCCGGAAGTCGTTACAGATGATGCTGATCATGGCGCAGTAGCCGAGTTTAGAATCCTTGACAATGCAGGCGCTGTACTAGGTTTTAATAGTCGTGCTGAATTTTCTCCAGACGGTGTACCATTTAATGCTGCAGCAATGCTTACCACTGGTAGTCTGTCGTTTGAAATGAAAGTAGTCTCTCAGCCTTCAAGTTCGACGGTGTGGAAACTTAAAGTGGAAGGTGACAACAACACATCAGCAGCAGAAGTGGCTTTAAACACAAGCGACGAAGGTCTTGACCCAGCTGAAGGTGATTGGCAAACCTATACATTCAGTTTATCTGATTTATCTGATGCCGGCGTAGACATCAGTGCGATTGACGTCTTAATGGTATTCCCAGCTTGGCAGACAGGTGAAGGTGCAGTTTATCGTTTAGATAATGTGACTATTTCTGAACCTGATGGTGATTCTGGTCCTAGTTTATCTGCTTTTAACGGCGCTGAAAATCCTCTTTGGTCACTTTGGGATTCGAGTGGCAGCGGTGGATTTGCAGTAGTTGACGATCCAGAAGAAGGCGCGGTAGCCGAATTTAGTATTACCGGTAATGCTGGCACTGTATTAGGTTTTAATAGCAGAGCTGAAGTTTCACCAGACGGTGTGCCCTTCGATGCTTCATCTTTGCTGACCACTGGAACACTGTCATTCGATATGAAAGTTGTTACAGCGCCAGCCGATGGTACCCCTTGGATATTGAAATTAGAAGCGGGTGGTAACACTTCTAATTCAGGCGATATCGTATTAAACACTAGCCAAGAAGGCATTGACCCAGTCACGGGTGTATGGCAAACATATACTTTTGATCTAATCGCTCTCTCTGATGCTGGTCTAGACTTAAGTGCAATTGATCTCATTATGGTGTTCCCTGCTTGGGGTTCTGGTGACGGTGCAGTATATCGCATTAATAATGTGTCTATCTCTGGCCCTAGTGACGGTTCAACAGCACCTCGATTAGTTGCCTTTGAAGACGTCAATAATCCTCTTTGGTCACTATGGGACTCCAGTGGTAGCAATGGCTTTGATGTGGTTGACGATTCAGAAAAGGGTGCGGTTTCGGAATTTAGTATTACCGGTAATGCTGGCACTGTTTTAGGTTATAACAGCCGTGCTGAAGTTTCACCAGACGGTGTGCCCTTCGATGCTTCATCTTTGCTGACCACTGGAACACTGTCATTCGATATGAAAGTTGTTACAGCACCAGCTGATGGCACCCCATGGATATTGAAATTAGAGGCGGGTGGTAACACTTCTAATTCAGGCGATATCGTATTAAACACTAGCCAAGAAGGACTCGACCCAGTAACAGGCGTATGGCAAACATATACATTTAGCGTGCTTGCTTTATCTGATAGCGGCTTAGACATAAGTGAGATTGACCTCATCATGGTATTCCCAGCTTGGGGATCGGGTGACGGCGCAATATATCGCATTGATAATGTTGTTATTGGCAATTAAACCGTAGAGGCAAAAAGTGTGTTGTTTATTTATAAACAACACGTTTTTAAATCAATGTATCAATAAGAATTCGTAGTTTTTGGTCAGATATAGGTAGCATTAATTTACTACTGAAAGATAAATCTGAAACTAGTTGAAAACAAAAGTAGGGCAATTATGAAAGATATTACCTTCAATAAAACAAGACTAGCAGTAGCAGTTTCTATGCTGTTGGGTGCAGGTGCAGCACCAGCGTCATTTGCACAAGAAGCAGATACCACATCCAATGACGTTGAAGTTATTCAAGTAAAGGGAATTCGAGGCAGTTTAGCTCGTTCCATGGATATAAAACGCGAGGGCACAGGGGTTGTTGACGCCATTTCTGCCGAAGAAATGGGCAAGTTTCCTGATACTAACTTAGCCGAATCATTACAACGTATTACAGGTGTTACTGTAAGTCGTCAAAATGGTGAAGGCAGCCAAATTACTGTACGTGGTTTTGGTCCTGACTTTAACTTGATGACACTAAATGGTCGTCAAATGCCAGGAACGGGTAATAGTCGTTCTTACAACCTAGAAAACTTGTCTTCTGCCGGAGTGAGTGCTTTAGAAGTATACAAAACTGCTCGTGCTGAATATCCAAGTGGTGGTATTGGTGCAACAGTTAATATCGTTACTACTCAGCCACTAACTTCTCCTGGATTGAAATATTCAATTTCAGGCAAAGGAATATACGACACTTCTAATGTTGAAGGTGACGATGTAACCCCAGAGTTGGCAGCACTGTATAGTAATACTTTTGCTGACAATACTATTGGTTTGGCGATATCTTTGTCTCACCAAGGTCGTGATTTTCAGCAACAAAGCGCAAACATCCCTGGTTGGCAGGCCGACCAAGGATTAGGTGGAGCCACTGGCGACGATGCCATTGACTTACGCGGAACAGATGCAGAAGGTGAAAAGTTAGGACATACTTATTTTCCTAGACAAATATCCTACGATATTGCTGACGTACAGCGCACTAGGAACAATGGTCAAGTCACCTTACAGTATGCACCAACTGATGCTATGACGTTTAGTTTAGATTACACACGTACAGAAGCACAAACAGCGACTGAAGCTCGTGGTTTTGGTATTTGGTTTAACTGGGGTGGCAACATCACCAATTATCAGTTAGATGAAAATGGTACTGCCATTAACTTTACTGAAACGGCTAATGATTGGGCTCATTCTGTAGGTGCCAACACACTTATAGTTGAGGCCGAGTCTGTTGGTTTTAACTTTGATTGGCAATTAACTGACGATATCCATGTGGAATTTGATTACCATGATTCTTCGAATTCAACTGACACTGGTGGTGATAGAGGCACAGGTTATGCGAGCAGTATCATCGTTGCACCTAATAATATCGTTAACAAAACTTATGATTATTCAACAGGTGAAGTACCTAACTATGCTATTACCTGGCCAAATGGAGCAACTGAAGCAAGTCCAAATGACTTCGACCCACTTTTTGGCCAATTCAGTAAAAGTGAAGGTGAATCAACGGTTAAACAATTTCAGTTCCATAGTGAATGGGTCAACCCTGACGATGGATTCCTAGCTAACATTAAATTTGGTGTGGCGTCTACAGAACAAAGTATCGGTGGCTTTGGTACCGGCAGCGGTAACATTGGACCTAATGGGTACTTGGGTAATCAAGCTGTTTTTCCAGACAGTATGTTCACCCGTCAAGATACAGGTAATTTCCTAGATGCATTAGATGGTGGTGGCAGTGATTTAACCACTAATTATTATTACACCTTTGACACTGCAGAAACGATTGCCCGTATGGTGAACTTTTTTGACAGTGTACCTCTTGACCCCTTCGATACTGATTTATCCAGCACTAATTCCGGGCAAGTAACTGAAGAAACATCCAGCGTTTATTTACAAAGCGCTTTATATTTTGAAATCGCCGATATGCCTGTTGATATTAATCTTGGCATAAGATACGAGCAAACAGACGTTGTCAGTGATGTTTTACAAAGTGTTGAGGACATTATTGTTTGGTCTAACCCCACAGAGTGGCAGTTACGAAATGTACCTGGTGATAGACAAGACGTATCTTTTGCTGGTGAACATGATGTGACTTTACCTAGCATTGATATCAAAGTTTTAGTCACCGATGATATCGTGGCACGTATGTCCGTAGGTAAATCTATTACTCGAGCGCCACTAGGTAACTTAGTAGGCATTCGCAGTTTGACTGGCAGTCCTAAGCCGGGTAGCAGAAACGGTAGCCAAGGTAATACTAATCTACTACCTTTTGAATCATCAAACTTTGATGTATCTGTTGAATATTACTACGCAGACGCTAGTTATGTATCCTTGGGTTATTTTAGTAAAGATGTGAAAAACTTTATTACTAATACTACCACTGGCACAGAGGTGGATGGTCTAAGAGATCCCATTGCCGGTCCAAGAGCAGCGCAAGCAGTGTCTGACTTAATAGCGGCTTCTGGCGACCCAAGCTTTGTTCCTGCTGACGGTGATGTCTGGCAACAAATTATCGATAATGGTGGCGGTGAGTTTGACCCTATTACTGGAAATACTGTTGTTTTTCAAAACAGCGATGACCCGCTAATAGAATGGGACGTTAGTCAACCTACGAACGGAGTTACCCGAAATGTAGACGGTGTCGAGTTTGCTGTTCAGCACATGTTCGGCGAAAGTGGTTTTGGTAGTGGGTTGAACC
>NZ_CAJXPA010000085.1 GCF_913058035.1 uncultured Paraglaciecola sp. | reverse complement strand
CCTGCACTCAGATAATCTCTTAACTACCAATTGAAGTTTTTACTGGTATTATCTGACCCCTTCATAACGACCATACCCCAAAATTCATCGTCATTATAAATAGGAATAACCAGTTGGAAATAAACAGCATTTAAAAGGCTATGATTAATTTTTAACCCTTCGTAAACGAAGGGCCTTGTTCTGAGTTCTTCAATATCGATGATCCATTTTTTTGATTTAAAGTGCTCAGAAAAAGACAATAATACTAGTTTTTCATCTTCGTTTAAATCAGGTTTTTCAATATCTGCTAGCACCTTAAGTTCGCCGTTTTGGGCTTGAATAAGACATCCAGTCTGATAATCAATTGCCTGTGTTAAACCCCGTAAAGCCGTTGTATAAACATTTTCTTTAAACTCTTTGGTATTTAAGCAATGTGTTAACTTTAACCACTCATGTCGATAATCAAACTGATTGGCAAAAAAATGTTTAGTAATAAATACTTTTATTTTTGTCCGAAAACTCAAAGAGAGAAACAATGTGACGAGTAGCGCTAAAGAAAGGACAATTAAGACAACTTGGATCGTCCCCCCCCATTGTCCTCCAAAGTATTTAACAAGATAACCAAGCATAGCCATAATAAATAAATAACAACCAGCCACCATCAGCAATGTGCTGTGCATCACAATATCTCTGGATATGTAAATTTCAACACCCCAATTTTTGACTCGCCTAATGGCTAACACTAAAAATGGGATCAAAGCTGAGTAGATGAAACCTCTAGCTGCGATGTAGTTGATGTGGATTTGTTCCACCATTAATGCATTAGCAAAAGTGACAAAATCAAAAACACTGATGATAGCCAGATATAAAATCAAGGGTTTTAACGCCCACTTACTATCACCCGCTTGACGATATATTATTTCAAGTAATACCAGCACTTGAAGTGCAATCACTGTCTGAAGAAGGAACAGCCATGATTGTGGAACAATGCCTAAGAAGGGCATTGCAATAGCGATAAATGGCATAGCCAGAATCAACCACGTTTCTTTTCGACACAGTACTTCAATAATATTAGTGAAGTTATCTTTTAAGCATGAAGCTAAGAAAAGTAACCAGAATAAATTTTTAATATTGTCAAAAAGTAAAAGTTTTTCGACTGAAAGTGGGGAGAAAACAAATGGTACGATGGACCATAAACATGTCGCAGCTGTAGCAAGAATTAACAGATACTTGGCTAAACCTGATTTGCGGACTGTTAACAACAACAACAAAAGTAGTGCGTAACCCATAGCACTGATTGCATAACCAACAGATGCGATCATAGTATTTCCTTTAGCGTTTTTTTAATACTAAACTACCAATTGAATACCCTGCCCCGAATGAACACAGCAAGCCTATATCACCTGACTTTAAGTCATTGTGATATAGATAAAAAGCAATAATTGATCCAGCAGAAGCCGTATTAGCAAAGGTGTCCAATACTATAGGAGCTTCCTTTAAGGTTGGTTGTCTGTCGAATAACTTGCGACTGATCAAATTATTCATATTAATATTGGCCTGATGTAACCACCATCTTGAAACATCTTTAGAACTGAGATGATGACGCGCTAAATGCTCTGAAATATGCTCTACAGCCATAGGACACACTTCTTTGAACACCTTGCGTCCCTCTTGATGAAATAGCTTATCTTCGGCAAAGGGGTCTGCGTCATTAGCACGGCTAACATAACCAAAATTTGAACGAATATTGTTCGAGTATTGAGTGACAGCTTTAGTACTCATAATTTCGAAAACATGTTCTGAGTTTGCAGTAACTGCACTTTCAACCACCATAGCAGTTGAAACATCCCCAAAGATGAAATGGCTATCACGGTCACAATAATTCACCTGCGGTGAAGTCAATTCTGGATTAATCACTAACACCGCTTTGGCCGTACCGGCAGCTATCATTTCATACGCACGATGCAGTGCAAAAGTGGCTGCGGAACACGCTACCAGCATATCAAAAGCAAAACCTTTTATACCTAAAGCGCCTTGCACTTCAATTGCTAAGGCAGGGTAAGAGCGCTGGGTGTATGCACAAGCCACAATAACAACGTCAATATCTTCAGGTTTTTTATTTGCCGCTTTTAAAGCGTCTTTAGCAGCATGTATCGCCATTTCGGCTTGGTCAGATAATTCATCATCGGTACGCTCAGGAATGTTTGGACGCATTCTATCAATGTCTAAAACACCCTCTTTCATGTAAACATAACGACTCTTGATACCAGAAGCCTTTTCAATAAACTCAGCACTTGAAAGTGGCTTAGACTTAAGCTCACCTTGCTCAATTGCTTTTTGATGTTGATGGTTGAACTGCTCGGCATGGGCGTTGTATGCATCGACCAATTCTTCATTGCTAATACTGTGGTTGGGTTTCCATAAACCAGAACCGCTAATTACTACAGAAGACGTCATGTAAAGTCCTAACTAAAAATATTAGCCCACATTGTGTAATAACAATATGAGTGAGTTCTTGTTAGCTTATCGGTTTGTAATAACAAAGTCAGCTTGAAGCTGACTTTTAACTTTAATATATTTACAAAGGACCCAAAACACGTATATTTTCGCCAACGACAGTAAACTTCCCGGACCGATTTCTTTGTGACAGGTTGGTATATAGGTAAATTTAGATATGTAACTTATCGTGTATACTCATTACGGTGTTTTCATCTCCGGCCACAAAAACAGGTAACAATAAATACTCTGCACATAAGTCTGATTAACAGCTTGGCGATTAGCGGCGCATTGTTCATATTCAACCTCTAAATTCCTGTGAAATTAACGTGTCAAGGTAGGAATTGGGACCAAAGGAGCGACAAGTTCAGCCAAATGACGAAATAACCTGACACGTGTAGTGCCGCTTCGCCAAACCATCCCAATTTCACGATAGGCCATATCCTCAGCAGGCATTGAAACTAAAGGTGTAGTACTCAGTATATTATTTTGAATGGCTAACTCTGGCATAAAAGTAAAACCAAGCTTGCTGTTAGCGAGTTGAACTAAAGTATACAAGCTGCTGGCAGCCAATGAACTCACTTGTTCCTTATGTTTTAAACCACAGGCACTAACAGCGTGGCCTGTCATGCAATGCTCTTGTTGTAATAAAAAAATACTTTCTTTTGGCAAGTCCGACACATTAAGGGGCACAGGTAAGCTTTCAATCAAATCGCCATGAGCAATTAAATGGAAGGGATCGTGACCTAAGACCAACTGTTTACAACCAGGTGTGTCCATCGGTAAGGCAAGAATAATTAAATCTAAGCCGCCCTCATTTAGCTGAGTCAATAAGTTTGCCGTGGTATCTTCTTGCAGCTGCAGTTTGATGTCAGGAAGGTGTTGCTTTACGTTACCGATCAACCCTTCAAATATAAAAGGCGCAATAGTAGGAATAACGCCTATTTTGAGCTTGCCTGCTTGCCAATTCCCTGCACTTTGCGCGAAATCGACTAATTCATGTGCATCCGTCAACAAGGCCTTGCTTCGTTCGACAAGCTCCAAACCGAATGGAGTAAATAAAAAAGTTTTATGATCCCGCTCTAACAGCTGGGCGCCGAACTGCTCTTCAAGGTTCTGAATGGCGGTACTCAGAGTTGACTGACTAACATGACAATGCAGCGCTGCCCGATGGAAATGTTGTTCTTGATGTAATATTACTAAATAGTGCAGGTGTTTGAGGTTAGGCCATTTCATATTTGTGAATCTATAAAAACGATTAATACAATCATTCTAAATTAGATTTACAAATAAAAAAAGCGCCGTTTAGGCACTTTTTTATAAGATTGAAGTTTATAATTAGTTGCCCACAGAGGCATAGGTAGCAATCTGGTTTCTTTCACCCTCAACAAACTTAGACCATTGTTTTGCCATACCACGACTTCCATCATATTCTTGTGCCTTGGCTAACTGATTTAAAGCTTCGTTATATTCGCCTACATTAAATTGAGACATGCCAATCACAAGATGAGGCGTGCCACCATTTCGCAATCCTCCTTTTTCTATGGCTTGTTGTGAAGCGGCAATTGCTTGCTCCCAATTATCCATATTTAGGTACATTTGACCTAACTGAGCATACAACTCGCCTGTTTCAGATAACTTTGCTGCCGATAACATCACAGGTATGGCTTTTTCTGTTTCTTTTGCAAGGTTCCAGGACTGCGCTAAAAACGTTAGGTTACGCTCGTCTTCTGGAAGCTTGCCTTCATGCATAGCTTTTTCCATGAGCGCCGCAGCTTTGTAAGGCATTTGATGATAGTAATAAAGCTGTGCCAAATTAAACATATCTGAGCCAGAAGCCACAAAACTTTTTTGGGCCGCAATTTCCATGACTGCTAATTGTTTTTCTTCTTGCCCAAGCTCGGCATACATACCTGCGAGTTGTAACCAATATTTAGGGGCTTCGAAATTTTTAACTAACTTAAGTAATACATCTTTAACATTTTCAGGCTGCTTTAGTTCAAAATAAACAGCTCTTTGTAATACATACCACTGTTCGTCTACTTGAAAACCTAAGTCGTTGGTCTCAATTTGTAGTACAGCCGCGTTGATATACTCAGATGCTGTAGCATAATCTTGCTTTTGATACATAGCTTGGGCTTTTAATACCAAATTTTTAGCAGGAATATCTTTAGATGGGTGAAGACCCTTTTGGATAACCTCCCATTGCTCGATTTTTGCAATCGTTTTGTCGTAGTTACCACGCATCATATGCAATTGAGCCAAACTAAACAAAGTGGCTTGTTCAAAGGTTTCTGGAATAGGTTGTTGTTGTACTACGTTTTCAAACGCTGCGATCGCTTGGTCGTATTTTTCAGCTTCGTAATGAATAAAAGCATAAAAATTATACATCATGGCGAGTTCATAGCTGTTCATTGAACTGGCTTTAGACTTAACATTGTCCAATATATTAAAGGCTTCTGCTTGATTACCCGCATCGGCTGAGCCTTGAGCGCGAGATAATTGGTCATACACCTTAGAACGCAAAGTAGGGACACGTTTAGTTTTACGCTCTACTTCTACTTCTTTTGCGTTAGCAACATTAACTTGCACTCCAGACAACAGCACCGCCGTCATTAAGACTGGTGTAGCTAATTTAAGTATTAATTTATTGATCGCCATTTTAGCCCCCAAGTTCGAATTTAACCCGCACTTCCACCCCAGATACTGCCATGGGTTCGCCATTTACGACGCGCGGTTTGTATTTATATTTTAAAGTGGCATCCAATGCCGCTTGCTCAAAAATGCCCTCAGGCGATGCTTGTATCACCTTTGGATTAGTTACCGACCCTAATTTAGATACAGTAAATTCAATATCTACATAGCCTTCAATACCTCGCTGCAAAGCCCTTCTTGGATAAACAGCAGCAACCCGCACTATGGGTAAAAACTCACCATCACCCGACTCCAAGGCTAATCCACCTTCAAGGGATAATTCAGCGGCCAAATCAGCACCAAAGTCCATGCCACTGGTGGTACTTTCTGGGCTAGGTGCATCCATTTGTGGTGGAGCCATATCCGGTGGCGGTTGTTCTGGTTTAGGTGGTTTCTTAGGTTTTCTGTCTTTCTTTTGTACCGATTCATCTTTCTTCACACGGACAAAATCCAGTACGCTACCTTTTGGCGCATCAGTTAATGCGCTGCCACCGCTTTGAATTAAAGACTGCATTAAAAAAAACAAACCTAAGGTAATCACTGCCGCAAATAACGTAGCTAAAACTAGTCTTGATATTGTCTGTGGCATAGTCTTAGTTTGTGGCATAACGATTTAAGGCTCCTGTGCGGCGATAGACACATCTTCTATGCCTGCTGCCCGTGAAGCATCCATCACTTTAATCAACACATCAGTCGTTGATTTTCTGTCCGCCTGAATAACCACTGTACCTTGTGGATTTTCAGCATATAAACGTTCAATATTGGCTTGTACTGCGCGCACATCAACCTTGCGTTTATTGATCCAAATTTCACCTTTGTCACTGATAGCGACCAAAATATTGGCTCGGTCTTTCTTTACAGCAGTGGCAGCTTCGGGACGGTTGACATCAATACCGGCTTCTTTGACAAAAGAAGCCGTCACAATAAAGAAAATTAACATAATAAATACGACGTCGAGCATTGGTGTCATATCGATTGTGGCTTCTTCTTCGTCCATCAAATTTTGGAAATGCTGTTTCATATCACTCTCTTTTTACTAATCAATTCAATACCACATGGAATGGTCTAAAAGTTTGAACACGTCAACAATCGAGCTAAACTTTGCGTTCCATACGAAGCGTATCTTCTAGGCTCGCTCTTTCTTTTTTTGCTATTCTTGCCAACCATGTTGAGGCAAAAACACCTGACAAAGCGCCAACCATCCCAGCCATAGTAGGGATAGTCGCCTTAGACACACCCGACGCCATAGAACGTGCGTTACCTGAGCCTGAAATCGCCATTACATCAAATACTTCAATCATTCCGGTGACCGTACCCATCAAGCCCAACAATGGACATAAAGCCACCAGAGATTGAATGATAGGTACACCGGTGTTTAGTTTTAGTGACACACGGGAAATCATCGCCTGTCGAATTTGCTCAGAGTTCCAAGATGAACGCTCTTGTCTCGCTTTCCACTTAGCAATCACCGCAGATTTATATTGTTTGTGTGTAACAAACACATACATGGCGCGTTCTAAAATCATCAACCACATAACAAAAATCAGCCCACCGATAATCAGCAGGACTTGCCCACCGCTTTCGGTAAAATCGCGAATAGTTTCGAGAATTTCAATCATGGTAATTAAGCTTTTTCGTTTTTGTTGGCCGCAGCGCTATGTGCTTCAGCACGCTCGGCAATTACCCCGGCTGCTTGCTCTTGCAATATGTAAACGATGCTTTTACTGCGGGTATTTAATATGGCATATAGAAGCGTCATTGGGATAGCCACAACTAAACCTAGTACGGTTGTCACCAATGCGGTCGAGATCCCACCAGCCATTAACTTAGGGTCACCTGTGCCAAACAAAGTGATTGCTTGAAAAGTGTTGATCATGCCAGAAACGGTACCAAGTAACCCCATCAAAGGTGCAACAACTGATATCACTTTTATAATGCTCAAAGACCTACCTAATTTAGGTACTTCGCCCAAAATAGCCTCTGTAAGATGCAGCTCTAATGCTTCAATATCCGCTTCTGGGTAATCGTCTTTGGCTTTCATCACACGGCCAAGAGAGTTGTTGTCTTTGAACGTTGCAGACTTAAGCTGTAGATTGACTTTAGCGCTTTCAATAAACAAGGCTATAAAACGCCAGACCGCAATCAATAAACCAACCAAACCCACCGCTAAAATAATGTAGCCTACTGTTCCACCTTGTTCTACACGCTCTTTGAGGCTTGGGGCTTGTACTAATAATTTAAGAATTGAACCACCCGTTGGGTCTAAGCCGAACTCAATCAAAGCACCTGATGACTGTTGCAACTGCGCAGCGCTGTCACCATAACGACCCGCTGGCTGACGTACTAGCTCAGCAATCGAACCAGTAGTACCGTTGTAATCCAAATATTTACCATCTGCAGCCAAAGCAAAGGGCCCAACACGTAACACTTCCTTACTGACTTTTTTACCACCCGCTTCGATGACATCTGTGATAAATGTAGTTACCTTGCCTGACTCCGTCATTTCACGTTGCATTTCAAACCAAACACGCTCAATTTCTTCGATCGAAGCTAGTTTTGAAGACGCTCCCATTGATTGGGCTAAGTTATCTAAAAACTCGGCACGGCCTGGGATTTGTGCGGAAATAATCGAGTTTTGAAATTTACTTTTGGTATCACCAGATACCTGCTGCAACACACCAAACAATTCTTTTAAGGAACCTAAACGCTTGTCCAAGGCTCCGTTTAAATCAGCTAATTTAAATTCGTTTTCTTCGAACTGGGTTTCCATTCTTTCAGAAGTAGCTAAGGTTGCATTACGAGTTTGTTTGGCTTGAGCTAACATCTGATCTTGCTGTGAACGTTTAGCTGCAAACTCTTTTTCGCGTTGTACATTTTGTTTGTTTTGCTCGAATTGGCCTTGTTCAAGTTGTTTCAGTAAAGCGTCTAAATTTAGTGCTTTATCTTCTTGAGCCACCACTAAGCTTGATGCAAGACAAAAACTGGTTATTACTATTAGTTTTCTTAGGATGTGATTCATGTTGCTCATATTTGTCATGCCCTTAATCCGTCATCGCAATGGGTAACATTAATAGGTCTGGTGCAAGTTGTTTCTTGGCCATTCGTAAACCTTTTGTGACCTGGGTTCGATAGCTTGAAGATAAGGCTTCCCACTGGCGGGTTTGTTTGTTCCATGTCCCTTGTAAACTGGCGTCACGAGTTTGATAGATGAGTGCCGTACGTCCCACACGTAGAAAATCTACATCACGTTCTTGACCATCAATAGTGTGCAAACCGCTGTAAGCTTCGAGTGTGCGTCCATAATCCATTTCAACTTGGTAGGCTTCCATCACGCGGCGAAATTTTTCTGATGGCGCAATATCAGCTCTGTCCATCATGGCTTGTAACTCAACCACACGATTATTTCTTTCCTGGGCAAGAAAAGGCACGTCCAACGCAACAAACTGCGCAAGTCCAGTGATCATTCGTAGCATAAGTGGGGTGATTTGACGTTCAATAATACTGACACCATCTATAGATGCGTTTAAGTCAGCCATTTCCTGCATTTGATTATCAATTTGTTTTTGCAACTGGTCGTTATACACATCCAAACCTGTTGTTTCTTTATTGATGGCTTTAAACTGCTGCAATTTATTAACAATTTGATCAGCGATGTTGTTGATTTTTTGTTGAGATTTTGCTGCCGACTGATTGATTTCAGTCGCTTTTTTTACTGCGGGCTCAAGATTTTTATCTTGCTGAGCAATGCTATTTCCAGCCGTTATGAATATGGCTAAAAACGCTGCAGATAACTTGGTCAGTCGTGTCATACCTCAAACCTTAAAATTGCGTAAACAGAATTATACTGTTATTAAAAAACTGCAAGGAGCATAAGGGCTGTATGTGACAAAAATATTACAGATAAATGACGCTAAAGTGACAACGTCAATAGTCACGGATTCAGTGTTTTATTTAGATTGTTTTATAGAATAGTGAACACCTGATTTTAATTGGTCTGAAGCGGTGTTTAAGCAAGAATATCCAGCATAATTTCAAAAATATTTATGTACATTTTTTACAAACTAATATTAAGCTATGATCATTAATATAAAAAAAGGGCCACTTGGCGTGACCCTTTGTTGTAAAGACGAATTACCTAAAAATTGTATTTCAAAGATAAACTTATTTTTGTTCCTCTGGTTTGTGAACGCAACAGTACATCTTCAAATTCTAACCTTTTGTTTTCACCTAAAAGGTTTTGCACCTTAAAGGTCACAGTAGTATTAAAATTTGGATAATATTTATAAACCGTATCCAGAGAATGAAACGGTTGCTCATAACTATCATCGAAACCATCTATACCAGGGATCAGAATTCGCTCGCCAAATACGTTGTAAACAACAGACAAAGAATGTTCTCCATTGTCTGAGTCATAACCTGCCTGCATATTAGCCACATATTGAGAATGACCAGTTAAGCGACGAGTAAGGTTTGTCACCGCTGCAGATAAGCCCGTTTGATCCACAATATTTTGACGATCTAAAGTTATTTCTGAATCACTGATAGTCAAGTTACCGGATAAAAATATACTTTCCCAAAAGCCATCACCAAAGGATTCTAGGCCTTGCAGAAATTCAAACTCTATACCGTATAACTCACCCGTTTCTGCATTCGCAATTTTTATGAGGGGTGGACCGTCTTGTGCGGGTGATTGAACCGATTCGATTGGCGCATCCATGTCTTTATAAAACAATCCTATAGATAGGTTGTTACCAGCCTCGCGGTACCATTCCCAACGCACATCGTAATTTAATATGGATGTAGTATCGATGCCTGGTGTACCAGAAGTGGGGAAACCGGTAAGGGGATCGATAAATGTGGATGACGATACTTCACGTAAATCAGGTCGAACAACAGTTTGGCCTATACTCGCTCTAAACTGCATTGAGTCATCTTTAATGAAGGTAAAAGCTAATGCGGGGTAAATATCACTTTCCTGAAAAGTAAGTTGGGCTCGGTCAGCATCATCTGGTAAATCGATTTGATTGGTTCTAGGATCGAAAGGTGCCACCACTTGCCGGAAATCTTCAAATCTGGCACCACCGCTAACACGCCACTTTCCCTTGTAAAATAAATCAGCTTCCAAATAATAGGCATCGACCTTTTGCGCTGCAACATAATCATCACCGGCAATAGTGGTATCACGAAGTATAGCCGTGGTGTTAAAATTACCTGCATCTGACAATACATCATCGCCCAATATAGAAAAGAACGAACTTCCTGCTAAATCTGTGTTGTCTGAAAATGCTCGGGTATTAATGTCAAATGTACGGCTTTCTGATGAGCGTGTTTTAGTGAGAAAATCAGCACCCACTTTAATTTCTACTTCCCAGTCTTTGATAGAAACAGGATAGGTAAAGTTATATCCATAGTTTTCTAAGCGGTCATGTAGATTTTGAAACGTATAGCGAGCAGCAGTAGTCGAGTTATTCAATGAACTTTCATTTTGTGAATCGAAAAACCCATCTTCATTAGCATCCGCTAACACAAAACGTGCTTCTAAATTTCCAGGAGCGTCCCGAAGAGAACGGCCTAATGAATATTTCCAATCCAGTCCTGCAAAGTTAAATGACGGAAAAGTATGCATACCGCGTATTTGGTTGGTATACATTTTTCGTTCTTCATATTCCACATCAATGTCGCGGATACGCAACCCTTCTGCAAGGTTCAAATTTTCTGTATTACCAAAACTTTCACTGATCTCATCGCTAGTATCACTGAGTAAAATCAAACTATAATCGATACTATGATTTCGATTAAAATCAACACCTAAATTAAGCATGTTTGACCATTTAACAGTCGTTTCAGTGACGGATATATCATCAAAGAAACGTACGATGTTTATGGAATCTCCAACACGGTCTGCCTGCTCTAACTCATATTCTTCAGACACCGTAGTTTCATTATCGTAACTGGTTGTCCATAAAAAACCGACACGCCAGTTTTCGTTTAGATCAACACTATCACCCAGAGAAAAACCAAAACCAACATCTGGGCCAACACTTTTCAAGAAAGGATCATAGTCTCGATTCACATCCTTTAATAAAGTTAAGGCCACGTCTTCATCTAAATTATCTAAAAATTGCTTATTATCCCAACGGGTCTGAATCGAGTAAGGTACCGCCCTTGTGCCATCATCCCGACCAAGCCAATCCTGACTACCACCATTATAAGAAAAAGCATCGCCTGAATTTTCGGTGTTGTAACCTACATTGCCTGACACATTAAACAAAAAGTTTTCTGGGATAGTTTTCAGGCGAATATTCACATTACCACCACCAAAAGAGGCTGGCATAGAAGGTGAAAACGCTTTTTGGACAGATAAACTTTCTATAATGTCTGAAGGGAATAAATCCAATGGAATAACATTACGGGTAGGATCAGGACTAGGTACTGCCGCCCCATTTAACTGAGTGCTCGAGTATCTCTCTCCTAAGCCTCGTACGTAAATAAATTTACCATCAACCAACGTTAGACCAGTAACACGACGTAAAGCTGATGCCGCATCACTATCACCCGTTCTAGATATTTGTTCGGCGCCTAATATATCAGCTACAAACGCCTGATTTTTTCGTTCCTCTATAACAGCCGTAGCCGTACCTTTTAAGCGTGTTCCTGTTGTAACAACCTCATCAAGCACATCGCCTTCATTTGGGTTTTCTTGCCCTTCTTGGCTTAACGCGATTTGCGACAGTGTTAACGAAGCAAGCACGGCAAGAGTGACTGGTGTGACTCGGAACCTATTTTCAGGCTTATTCATTTTAACCTCATTAGCTGCCAACTGCTTTGCAGCCATGTAACTGAACATTGATAATAATTCATTGAAAACTAAACATTTGAAAAACAAGTACGCTACTTTAAGTAACGCACTTGTAGTCTTATTTTGAACTTAGCGATTTATCTTTCACACTCTACATTCTAATTAAAGGCCAACCGTCCAGTTGGCAGTCCAGTCATTATCCGCATCTTTAACGGCACCAATGAAATCAACACTAGAGAAGAACGTACCTAAGGTTGTTACGTCAGTCGGCGCAGTGGTATCAATGGTGTAAAACCCGTTCAGTACGGCACTTTGACCTGCTGCAGTAGAAGTATCAGATTGCGTTGTAAACCAAGCTTCTTGGTCAAAGTCACCCGAGTTTTTAATGTTTTCACCACAAGCCAATACAGAGCTAGCAAATACGAGTTGAGGGTTGTTTGTGCCATCCATATTTGCTTCAAGGGTGGTATCACCATCTGACAAATCAGCTTCAAAACACTCGCCCATTCCAGCAGGTCCCGTTACGACAAAGTTATACAGTTGAGCATTAGTCTGGTCTCTTAGTAGCACACCTTCAGAGTCAGATTCTGCGGTATCAAAGGTATTACCAATAATAGTCATATTCGCCACTGTAGGGTTTGAGAAAGCCGCACCGTCACCGCCGTCACCATCTCCTTCAATACCACGGTTGGCATCCGAATTGTCATCGGCGTGTTTAACCAAAACAAACTGCATATTACCTTTAAAGCCATTATCCCAATCAACAGAATCATCTTGAATACCCGTTAGCACAAGGTATTTAGCGTTAACAGCACCACCAAAGAACTCCACACCGTCATCAGCATTTTTATGTACTTGTAAATATTCTAGGGTGGTACCAGAGCCAACAGCACCAAATGTGATGCCATTTAATTCGTTGTCAGGTGCAATTTCGAATCCACCGTGCATGACGCGAACATAGCGTAAAGTGCCAGAGTTGTCGGTATCGTCTGTGCCACCAAAAACGGCACCTTCTTGAACACCTTCAACTTGTAAAGAGCAATCTGAACCATCTTGAGGGCATTTAGTGGAGTTACCATTGCCTAGTATAACTAATCCGCCCCATTGACCCGCTTCACCGTTAACCAGTCCATCAATCACACCGCCGGACACATGTTGCTTAGAAGTGAAGGTAATAGGTGCTGCTGCTGTTCCATTTGCTTCTATTTTAGAGCCGCGGCTGACTACTAAATAATCATTACCAGAACTACCGTACACAACCACTCCAGGCTCAACATTCAAGGTAGCACTGTCAGCGTTATCGTCACCAACAAACACCGCACCAGAAAGCGCATAGTGATTGCCTTGAGTAAGGGTAAGGTTTGATGTAATACGACCTGAAACTTGGCAGGTATTGGTTACGCCATCGACCATCGCTATAGTAGTAGTGCCTGCGGGGCAACCAGAAACAGATGTCACAACCCCCACTTCACCACCACCAAAGCCAAATGCCCAACCTTGACGCCAGTCATCAGCAGACGTACCAACAGCCCCTACAAAATTATTGGTATCAAAGAAACCGTCAACAACAGCAGGATCACCGCCAGCAGTCAGTAGTGTGCTTTGTGATGTTAAAGTGCCATCTATATTTAAACCAATATTTGAGCGGTCCGCATAAGCTACAAGCTGGTTATCTGACTGGCTTGTAGTAAACCAAGATTCAAGGTCAACCGCTCCTTCAGGCGAGTTGAAAGCTTCGGCACAGGCGATAACAGAATGAGTTATCGTGATGTCGGCATCGCTAAGGTTACCTTGGACAGTCTCATCGGTATCCATTTCTAAACACTCACCCGTACCAGAAGTACCCGTGATCAACATATTCGTAATATATGCACCCGTTTGGTCGCGTAATAACACGCCTTCTGAGTCCGTCTCATCTGTATTAAAATCGTTTCCAACAATAGTAATGTTAGCAAGCTTTGGTAGCGAAAAGTCTAAACCATCACCGCCATCACCATCTCCTTCAATACCACGGTTAGCATCAGAACCATCTGTAGCATGTTCAATATAGACATACTGTAGCTTGCCGTTATATCCATTGTCCCAATCTACAGAGTCATCTTGAATACCGGTTAGAACTAAGTGTTTAGCACTAACGGAGCCACCAAAAAATTCTACACCATCATCGGCATTTGCGTGAACTTGAACATAATCCACCGTTGTGCCTGAACCTACACCACCAAAAGTAATACCATTGAGTTCATTGTCTGGTGCAATTTCAAATCCAGCGTATTTAATCACAACATAGTTAAGGGTGCCTGAATCGTCTGTACTGTCGCTGCCACCAAACACAGCACCACTCTCAACACCTTCAACTTGCAACGAACAATCAGTACCATCTTGTGGACATTTGGTAGAAGGTGCATTACCCAAAATAATCACGCCACCCCATTGACCAGCGCGCACTTCATCACCTAAAACATCGTTGTAAGAGGTCATGATGATTGGCTCAGCTACTGTACCTATAGCTTCGATATCAGAACCTCGACTCACAACAAGATAATCACTGCCACTGCGGCCAAAGACTATTGTGCCTGGCTCAATCACTAAATTAATTGAGTCGGCATTATCATTACCAACAAAAACTGCTCCTTCAAGCGCCCACACTGTATCGTTCGTCAATGTGATATTGCCACTCGCATCTGCATCAGCTGCAACAAGCCTGCCTGAGATTGAGCGAACGTCGACTGTTTTGCCAAGAGCAGTAGAAACCTGAGAAGATAAAAATGAACTGGCATCACCTGGGCGGTTATCCGTTACAACAGGCGTTTCATCAGTGCCATCGTCGCCACTCGTATTGTTGGTCACACTATTGTCTGTCACGCTGTTATCAATAGCACCTTCACTGATATTGATATCTCCGCCACAACCGGCCAAAACTAATGCTGCTGCAATTGCACTAGCTCTAAATATGTTAATAAGTTCCATTGTGTGCTCCAAATGCGAGTTATTTTATAAGAATTAGAAAACGCGAGAAGAATAACGAAGGAGCATGACATTTTTGTTACACCAAATAGATGTCACAAAAGTTTAATATAATGAGTCAAAGGAAGTTCCAGAATCAAGTCAGAAACATAGTTGATGTAAATATTTAGGATAAGATGAAAATCCAGAAGAAGAGTTTACGTTTATCGATTTGGCTAGGATAGAATTCACCGCAACTGCAATGAATCCTAGATTGGACTGGATGCAATAATCACTTATACTTTTGGCTAACGTTAAGGTGGTTTAAAGAGCTATTTGTATTCGAGTTCGAAATTCACTGCCGTCATCACCGTTGAGATTATCTTTTGCATCAGTAAAGGTTGCGCCAATACGAATAAACTTATTTAGATAATAATTAACTCCAACACCGTATGAAGTAGCATCCGTAGAACCCAGTTCCTCGTCTGAATATGCGCCATCTCCATCTTCATAGCGAACTACCACCTCCCAAGCCCCAGACGAATTGCCAGGCTTCACTCGCTTAAAAACACCACTTTTGTAAGGTCGTGATTCACCAGTAACAATCCAGCCAGCTTGCACATACAAGCCTTTTCGACTTTCGTTATCTTCTTCAGAAGATATGAATTCAGTTTGAATGTGATAGGGACCTTTAGCATAAGCCACTTCAAAACCGGTAATATCGATGTCTTCATCCCGGTTACTATAAGCCATCCCGAGGTGCAAGACATGATCAACAGACATGATTGGGGCATAAGTCATCCGAGAGGTAACAGCAATACCATCACTTGCACCATTGTTTTCAAAAACACCCAAAGCATAGGTGATACTGCCACGTTGACCTGTGAATAGTACTCCTTCATTTCGTCCAGGCGCATAAGCCTCAGAAACGGCAGAACGTTCAAGGTAGCTAATGTCTTTTGATGACTCTAACTGTTCCAAACCGAAGGGTTCTTTTTGATTACCAACAGTGACAACAGCTTGTTTACCCCAACCGTTGTAACGTATGTATAAGTCTTCTTGGGTGCCGCCAATATTATTGCCTATATTAAATTGCACTTTGTAGGACCAATCATTCACGTTACCAGATAAATACAACCGCGCTCGACGAAGACTAAAATCGTCCTCATCAGCGACACCATTGTGTTCAGCATAATTGTAATCCCACTGAATACCCCCACCAAGTTTGGCCGAGTAATTACCGTCAGATGTCTTAATTTCCATAGGGCCTTTAAGGTTGACGACCACATCACTTCCATCTGACATAACAACACCAGCATGAAGGGAATTAGAAATAAGAAAGGGTATACATAAAATAAAAGAATTACGCATTATCATAGTTTCTCCAATATCAAACGTTACAACAGATTGCTACTTTATTGGGCAAGTACTCTATGACACTTTTATTACAATTATATGACAGTGTGACATTTTTATGTTTTTTTGATGAAATTTTAATGAATAATTTATTACATCTCTAAGATATATAATTTTTTATTAGACTCCGTTTATTTGCTTAATTTAAATGCACGGAGACTCAAAGAGCTCTGTAATCGATGATCCGGCATCAACACAACTGCATACGTACTGACATAAACAATGTGATATTTACGTAAATAAGTTGTAGTTATTTCGAAAAAAAATATAAAAAAATCTTACAAAAAAGCCAGCTACTACAGCTGGCCTAAAATTGTCAATCTATCTGAAGGTAAAATACTCTTCTCAGAATGTGTTTATGGAGCAAATATTCCTTTAATCATAAAGAAGAATACTATCGACAAACCCGCACCGGCGGGGAGTGTTATCACCCACGAAACCACAATATTTCTCACCACACCTAAGTTAATCGCGGCGATACCTCTGGCCATACCGACCCCTAGAACAGCGCCAACTAAAGTTTGTGTGGTTGAAATGGGTAATCCAGAACCAGAAGCTATCACTACCGTCGTTGCAGCTGCTAATTCAGCGGCAAACCCGCGACTTGGGGTAAGGTGGGTAATACCATTACCTATAGTTTTGATTACCCGATGCCCAAACAGAGCTAAACCTGCAACAATGCCTATTCCACCAAGAGGTAGAATCCACCATGCTAATGTTGATTTTGCGCCAATTTCGCCACCACTTTCAACAATACTAACTACTGCAGCCAAAGGTCCAATGGCATTGGCCACATCGTTTGAACCATGAGCAAATGCCATACAACAAGCGGTCACTATCATCAGCACAGCAAACACTTTTTCAACATTGGCAAATTGTGCTTCTTTTTTAGCCATTGGGTCAACTTTTATACGTCTAACATACAGCCAACCAATAATGCCTATTAGCAATGCCACACCGATAGCAATGAGATAATCTTGACCATTTGGAATATGTAATCCCACATGTTTAAGACCTTTTTTGATCGTCACCAACGCCATAACAAAGCCGGCAAGAGCCATATAAAAAGGTACATATCGTTTTGCGCTTTCGAAAGGGTTGTCTGTATCAAAAATAAGTTTTTGTGCAGATTGAAATATTAAGTAAGCAATAAAACCAGATATAGCAGGTGTCACTATCCAGCTACCTACAATACCGCCTACTTTAGCCCACTCTACTGCATCTGAACTGACACCGACGGCAGCAAAACCAACAATTGCTCCGATAATAGAGTGGGTCGTTGATACTGGCCATCCAAGATAAGAGGCAAATGCTAACCAAATGCCTGCAGCAAAAAGTGCTGATATCATACCAAACACTAATAATTCTGGTGTGTCTATGAAATATGCCGAATCAATAATACCTTTACGAATAGTGGATGTAACCTCACCACCAGCTAGGTAAGCACCAGCAAATTCAAATATCATAGCGATAAAGATGGCTTGTTTTATGGTAAGGGCTTTTGAGCCGACCGAAGTACCCATAGCATTGGCTACATCGTTTGCGCCTATGCCCCAGGCCATTAAAAATCCAACCGTAGCGGCGGTTACGATTAAAATAAAACCGTAAGTGTTAATTATATCCATTGTAAATCTCTTAGTTGGCTAACATCAATTCGAGTCGAGAACCGACTCGTTCAGAAATATCGGCCAACTCGCCGACCCACTCGATAATATTGTATAAAAACATCACATCTACTGGGTTAAGGTCTTTTTCCAATGCCAATAAATTTCTGCGTATATTGATCTGTAGAAGATCTGTGTCGTCTTCAATACTGTCCAAACGTTCAATCATGTCTTCTACCAAACGTACTTCACGACCTCTAAAACCGGTTTCTAGTAAGTCATCTAATTCATTGATCACTTTTTTTGCTTGGTTAGTGGCATCTAGGCAACGTTTCAAATATTCCATAAAAGGAACGTGTAACTCATCTGGAATAACCAATTGTCTACCTAGAATTCGTCCAGATATATCCTTTGCTTTGTTGGCTATTTTATCTTGTTGGGTCAATAAATCTAAAACATCTTGACGTTGAATAGGCATAAAAATGCCTGTAGGCAGGCTGATGCGTAACTCACGTTTAATAATATCTGCTTGTTTCTCAAGCATTGAAATATTATGTTGTAACTCGCTGGCTACTTTCCAGTCTTGAATATATACGGCCTTAAAAAAGGGCAATAAAGCTTGGCTACATTTGTAGACTAAGTTGATATGGTCTTCAAGAGGTTTAAGGGGCGATTTTGCAAACACTCCCAAAAAAGAATTTATTGGCATAACTGTACTCTTCAATTTAAAACATGGTTAACGGTAGTCTATTTTGAGGATAAAACACCTAAAATATAGCTATCGCTTGTAATGCCATTCAATACTATCAATTGAATGTGGCAATATGATTACATACAAAAATTTATAAATTTTTGCAT
>NZ_CAJXPA010000084.1 GCF_913058035.1 uncultured Paraglaciecola sp. | reverse complement strand
GGACCGTTGCAGGCAATGAAGTACAACATGTGATTATTCATTCGGCTGTATTGGCAAAGGGGAATAAAGCCATTTTATTTCCTGCTCCTCCTGGATCAGGGAAAAGTACTCTTACTGCTTATTTAGCCCACAACGGTTGGCGTTTATTGTCAGATGAAATGGCACTCATCATTCCCAACACTAAAACAGTGGTGCCTTTTGTACGGCCTATTTGTTTAAAGAATCAATCAATTGATATCGCTAAAATTTTGTTTCCTGATGGCAAGTTTTCAGATATAGCTAAAGATACCCATAAAGGGGATGTGATCCACCTTTCACCACCTGAATACAGTTGGGAAAATCAAACAAACACTGCGGAGTTAGTGGGGGTGGTTTTTCCAAATTACCGTGCCAATCAAGATTTACAGATTTATCAACTGGATAAAACCCAAGCGTTTATGCAGTTAGTAGACAATGCTTTTAATTACAGTGTATTGAGAAAGACTGCTTTTAGTACCTTGACCAAGGTGATTGAAAAAAGACTATGTCTAATTGGTTGGTTGTCTGAAGAGTTAACTGAACACGATGAAAAATATTATCGAAAGTGGGCCCACGAAATTCCCCCCTTAAGACACGGCAAGCGTGGCACCATTGTTGATGTTCACCACAATATAGTACCGATTATTTCCGGTAGGCATGTAGATGCTGATAAATTTGCTAAAAACACAGTCACCACTGAAGGCGGTTTTCAGATTCTTTCTTTTGCAGCCATGACGCTGCACAGTCTCATTCATTTGTTTTTTAATGAAGAGGTTAAAAAAGGTTACAGGGATCTCATTGATTTACATACATTAATGACCACAAACAATAACGAAGCGTTTTGGTTAGACCTTATTTCTTTAGCTAAAGAAACGGACTTTGGTTTGGAGTTGTTCTTAGCTTGTCGATATACACAAAAAATATTGAAGACTGAGGTTCCTGATTATGTACATAAAGAAATAAGTCAATTTTGCCCTTGGAATATAGCGTTTGTAGACTTTATCTACGAAAAGACCTTAAAGCCTAATCATCCTTTGTGTAAGCCTAAATTTTTTGTACTCGCTGAGTTTGCTGTATTGATCCGAGGGCACTTTCAAAAAATGCCGCTGCATATTCTTATTTATCATTTATTGTGTAAAAGCGGAGTATCACTGATAAAAAGCATATTTGGTAAACACGTTTTTACCAAAGAATTAGCTCAACCTTAATTTGTTTGATTAAGTGAGTGTTTTAACTCTGCTCTTTTGGCATGCAGCAAAGGTTCAGTATATCCATTAGGCTGGTCTTTACCTTTAAATATAAGCTCATGGGCGGCTTGAAAAGCGATAGGCTTGTCAGTTTTAGGAGTCATTGAAATGTATTCAGGATCTTGACTATTCTGCTCATCAACCAGTTTTGCCATATTCAACATCGATGCCTCTACCTGGGCTTGAGTAACTGCCCCATGCATCAACCAATTAGCTATATGTTGACTAGATATTCTTAACGTGGCTCTGTCTTCCATTAAGCCAAGATTGTTTATATCAGGCACCTTAGAGCAGCCAATTCCCTGATTAACCCATTTCACTACGTAACCCAAAATGCCTTGGACATTGTTGTCCAGCTCATGTTGTATTTGTTCCGGTGATAATTTTTCATCACTGAGCAGTGGAATGTCTAACATTTTCTCTAACAAACCATCAACTTGTCCTGTTATGTTCAATCTGATGTCGAACACGTCTTCCTGATGATAATGCAGAGCGTGTAATGTGGCGGCAGTAGGCGAGGGTACCCAAGCAGTATTTGCTCCAGAGCGTACATGGGTAATTTTTGCCTGCATCATATCGGCCATATTATCCGGGATGGGCCACATGCCTTTACCAATCTGAGCTTTTCCAGACAACCCTGTGTTCATGCCAGTAACGACATTAGATTGTTCGTAGGCGTTTAACCAAGGTCGTGTTTTAATAGTGGCCTTAGTGGCAAAAGCTCCTAGCTGCATAGAGGTGTGTATTTCATCGCCTGTGCGGTCTAAGAAACCCGTGTTGATAAACACCACTCTATCGCTTGCTGCCTTTATACAGGCTTTTAAATTCAGACTGGTGCGTCTCTCTTCATCCATCAGGCCTATTTTTAGGCTATTGCTGGGTATACTGAGCACAGATTCCATTTTAGAAAATAACAAATTGGCAAAAGCGACTTCTTCCGGTCCATGCATTTTTGGTTTCACGATATAAATACTGCCTGCTTGGCTATTTTTGAAAACGCCATTACCCACTAAGTCATGTTTTGATATTAGACTGGTAACAAGGGCATCCATGATCCCTTCGTAAATAGGTTTGTCATCGAAGAGGATGGCGTCTGTCGTCATCAAGTGTCCGACATTACGGATAAACATTAAGCTTCTACCAGGCAAGCTAAACGATCCTTTAGTTGAAGATTTATATTGCCTATCTGGATTTAAACTACGTATTATTTGTTTGTCACCACTGGTGATTGCGGCGGTTAAGTCGCCCTTAATTAGCCCTAACCAGTTTTTGTAAACTAAGGTTTTATCTTCTGCGTCTACAGCTGTAACCGAGTCTTCACAGTCCATGATGGTAGTTAATGCTGACTCTAAAAATACATCTTTGATGTTAGCTGTATCTTGCTGGCCAATCACACTATCTTGATCAAATTGGATTTCGGCATGAATGTTATGGTGTTTAATTAAGATACAGATAGGTTGTTCAATAGTGCCTTGGAAGCCAACGAACTGATCCGGAGTTTTTAAACTGACTACAGACTCGTCTTCCAAAGTGACTAACAGTTCACCGTGATGTATTGCGTATTCTTTGCTTTGTATATGACTGCCCGTTTTGAGTGGTGCAATCACATCTAACCATTTTCTGGCATAGTCGATGACTTTTTGCCCTCTATCCGCGTCGTAACCTTTGGTTTTGCTGTTAGCGGTTTGCTCAATAATATCAGATCCATAAAGCGCGTCGTATAAGCTTCCCCATCTAGCATTTGCTGCATTTAAAGCGAATCTAGCATTGTTGATTGGCACAACTAGCTGCGGGCCAGCCATGGTGGCAATTTCAGGATCGACTTTTGTGGTGTTGATGTGAAAATCTTCGGGTATGGGGTGCAAGTAACCAATCTCGGTAAGAAAGGTTTTGTACTCTTGGACATCAATAGACTGTCTTGCGCTGCAATAAAGATCAATTTGCTGTTGCAGGCTGATTCTTTTTTCCAAAAGATTTTGATTGATTGACAAAAGTTCAGGCAGAGTATCGGAAAACTTTGCCCACAGATCATCAGCTGATATCTTCAAACCGGGTAAAACATTTTGTGTGACAAACTGATCTAATTGCTTAGCAACCTTTAATCGGCCTTTTTGAATGTATTGAACTTGTGTGGTTTGCGTGAGTTGCATGTTTCACTCTTTGATAATCAACAGCTACACAGTTTACCTTGTTAGCATTATACGCATTAATTTATGTAGGTTATTCCTCCCATTCATACAAAAAATTAATCTTATGAATTAGTCAGTTCTACACCCACCTCCCCAATTAATCTTCTAAGCCATATATGTCCTGCGTCATGTTGAAGCAAAGCACTCCATGCCATTTTTAATGCAATCGGAGGAATATCAAATGGAGGCTCGAGTATCTCGACCTCTGGATCATCCTTATACATATTGGCCGCTTTGCTGGGTAAAGTTGCGATCAAATTTTGTGCTTTGGCCAATTGTAAGGCGACGTGATAATGACGAGTAAAAACACGTATATCCCGTTGTTTACCGATTTTTGTCAACTCAGCATCCACCCAACCTAATTTTTGTACTTCAGTAGGGTCGATACCCACGCCCACGCCAAAGCCAGTTTTACTTACCCATATATGTTTATTTTCTAAATACTGTTCCAGATTAAAATTTTGCACTATGGGATTGTGACTATGCACCACACAAGAGAACGTGTCATACCACACTACCTTTTGGTGAAACGAAAGAGGTAATTCTTCAAAACGGTTGATCGCCATATCAACCCTGCCTTGCTCTACATCATGAAATGTCACATCGCTAGGAGTAATTAAATCAAGGGTAACATTAGGTGCCTCTTTCATTAGTCTGCCGATGACTTCCATTAATAAGGTCGATTCAGCGTAATCGCTCGCCATTATCCTAAACGTACGTTCGCTTTTAAGTGGATTAAAGTCAGTTTCAGGTTGAATCGTTGTTTCAAGTTTAGATAGTACATCTCGGATAATAGGTTTTAATTCTAAAGCGCGTTTGGTAGGAGTCATGCCGTCACTGGTGCGCACTAGTAATGGGTCTTTGAATAAGTCTCTTAGTCTTCTCAAGCCGTTGCTCATTGCAGGCTGAGTAATACTTAATTGGTTTGCCGCTTTAGTCACACTGCCTTCCCTGAGCAATACATCTAGATAAACCAATAAGTTTAAATCTACCTTAGCAATATTCATGATTATTATCTCGTTATGAAAACTAATTTTGTATTAGAATATTATCAGGATTAGATATCTTTTCCAGATTTTAAATTTACTATTAAAAACAGCTATTTATAGTTTATTTGAAAGGGCTTGTGAATTAAATGATATTAGTAGGATATTATTGGTATTGATTTGTTGAATGATATCAATAGCTCACAGCAGATACTGCAAGCTATCGAAGACTCTTTGTAAAGACTGATCAAAAAACACTAACCAGATAATACTCACCAGATAAGACTATTGAAAAAGTTATTCAGCGTCGAACTGATTCATAGTATTGTCTTCACCTGAGGCTTTAAGTGCCTGTTCGCCAGAGAAGTATTCTTTATGATCATCTCCCATATTAGAGCCAGCCATTGCTTGGTGTTTAACACACGCGAGGCCTTGTCTAATTTCTTTACGTTGCACACCTTTAACATATGCTAGCATTCCTTGGTCACCAAAATAGCCTTTGGCTAGATCATCGGTAGACAATGCAGCTGTATGATAAGTAGGCAAGGTAATGAGGTGATGGAAAATACCTGCTTCCCTTGCTGCATCTGACTGGAACGTTCTAATTTTCTCATCCGCTTCAAGTGCTAGATCCGTGTCGTCATATTTAACTGACATTAATTCGTCTCTGTTATATTGACTTAGGTCTTTATCCGCTTGTGACCAGAGATCAAATATTTGCTGACGGAAATTCAGAGTCCAGTTGAAAGAGGGTGAATTGTTGTATACCAACTTTGCGTTTGGAATTTCGCTTCTAATGGCGCGAACCATATCGCCAATTTGGCCAACATGTGGCTTTTCTGTTTCAATCCATAGTAAATCTGCACCATTTTGTAATGACGTAATACAGTCAAGTACGACACGATCAAAGCCAGTGTTTTCTTTAAATTTGTATAATCCATTCGGTAAGCGTACCGGTTTTACCAATTTGCCGTTTTGCTTAAGAACAGAGTCGCCATCAACCAGATCATCGATTGATGTGACTTCACTGGAATCAAGAAATGCATTGTACTGAGCGGCCAAATCACCTATTTTTTGTGATACAGGTATTTTTTGAGTCAGTCCTGCACCTAGGGAGTCAGTTCGAGCAACTATCACACCATCATCTACACCGAGCTCTAAAAATGCGTATCGTACAGCATTAATTTTGGCTAAGAAATCTTCATGTGGCACGGTCACTTTGCCATCTTGATGACCACACTGTTTAGCGTCAGATACTTGGTTTTCGATCTGTATGCAGCAAGCGCCAGCTTCAATTAGTTTTTTAGCAAGCAGGTAGGTCGCTTCTTCATTACCGAATCCTGCATCGATATCAGCAATAATTGGCACAACATGCGTTTCATAATTATCGATAGATTGTTGTATTTGTGTCGTGTCGCTAGCGTTTAGTTTGGCGTCGTCAAGTTGTCTAAACAGATCACCTAATTCACGGGCATCGGCTTGACGTAAGAAGGTGTACAATTCTTCTATTAACGAAGCTACCGAGGTTTTTTCGTGCATGGACTGGTCTGGAAGGGGACCAAACTCGGAACGTAACGCCGCAACCATCCATCCAGATAAGTATAGGTAACTCTTATCAGTGGTACCTTGATGCTTTTTTACAGACAACATTTTTTGTTGTCCAATAAATCCATGCCAGCAGCCTAATGATTGAGTATATTGGCTTGAGTCAGCATCATATTCTTGCATGTCTTTACGCATAATTGCTGCGGTGTATTTTGCAATATCTAACCCAGTTTTAAAGCGATTTTGTGCTTTCATACGAGCAGCATAATCTGGATTGATGGCATTCCAAGCACCTGCTTTGGTTGATCTTAGCTGTGCAATCTGATTAACATCGTTTTGATATTGTGACATTTAAATATTCCTATAACAGTATGGTAAAAAATATAACAACCAATAAAGACATGTGGGCTGCTGTTGGTAAACATCCTATATAGGTAAAAGCCATATTTATAATCTATATAAAATATCTTCGTCATAGCCTGTGTGAATATTAGTACAAATTAATAACTTGTTTATCAGATAATTATGTTTTGAAGCGCCAACTATTGTTAGGGTATACAACTATTTCTTAAACTGTTTTTATTGTAAATAAATTAACCAGAGAGCGTGTATGTCCAAGCTAATGTCTTCAATTGATCAGCGCACCAAACTAGTCGGTGAAAACAGACTCGAGTTGCTCATGTTTAAATTGGGCTCACGACATACCTTTGCTTTGAATGTGTTTAAAATCAGAGAAGTCATTACTGTCCCTTTTATGAACACGATGCCCGGTTCTCATCATAACCTTTCAGGTGTCACTAACTACAGAGGCGTTTCCATACCCGTTATCGATCTTCGTGCTGCGATTAAAATTACCAATAGTGAGAACACGTATGAAGCTGTCAATGTGATCATTACTGAGTACAATCGCAGTGTACAAGGGTTTTTGATTGGGCAAGTTATGCGTATTGTTAATACTTCATGGAGTGACATTCAGCCTCCACCATCAACAGCCGGTAAAAATAACTTTTTAACAGCCATTACTCAGGTTGATATTGATGGAAAAAATGAGCTTGTTGAAATTATCGATGTAGAAAAAGTGTTATCTGAAATTATTGAATACGATACCACCATCTCAAAAGGTATATTAGATGAAGAAATCGCGTCCCACCTTAAAGGTAAAAAACTATTGGTAGTAGATGATTCGGCTACAGCTCTTTGGCAAATAAGAGAGACACTTAGCCAGTTAGGACTAGAAATTATCGAATTGAAAGATGGTTTAAAAGCGTTGAACCTTTTAAAAAGCTGGGCTGATGACGGTAAAGTAGTCACTGACGAAATATTGATGATGTTTACTGATGCAGAGATGCCTGAAATGGATGGCTATCGTCTTACCGCAGAGGTGAGACAAGACCCTCGAATGAGTGATCTTTTTATCGCACTTAACACATCATTAAGTGGTAGTTTCAATGATGCAATGGTAAAAAAAGTGGGGTGTAACCGCTTTATTTCTAAGTTCCAACCAGATTTGTTAGTGGACGTTGTTCAACAAAGAATGCGCGAGATACTAGACGCTGATAGTTGATGTTTGTTAATAAAATTTATACCCTTCATTTTTTGTTCACGAAAGTCATTTATTGTAAGTAGAGATACACATCCTCTTAATACCTAAGGTATGATCGGTAAGTATTTTTTATTCACTTTTTCATCATTGGAGACCAGATGAAGCAAATTGCAACTCTTTTACTAGCTCTATTATGCCATTCTGCATTAGCTACTTATTCACCAAAGAATATTATTATGATTGTAGGTGATGGCATGGGTCCATCTTATACCACTGCATATCGCATGTACGCGGACGATCCGAGTACACCTGAAGTGGAAACAACAGTGTTTGATAGATTATTAGTCGGTATGGCCAGTACACACCCAGATATGGACACAGGTTATGTGACTGATTCAGCTGCGAGCGCCACAGCGCTTGCAACAGGTGTGAAAACCTATAACGGCGCAATTGGTGTAGATGCCAACAAAAATCCTGTTCAATCAGTGTTACAGCTAGCCAAAGAACAAGGTCGTAAAACGGGCATTGCTGTAACGTCACAAGTTAATCACGCCACGCCTGCAAGCTTTGGTACTCATAACGAGAGTCGTCAAAATTATGATCAAATAGCTGATAGCTATTTTGATGAAAAAACTAATGGTCAGTTTGTTTTGGACGTAATATTAGGTGGTGGATGGAAATATTTTATTCGCGAAGACCGTAATTTAGTTGAACAATTTAAAGCCGCTGGTTATCAATATGTCGATGAGTTAACCCAACTAGACACAGTAAAAGCGGGCACACCTTTGTTAGGGTTGTTTGCAGATTCAGGCATGCCGTGGGCACTAGACAGTGCCAATCAGATGCGACTTCCCACGTTAACAAAATCGGCGATACGTCAGTTAGAAAATGAGCAAGGATATTTCTTACTTATTGAAGCCAGTCAAATTGATTGGGCGGGGCATGGAAATGATATCGGATCCGCTATGGCTGAAATGCACGATCTTGCGGTAACCCTAGAATGGTTAGAACAATATATTGTAAAAAACCCTGACACGCTGTTAGTTGCTACTGCCGATCATAGTACCGGCGGTTTGAGCATTGGCGCTAATGGCAATTATAGTTGGAGCCCTAAGTGGCTAAAAAATCTAAAGGCTTCACCCGCTGAGATTGGCGCACAGTTGATTGCAACCAAAGACAGAGGTGTTTTGGCTACTGATTTACTAGGGTTTGAGTTGACCTTGGAAGAAATATCCAGCTTAAGTGTGATTGAATCTGATAAACCTAGACCTTTCCACAACGCGATTTCTAAGATTTTAGATAGCCGTACAAATACTGGCTGGACAACTTCTGGACATACCGGTGTTGACGTACAAATATTTGCCAAAGGATTGGGCAGTGAGCGCTTTCGGGGCCATTTGGATAACACTCGCATTGCTCAAAATCTGTTTGAATTGTTAAAGGACAAAAAATAGCCATTATCTACATATTTAGCCAGTACTTTTTAGAAAAAGTGCTGGCTAATATCCAGTTAATTCAATAAATCCAACCCCTGAATGAGAACCTGAAACCACCGTTCCTCCCTCATAATATGAAAACAACCCAGGGTTCCACTGGTTGGTTTGCATGGGTGCAATCTGAATATCGACTTCAT
Organism: uncultured Paraglaciecola sp.; assembly: GCF_913058035.1. GTDB lineage: Bacteria > Pseudomonadota > Gammaproteobacteria > Enterobacterales > Alteromonadaceae > Paraglaciecola. The sequence continues at coordinate 9,742 of NZ_CAJXPA010000084.1, read as the reverse complement.
GCTCGGGTAATTGAATCGACCAGTACAAGGGTAACAAGCGACCTTCCACTTTATCTCGCTTAGTTATCTTTCCATGAATATCGGCTTCATCCAGATGTACGACGGTTCCATTATTTTTCAATAAGGTCCCAGACCAATAGTCTTCAGCCTGCTCGTGACGCATATTAAATAACATAAGCTTAGTACCATCGTCAAAGTGAATAGAAAACCAATCCCAGCCTTGAGCCTGTGGACTTAGATATTGAGATGTCCATTCGTGATCAAACCATGCATTGCCCGCTACCTCAACTATTCCACTAGCCAGTTGAAGCTGTCCAGAAACTTGAATATGTGGCTGGCTATAATAATAAGATGCTTGCTCTGAATTTCTTAGTTTACGACTAAACCCCTGCTCACCATGCTTTAAAAAAGACTTGTCTGCTGTAAAATTTAAGTTAGCTTTAATCTGAGTATCAATAGTAAATTCAAGCGTCGATGGAAACATATTGGATGACTGAGAAAGCCATTGCCAATCGTCAATAAACGCATTGAATGGAGCCGTCGATATGCCTGCATTACCTACGCCACCTCGAGCAAAACGTTCTTCAAACCAAGCCTGCTTGCCATCTCTTAAGCCCACATGCCCCATGTATTGCTGAGCATTCGCCCAAGGAGTGTTCTGGTTGTCACTAGCAAACCGAAATAGAGTCCATTGCAAAGCATAAGGGTTGTTTTTTTTGTCGGTTAAATTAGCTGTGATGTACCACCATTCCACCGCAAATTCTGGGTGACTCCTGTGATCGAAGGGGAATGTAATATTGTACCCTGGCAATACACGAGCAAAAGTTTGTGAAGCGGTCTCAGCCTCGTCACTATTGACCCGTTTTTGTTGTTCTACTGGATAACGACTCAAGCCAGAAAACATCGTATTTTCATTTTGTACTTTATCAGCATCATCGACTTCATCTGGGTTTACATCGGATTTTTCAGAGCAAGCTGTGAAGCCTGTTACCAATATTAACAAAAATAAGTACCTTATTAGAAACTCAAACACTTTATGTCCTCAACTAATTTGCGACGACTCAATTTATAAAGAGGCAACGCGACAACGACTACAATCAACAGAATACTTATTATTCCAGCTGAGAAAAGTTTAGAAGGTGTGATCAATATTGGGTAACTCCAACTAAATGCTTGTACGTTAATTAAGTTGATCAACAGCCAGGTTAAGCCAACCCCAAAGGGTAGTGCCACCAGACAAGCCATTAAACTGAGTAAGGTGTATTGGATAAGTGATAAACCAGTAATTTGATAATTACCCACTCCCATGCTTCTTAATAGTGCTCTTTGAGGTCTATTATCCATATCAATCATCAACACTGATGTGGCTAAAGATAATGCCGCGACTAATAACGTGACGATGTTTAAGCCATCTGTAATTACAAATGTACGCTCAAACGTTTTCATCGATAACGCCAATAATTCACGGGTTTGTATCGAGCTTACCTGCTCAGAAATTGAAGACGATGCTAGTTGATTGGCAAATAGGCTTTGCTGCTGTTCGGATAAAAAGTGCAAAGCAAACAGGGTAGTATTGGCTTCATATTTAGCAAAATAATCTAAATCTAACATAGCTTGAGCTTTTTGATTACCGTAATCATAGTAAATACCCACTATCTGTTTAGTTTCAGACTGTCCTGTCTCAGTATAAAAACTCAACGTTTGTCCCAGTGTTAACCCATGACGTAAAGCCAATTGTTGATTAATCAACACTCCTTGCCCTGTAGAAAATATTTGCCAAACATCTATTTGTTGCTCAGAAAATAACATTGCGGATCGATAGAGGTCAGAACTGGGGTATGATCTAAGCTCTATTTTTGTTTGATTGTTTGTTTGATTGTTTGTTTGATTGTTTGTTTGATAGATCACACTGCTCTGTGACTTATTAACTAAAAATGCATCAACGCCTTTACGCTCAACTACACCCACATTCATATCTTGAGTGGTTAACCATTGAGTAAATACATTCGGTGTTTGAGTCGAAACATACTGGTCCGCTACCAAGCGCTGATTTAACCATTGATTTGTGGCTTGACGAAAACTATCCACCATCAAATTCATACCAATATTACTGGTTAGCGCAATAAAAAAGGCACAACAGGCAATTTTGCTCTTCTGCGACAAACGTACGCCATCTGCAGCCAACCAGCGAAGTAATACCCATCGCTCTGGCATACTGTGAAACAGCGTATTCAAGCTCTTTGGTACCGCATAAATAAGTAGACTACAACCCGCAAATATACTTATCGCGATAGCACCAAAACTCATCAACATGCCTGTAGTGTAATAACCTAGAAAAGCGGCAAAGCAACCCAGTGCTATGCTGGCATATAACCATGAAAAATTCTTTGAGTTGGTACTGACCGAAAAATTACGTAAAGACAGCTTAGCGTCCAGCTGCCACATAGGCAAAATGGCTGCTATTGCTGCTCCCAAAAAACAGGCCGTAAAGCACTGTAACATTAAAGTTAAGTAGGCTACTTGGGTGAAACCTACGCGTACATCAAACAAACTTTGTAAGGTTAGTGACACCATAGGTGAAACTAATTGTGCTAAAAAAATTCCGACCATAACCCCGATTGGTGCGCAAAGTAAGCTGATTAATACCAGCTCTGTACCTTGCGCCCAGTATATTTGTTTTCTAGATACCCCAAGCTGCCGAGCAATTCGCAGGTTTTGCCAGCGCTTCATGATCAATAAATGTAATGCGTTCATGACCACAAACATACACACGACAAACATTAAACATGCCATGGCCAAAAGGTTAAGGTGAAAACTATCGGTGAGCTGCTGTGCTTGTTCGCCAGTATTGATGTTTTCAAGTCGAAGGTGCTCAGGTAATGCTGCTTTTAGTGCATCTCTGGCACTATGCTTCATTTCTCCGACTACCAACAGTTCGCTAATTTTCTGAGTACCTAATAATTTTTGTAATTGCCCGATGTCCATGACGACCTCTCGGCCTAAACCATCGATATCGGTAATTGCAAGCTGTGGCAATAATTGCTTATTTTTTAAAGTTAAAACTTGTCCATTAGCAAAGTTTAGTTCGGCCGCAAAATCTTTATGGATCACACTAGCAAAAGGTGGAGTCCATAATTGGCTAAGATCTTGTGTTGAGGTACCTGTACTGTTTTGTTCATCCTGTGATGTATTTCTTACGGAATAACTGAAAATTGAAAACGTATCTATGCCCAATAATGACAATCGCTGAGTTTCGCCCGAAACAGGTTGAATGACGTTCTGCGAACTACGTAACACTGGGATAAGTTGAGTGAAGCCCAGACGACGAAGTGAAGTGAAATCTTGTTTACTTAATGAATGGCCACTTTGAGCAGTGATGCGCTGTTCGACCTGTTGTAAAAATGGTTGACTAGCAGATGCATAACTATTTTTTGCGGCACTATTGATCACTAAAACTGCACTAAGACCTGCACACGCAGTGATTAATGCAATCAATACCAATACTACGCGTAACATATTATGCTGGTAACTTGCCCAAATAAGCTTAAGTAAAGGAGTCATTATCAGATTGAGACATTGTTTTGTGGCTTACTTGTATTCTGGTTTGTGACTTGCTCTGTGCTTTGATTTAGAACAGCCTGCAGTTGTCCTCGTTCTAACACTAGACGGGTATCGGCGAAGGCAGCTACCTTTTGGCTGTGTGTAACAACAACTAATGTTAGTCCTAATGTTTTGCATAATCCAAATAATAACTCAGTCACTCGTTGGCTGTTGTTATCATCTAAGTTTCCGGTTGGTTCATCAGCTAACACTAGACTAGGTTTGTGGGATAAGGAACGGGCGATGGCGACCCTTTGTTGTTCTCCACCAGATAGATTAGCCGGCATTTTGTTTTTGTGTGAGCTCAATCCTAATTGTTTTAACAAATCGCTGTGATATTGGTCTATTGGTAAACCATTAAGTCTAGCTGGGAAAGTAATGTTGTCCCACACAGATAAACAATCAATTAAATTAAACTGCTGAAAAACAATACCTAGATGTTTTTTTCGAAACTTATCAGCTTGCATCTCACTCATAGTATTGAGTGCCAAGCCCGCCACTTTAACCTCTCCTTTATCAGCATTATCTAAAGCCGCAAGAATGTGGAGTAAAGTTGACTTACCTGATCCAGATTCACCGCTGATAGCTACAGATTGTTTTGCTTCAAGAGTGAAATCTAGTTTATCTAAGATGTTTTTGTTCGAGTGTCCATCAGTAATGTGTTTGACTAAACCGCTAACTTGGATCATCTCTACCTTAATACGTGTGTGTATATAATATTGATAATACGATAAAGCAGAGTATTAGTTCTAAACGTCTGCTAAAAAGTTCTCAAGCTCTTCACCCGTTAATTTTTTAATTTGTGAAAAAATGTACCACAATGCTGCCATCAACATCAGCATACTCGGGATCACAATCACGGGATAACTTAAGGCCGTCATTCTGCCTAATTCTTCGGTATATTCAGACGTACCAGGAGCACTAATTAATATGACCTTAGCTAAAATATAATTGAGTGCCGCAGACAAGAAAAAAGAAGCGGCAACAATATAAGAGCTAATTGCCATTTTTTTCTCAAAGAGTTCGCTGGTACCAGAATTTGCTAAGGATTGATTAAGATTTTTCCAATTAATGATTTGTTCACTTAGCACAAACACTTTTAATAAAGGCTTGCTAGTTCTTTGGGTAATCAAAACTGCAATACCAATAATTGCGGGTATTGTTGCTTCTTTAATCGCAATATATTCAGCAGGAAGTTCTAACAGACTTATACCGCCTGTTAAGAAAACACTGACAATACCTAGTATTGAAAATGGATTGATTTTAGCTGTTTGTTTGAGATCCCAAATACCAAAACCGATAGGAAAGATCAGCGCAGCTACAATGCTCCAAGCAGGCCCTAAATATTCATCACTGCTTAGATTGGTTAAAATCAGCACTGGGATAATGATGTTAAAAGCTAGATTACCCAGCAGACCTGTTTTTTTTTGTGGTTGAACGTTGGACATTGTTTACCTATTCCATGCATATTTTTGCTTATAAATATTATATTCGCATTCGAAGTTTAGAGCGATGGTTTTGCCCATAATTTTGCTGCCACCAATCCGGCAATAAAACCAAATAAGTGCGACTCCCAAGAGACAAAGGGACTAGAGGGTAATATACCAAAAATAAGTCCACCATAAAAGAATGCCACTAACACTGAAATTATAATGAGTTTAAATTTACCACTTAAAAAACCTGCTAAGACTAAATAACCAAAATAACCATATACGACACCACTTACACCTATGTGAGTGGCTGGTCGGGCAAATAGCCAGACCAATAAACCAGAGGTGATCATGATCCATAGTGTTACTTGCAAATAGCGATTTAACCCGTACTGCAGCAATAAATAAGTAAATATACACAGGGGTATAATATTTGAAAAATAATGCTGCAGGCTGCCGTGCACAAAAGGCCCTAAAATAATGCCTTTAAGTCCAGGCACATATCTAGGAATGGTACCTAATTGACTGAGCATACGTCCAGTGAACAAATTGATCATTTCAATTGCACTAAACAACACAAAAACAACTAAGACTAGTCGAATATGTTGATTGTTACTCAAAGGTTTGATGATAGGGTTCATAATCTAAATAATACGCGGTAGAGACCAATGACATTATTGTGACTGAAAAACTTCGAAAAAGTTATGTCAAATTGTCACAAAATAATATGCGGCAAATAACGTGACATATCTTGAGTAATGGGCGACGAATCTTCTCTTACTGAGATACCTGCGGCTTGGTCATTAACCAACCACGAACCTATCAAGGTATGATTATTACCGAATTGAGGCAAAGGATAATAAGCCTGATAAATAAAACCTTCTTCACCATATGGACCATCAGCATGTAACACTGTTTTTCCATTCTCAATGACGCTGATATTGGCTCCTTCTCGAGAAAAAATGGGTTTTTTAACCAATTTAGTTTCAGTCGCCTTGCCTAATTCATCTTCAAAATAAGCGGGTAACAGATTAGGGTGCTTAGGGAATAATTTCCACAGCATTGGCATCAAGGCTTTGTTTGATAAAATCGATTTCCAGATAGGCTCTAGCCAATTGATCTGAGCAGGTCCTATAGATTGTCCGAACTCCTCCCGTTGCATGAATTCCCACGGGTAGAGCTTAAATAAGGTTTCAATTTTGTTGTTTTGTAAATCACTAAAACTACCACACTCAGCAAGGCCGATATCCTCTATAAATACAAAGTCGTTGTTTAACCCTGATTCTTTAGCGCAATCTTGCAAGTACTGCACTGTTCCGCGGTCTTCATCCGTATCTTGGCAGCAGGCAAAATGCATATGATTGACATTGTAATGTTTGCCAATGACGGCTAACTGATGCACTAGTTTTTCTTGTAAAGAATTAAATTGGTCCGCTTGTTTACCGATTTTACCCGCATTGACCTGTTCTTCTAGCCACAGCCACTGCCAAAATCCTGATTCATACAAAGATGTGGGCGTATCAGCATTATTTTCATATAGTTTAGCCGGCCCCTTACCATGGTAGGCAAAGTCTAAGCGTGAATAAAGACTGGGATTTTGATTTTTCCATGAATCAGTAATTTGCTGCCAAAAGTGCTGCGGAATTTGAAATTTTTCCAGTAATTCCTGAGAGTTGACAACTTTTTCCACCACAGCCAAACACATTTGATGAATATCTTCAGTGGGAGATTCTAAGTCCCGCTCAATTTGTTCGAGTGAGAAGTGATAATAAGCTGATTCATCCCAGTATGCTTTACCCTGCATAGTATGGAATTTAAAGCCAAACTCTGCGGCCTTTCTTTTCCAATTGACTCGTTCTGGAATGGCAACTCTTAGCATTGAAGCAACATGAATTTAATGTTGCTTACGCAATATGATATTACTAAAACGCAATTAACCACCCCAGCCACCTCTGCTAGAGCTGCTGCCCCAACTAGATTTAGCTCGAACACTGCTACCAAATCCACCGCGACTGATAGTTTTATTTACAGTCGGCTTGGGTTTTAGTGCTTTTTCACTAACACGCATACTTCTGCGGCGATTGTCGCCAAAGTCTTGGCCACCTGCACCGACCCATCTATTTCTGTAAGATGAATTTCTAGAGAAAGAAGTAAACATAGGCTGAGAGGAATACCCTCTTGGGGACATTAAATTGCTTAACATGTACCCTGCCATAAACGGCATGAAAAATGAGCCAGATTCATTTCGAACAGCATTACACTGGTTGTTACCAAACTCAGACTCACAATCACGCTGATTGTTATATTTGGGTCCTGTTCGTTCAGCTTCTTTCAAGGCATCTTCATAAGCTGTTTTGCATTTTTCGGCAAATTCAGGATTTGAATTAGTACAGTCATCTATACTGGTAAATACAGCTGCCTCTTGTTGTTTCTCACCACAAGCTGAAAGGAAAATTGCTGCAACGCCGAGTGCTAGAGGTTTAACACTAAAGCTTTTGCGCATATTATTCAGGTTGATTGTCTTTGAACGCTTGGTTTTATTGGATTGCATAGGGCCCTCCTAGTAACTCATACAAGCCGCATTAAGCAGCCCAACAGAAATTGAAACCGCTGCCAAAATAGTTCCTGCAGATACTTCATTTTTATCAATTCTGTCAGCGATCTTTGGCATAAAAGTGAAACGTAATAAGGCAAATGCGAGTGATTGAGCAATAATTGCCACCACACCCCATACAACAAAATCTATTAAAAATTCTGAGTTAGCTACAGCGCCAGCTAATGCAATGCTAAAACCGATAATAGCACCACCAAAACCTACAGCTGCTGCCTGATTCTTGTGCACTTTAACTAATTCCCATTCATCATGAGGAGTAACAAAGGCATATACTATTTTGAATACAAACAACAACAAAATTGAAACTGCAAAATACAGCGCAAAATTGCCTAAGCCTGATATTGAATTTATAATTGTGTCCATTATTTATCCTTTTTATAGTGGGTGGTATTAAATTGAGCGAATGGTGTAAATTGATTACTATCCGTTAATTGTGATATCAGCTTGGCCAATATTAAAGCCTGTACTGATAACCAAACACCGATCAAAATTATTATTCACTAACTTTTCTTCAGCTGTGACCAGTAAGGTTTCTGTTTCGTCACCTTCAAGTTGACGTTCATATAACATTACAAACTGATCGGTTTCGCTTGTGTCACCATCTTGTTCATAGGTTTTTTCAGTCATGGCGACAGGGGGAGATTCATCTCCTATTGCATCCCAAACCCGCTGATACTCTTCATCATCAATCAGATAAGTTGGCTTTGACACGCCTGAAGCAATCATTTCTTTCCACTGGGCTTCTGAACCAATCGTTTTTGTTTCATAAAAATACCATAACTTTACGTCTGTGATGTGATTTTCTGTATCGCCACCATCTAAGATGACCTGCAAGAAGGCATCATCATCGGTGTAAAATCGTAGAATTTTACCACCGGTATCTAAATTTACCTCTCCTACTGCTTGAATAAGGTGGTGGCTAGCTGCTTTTTCAATCATTAGTTCTGGTTCAATCAATCGCAACTTAAGAGGGTCGAGCTCAAAAGATCCACCTAGATACAGCCCCATAATTTCAGGTGCTTTAGGTTTTTTCTCCGTGTCTTTTTTACCAAATAATTTACTAAACATAAGGGGCCTTTTTACCTTTCAACAAAGTCGTGCCAGTTCAAATTAATAATACGCTCATCAGCAATATAGAATATTTTGTCACCTGGCAAGAGCATTAAATCTAAGTCTGGGTTAACTTGGATATTTAACTTTTCTTCTGCTTTAGACATACCAATTAACGTAGCCCGATATTTACGTTTGAGAATTTCGAAAATATGTTCAACTTTTATTGGAGGAATGTGAGCTGGGATATTGACTGAATATTGTGCTTGACCATGATTAATATCGAGTAAGTCGTGATGTAACAAACTGGAACCCGGATCAAAAGCTGATTTTGCTAACATTTCCACCGCTACGCTGGGTGTACACTCCACATTAGGACAGTGTTTTTGTAACAAACTGACTAAGCTTTCATCGTTAAAATATGCAACCATCTGCGCATCAGGATTACGCTGACTGCAATACAAAGCTGTGGTCATGGTTAGATCATCTTCTGGATTGTCCATTAACACAACACGAGCCTTGGCTACGCAGGCTCTGTCCATATCTGCATCGTTACTAAAGGTGGTGACTTTGACAAACTCAATTTGGCCAGGTAGAGGATTAGTGATATCTGCTCTCACACACAACACTATTAGAGGATCATCTTCGGTGTAGGCTCGTTCGCGGATTAATAGTTCTAGTAGACGTATAGTGCGATTACCATTCCAACCTAGCACAAGAATATGGTCTTCAATGTCTAAACTTTTCAAACCTCTTGCTCCTTTTTGCCATTGATTCGATACCCAATTTGCAACGCGTCCCAAGACAAGGGCAAAAATACTGAGGCCCATTGGAATTATATAAAAGGATACTAAATATTTACCTGAGGTGGTACCGGGTGACAAATCACCATAACCTACCGTTGAACCTGTAACAACCAACCAATAAACAAAATCCGCAGATTGTGTTAGAGATTTTTCTCCCGCTAGATGCAGAAGTAACCAACTAGTCGACCCATAAAAAAGAAGCGCCAGTACAATACTGTACCAGCGCATCTCGGCAAACACCC
>NZ_CAJXPA010000083.1 GCF_913058035.1 uncultured Paraglaciecola sp. | reverse complement strand
ATTGGGTTTCGATTTAAATAATTATTTTTTTGGGAAAAAATTTTACACCGTTTTTTCACTGACTATAAACAGTTCCCTTGCAACATTTAATAATAAGCTAAGTCGCTATTTCCTTATTTTTTGAACGAATGTTTTTGAATATGTATTGATAAAAGAAATATAGCTTCCGCGCTGTGTATATCTTCTAGTCAGTCATTATATGTGGTTTTTGATTTTTAAAAATTTTACTGGTTAATATTTATATATGTCTTGTTTAACACGCAAATTACAGCAAAAGATAACACGCTATATTCAGAAGAACAGATCTCGTTTTTACTCTAACACACCTGAAATTATTCGTGAGGAGTTGGTTGACAAAGGGGTGTGCCCATCTGATGTAACAACTGACCAGATACATATTATCTTGAAAGAAGCGAAAAGTAGTTAACGGCTCTAAACACTCCAAAAGCTTAAGTTCTAAATTTTTATTGATTCGTTAAAGTACTTTTTTATATCCAAATTGAAATCACTTGGAAGCACTGCATCAAGAATTTTTAACCTATTACTGGCAGCAGATAAGTCCACTTCCTTGGGCTCCAAATAATGGTTGCCCCGTATTGAATAAAAAACTTTAACAACTGGTTTAACAGCGTGGCCATTGTTTTGCTTAAGAACCATGGCAATCTTTTCGTTGTCTAGTTTGACTAAGCTGCCCGAAGGAAAAATTCCGATGCATTGTACAAATTGAGCCACTAACCATTCGTCATACTTTCCAGGCGCATCGTCTAATAATATTTGTAATGCTTTTTTAGACGACATACCTGCCTTATAACATCTGTCTGCTGTTATAGCATCGTAAGTGTCAACTATGGCAATCATACGTCCAAACTGTGTGATATCGTCTCCTCTTAGACCTTCGGGGTAGCCATACCCGTCGAGTCTTTCATGGTGTTCTCCTATAGTTTTCACAATTGAATCAGGAATGCCCATTTCAACCAAAACCTTCATGCCATAATATACATGGTCTCTCATAATGGTCATTTCTTGTTCATTCAGATGACTAGGTTTATGTAATATTTCATCAGGAACTTTAATTTTACCAATGTCATGTAAAAATCCTGATAGAGTCAATTCTTGTATTTGTTCTTCGTCAAAGCCAAGATATGTTCCAAAATTTGCCAGCAAAATAGCCACATTTAATGAATGCTCTAAAAGATAGGTATCTTTCTCTCGTATTTTTGTCATGCACATTAAGGCATTAGGATTGCGATCAATAGAAGAAACAATATGGTTGGTGAATGCTTCTGGTACAGCAATGTCTATAGGTAAGCTTTTGGCAATGCTTTCTAACATTTTTTCTTGTAAGTGTTTACCTTTGTGGTGAAGTTTAATTGCAACTTCAAGTTCTACTTCAAAAGAAACTTTTTTTTGTAGTTTAGGCGGTGTTTCAGGCTTAAGCTTTTCTTTTTGAAGTGTAATTTCTTCTTCAACCTCGGACTCAAGTTGTTTGCTCATATCAACAACAAATGACAAAATTCCTTTCTTTTTGAGCTGCTTTATAGACGCAAGGGAAGTGACTCTACCTCGGCTAGATATTTTAAGTTTGCCTTGTTGTTTTGCAATAGAATCAACATACATTCCTACTTTAATTTGATCTACATCGAATATTTTTAACAAAAGCATCAACTCTTATGCTTAAAATTTACTACACCAAATCAAAATATCCGATTTGAACATTAAGAGCAAGATTAACTATTTATAAAAAGTAATTAATACTCTAATTTCCAAAGCAATTCGTGCAAATCGGGATGCCACAGAAAAATCTTTAGGTTGATTCGGTTGTTAAAAACGAAAATATCTTCTTGTTCCAATAAGCCTATTTGTTTTTGGGATTGAGCAGAACCTACCGGAAAAGCAATTTGTCCATTAGAACGTAGAACTTTATACCAAGGCAATGACATACCCTCTGGCACACAACTCAGCGACTTCCCGACTAACCTTGCCCGTCCAGGTAAACCCGCAAGATCAGAAATTTGACCATAGCTTGCCACTTTACCAAAAGGGATAAGCTGCACTATTCGCCAAATTTTGGTGTATGTAGGGAGCTCATACATTACAAAAATTAGTCTGCTTCATCAAAAGGATACAGTGTTTTGATTTGATCTAGTGCTAATGATTTTTCTTGTTGATTAACATTTCGATATAGCGCTAATGTACTAGGCGATGCATACCCAGCAATTTGTTCAATGTCATTGAGTTTAGCACCTTGGCTGATTAGATAATTTAGGTACGTATGCCGTAATACATCAAGTGATAGTTGTTCAGGAAAGGCCATCCTAGCATCGTGCCCTATATTGACCAGTAAATGTAAAAAGTCTTCGTGACTTTTTACATTTGACCATATAACTTGTTCATCAACCAAGCTGTTACATGTCACTTGCAAAGCATCTGCTAGATCTTTTTTAATGCATATGCTGCGAGAAAACTGGTTTTCTATCTGGAGAGTTGAATAACCCTGTTTGAAGTTTACTTTTTTTAACACCAGTAATTCGTCGATGTTTACACCGCTCAAAATCAGTCCTAACAACACCCTACCTTGATTGTTTGCAATAGAAAAAAGCAGCCTACATTCATCTGGGCTTAGCACTCGTAAAACCTGGGATACAGACCCTAACTTAGCAGTCTCGGATGGCTTCTGAATATAAGATTCTTTCAGTCTCTGATGTTGAGTAAAACCGATGTTTGGAAAGTGACTGGTCTCATCCTGTCCAGGAAACATCACAAAATTACTGGTGCTAGCTGAGGCTTTTTGCTTAAATATAAAACTGAATAACAACATAGACAATACTGCTAAAAACACTGCAGTTATTAGACTAATCAGGCTCTGAAGTTGGTAGTTTGGTCCTATAGCAAAACTTGGAACATATGCGGGCTCGAGTATCGTAATTTTTGCATCGAAAGGCTTTGATACTTCTTGTGCAACTTGTTGATTTTTTAGTATTTGAGATTGAGTTTGGAGAGCTTTTAACTCGTCGTCTAACCTTTTATATTGCTCTAGGTTTTGGCTAAACACTTGCGCAAGTTTGTTCTTTTCAACAAGCTGAGTATTCATCTGATCCACTTTTCCTTTTGAAACACTAAGATCGCGCTCTACATCAAGCAGATAATTGGATTGGCTGGTTTTTATTTGTTCATCGAGTAAAATTTGAAGCTGAAGTATTTCTTTTTGCAAAGTTACAATATCTGGGTCTCGTTCTAAATAGGCTTGGGTATACTTGTCAGACAAAGTAGATAGATTGGCATTAAGTCCTTGCAGGTTGAGTTTAATCGCATCTATTTGCGATTTATCCACTGGTCGAATAATTGCTTTTCCACTATTGATGAACTCATTCAAACTATCAAGCAACGCCTGTGCTTGTGCTTTATCGGCCAACGCTTGGTCAAGATTAGTTCCTAAGTTTTTTGTTTGACTTAGTACTCGATTTTCATCTCTTTCTAGTGACGTGATGTTGTTTTCATTGGCAAATATTTCTAACTGTTGTTCTTGCTCGGCTATTTTTAATTCCAAAAGTTGCGATTGTTGGTCTGCAATTAGTAACTTATCCTGTCTGTTTACTAGTGATTCGGATGCAACTAAATTTAGGTACACCTTTGCCCACGCATCTAATATTGGTTTGAGGGTTTGCAACTCGCTACCGTTGGCTTTTAGAGTAATAATACGACCTGTTATACTCGCTTGCGCTGATAGACCTTCAAAAAGCGCCTGTACATTAGTCATCAACCTCTGCTCTTGTTCAAGCTCCTCGACAACAAGACTCATTACACTGTTGCTTTTTAATCTTTGACTATGCAGAGATATTTGCCTTTGTGCTAGTTCACTAAATTCTAACTCAGTTTGCGAGGCATACGAAAAATGTAAGATAGATTGGCTTTGATATGTTGGTGATTGACTCCAAATTACAATGTTAGAAATAATCAATATTAACAAAAAAACACTAGCCAAAATCTGCCACTTACGCTTTTGAAAGCTTCTATGTAAAGAGTCTGATGGGTCTGTTCTATTATTGAAGGGTTGATTTGGCATGTAATCAACATTGTTATCTGATGACATGAAAAACACCTAAGGTAAATAAATAGTTAACTATTCTAATCAAACAATATCCGGTGAGCATATAATTCCTTTTTGCTTTATATTTTCAACTAAAGTCGTTCTGAAGGTCGGCTGCAGAATTCTTAAACAAATCTAACAGGCCCTATGCATAAATTGTAAAGGAGTTTTAAATATATAAATATGAAAATTTTAAAAACTAATAAAAGACAAATATGTACCATTTGTTACTACCCACAGAAAACTTGTTTATGTGAATGGATAAATCCCATTACATCGCCTCTCAACATTATTGTTTTACAACATCCTAAAGAATCAAGACATGCAAAAAATACAGTTAAGCTGTTAACATTAGGCTTAAAAAAGATAATGATATTACAAGGTGAGAAGCCTGAAGACTGGACAGAATTATCTCAAAATATAGCTAAACAACCGCAAGATTACAGCTTACTTTACCCACATAAACAAAGTAAATCTATGGAATCTATTATCTCACCAGAATCAAAAGAAAGCATTTTCCCAATCAATCACAATGTTATATTTATTGATGCATCATGGCGCAAAGCTCTGAAAATTTGGCATCTTAATCCCTGGTTGCAACTGTGTAATAGTTGGCACTTTACCAATCCACCTGATAATCAATATCACGTTAGACATACAACCCAACAAAATAGTCTATCAACGCTTGAGTCAGTTGTTTACTTACTTGAGTACACCCACAACATTGATTGTAAGCCGCTGCATACACTACTCTCAAAAATGCAGCAGAAGTGTTTCATAGAAAACTACAAGCAATAATATGAACGATTAAAAGCATTATTTTTTTGTCAGTTATTTGTTACGGTAATAAACAAATGCTTGGCTTTACGAATTCAGTCGACAAGTCAATTCTGACAAATTTTATTACTCCTTTATTGAAAATCGTTTTGATAATCAATATCACTTAACGACAAACAGCACATTTTTTCTCATTTATTCATCACTGGAGATTGGTTGATTACAGATGTAAATGCGGGCAAATTAACAACTGTCACTATAGTAGGTATAGAAACTTCGATAGACGTTTGTGCTTTTCCTAAAGTAATTAATAGTAAACACGGGGGGTGAAATTTATAAAAACAATTAGTAAAAAAGCTGACATTTACTAATAAAACATGCAGGATCATTCATCTGTTTGGGGCATGCTTAAATATTTAGAAACGCCTGCTACCAAGACGTGATAATGGGCCTGGAAAAATGGCTAAGCCAATGACACAATTCCATAGGATAAACTTTATAGTTTCTTAAACTCGAAAGTTTGCGGTGCAGTAAGAAGACCCGTAATTTTTAACGAGGTGACCTTGAAATATCTACTTTTTGTATTTATATTTTTTTTTACTTTGTCAGTAAATGCACGTAACCTTGCCAATTCAACACAGGCAGAACCCATTGAAATAATTGAAGTTAATTCTCAAAAGCGGCTTCAAGATATTCGTGATGTCGCGATGTCTTTAAATGTTGTCGATGGCCAAACCATCATTGATCGACAACTCAAAGATACAACAGCACTTTCAGCTATTGTACCGAATTTCAAGATTACCCAAAACGCGGCAGAAGGAACCCCACCAGCGGTTAATATTCGAGGTGTAGGCAGCGTAGATTACAACACTTCGACACAATCTCCTGTTGGTGTCTATTTAGACGGAACAGCCAGTGCGTCAGCCAACTCTCAAATGGTAAATCTATTTGATGTTGAGTCAGTTGAAATATTGCGAGGTCCACAAGGTACGTTATTTGGCCGTAATACCACTGGTGGCGCGATATTAATCAACTCAGTTAGTGCTAAAATGGACAACTCTGGCTACTTTAGTTTGAGTTATGCCCAGCGCAATCACCTTTCCACTGAAGGCGCAATTAATCTCCAGTTAAACGACAACATGGCTACTCGTTTAGCCTTTAGTCATCAAGATTATGAATATTCAACAAATAACTTAGCACCCAACACACCACAAGCAAAGATGCGTCAAACTCATGGGCGATTATCTGTCTTAGGTCAGTGGGACAAGCTCACTATCGATAGTAAAATTTATCTGAGTAAATGGGATGGTATTGTTAATCCTGTAGGCAGTATTGGCGTAATCAAAAGTTTTGATCCAGCTACCGGCTTACCTGTATCTTTTTGCTCACCCAGTGCAGCTGGTTCTGCGGCTTGCACTGATGCCTTTGGTTTTAATAGTGGCTCGAATGATTTTCATGATGTAGCCGTTAATAACAACATTAGCGGCAATAGCCCACATAAAACAGACTCACATGGTATTAATGTAGAAGCCCGATATGAATTTAATGATAATAATTATTTAGTCAGTTTATCCAACTTCTCTACGCTAGACAGAGAGCATTACTTTAACAGTGATGGAAGCCCTGCTAGCTTAGGAGAAGGTAATCAAAATGTTGGCACAGATACGTTTAGCCAAGAGTTGAGATTACATCAAGAGATAGGTGATATTTATGTGATTTCTGGCCTGTACATTTTGAATGAAACTTTAAAGCAGGATAATCGTTTCGATTTACTCAGAGATTTTCGTGCTGTTGAAGGGTTATTTAGCAACGCTGTAACTTTTTTATATGATAATACAATAAAGATAAAATCTTCGGCTTTGTTCGCACACATCGAATACCCATTATCTGAGCAGACAACGTTTAGTGCAGGCTTACGTTATAGCGATGAAAGCACAGATTATAATGCTATCGGTCAAATCAATATTGCCACTTTTGCAAATGATCAAACTGGTTTGACAATCCCAGGTTGGGATGCTTCTGGCAATATTGATGATAACAACTTATCTGGAAAGATTGCGTTGTTACACAAGCTCAGCGATAAACATTCTGGCTTTGTCAGTTTCTCCCGAGGCTTTAAGAGTGGTGGCTACAACGGAGCACTGATAAGCTCAGCCGCAGAAGCACAGAACAATGATTATGGTGCAGAAACCTTAAACGCTTATGAAGTTGGTCTTCACAGTCAATTAAGTCAATCAATTCGTTTGTATTCAGCCGCTTTTTATTATGATTATCAAGACCAACAAGTGTTTATGAATCAATCGGCCATCACGCCGGGCGCACCGCCACTTCAATTATTAAGTAATGTCGGTAAATCGACTATTTATGGAGCAGAATTTGATTTGAACGCACAAATAACACCTGCTTTATCAACCAAGTTTTCAATTGGTTATCTCCCAGAAGCAAACCTTGTATCTTTTATTGATTTAGCTGGCGTTAGAATAAAAGATAATCGACTACCTTTCACATCTAAGTGGAATGTTGCAGCACAGGCAGACTATGTAGTTGAACTTAATTCAGCTCAATTAAACTTCCACATTGATGCCGATTATCAGTCAGAGTTTTATTTTGATCAAAATCAAAGTGCCTACGCTATTCAAAAGGGTTATCTACTTTGGAATGCACGCATAGCATGGGCAGAGGCAGACTGGAACTTAGGAGCATGGGTGAAAAACTTAACAAATGAGGAATATAGTCATCTAAAATTTGATTTAGTGAATCTATTTGGCATGCTGCAAGACTTTAAAGGTGAAGCCAGACAAGTTGGCCTTGATTTTCGTTATGAGTTTTAGTTTGGTTAATCAAACAACGTCACGCAATAACCGTGTATATTTATAAAGTGAAGTGATAAGTGTGTGGTAATAGTTTGAAAAAAGTTAAATTATTGGCGGGTCTTTTAGTTTTATATATTTTTATCGCGGTAAATGCGTTAGCTGCGCCTACCATTAATATTGCTAGCTTTAATCTGAGCAACATTAAGGATCAGAATATTAGTGACGATGTTAGCTATTTTTCACTTAAGGACAACGCAGCACCTCCCCCCAACCAATTGAACCAGCTCGGAGTCTGGCTAAACACCTTAGCTTCATATCAAACCACCGATGTATTTGGAGACAAATACGTTGCAGCATTTCAAATTTATAATGATACACAGCTAACCGAATGGTTTATTTATCCTTATGGGTCAGTAGTACAAAATATAGAAATATTTTATTTTAGTAACGATACCCCCACTAACTCTTTTAAAACCGGTCATGGTTTAAAAAATCAACAAGATTTTCATTACGGAAGCAAAATTGAAATATTACCGGGACAGCACAAAACCTTGTTAATGTTATTTGAAAGCGAGTATTTTTTCGCTCCCATCAAAATTTTAGTAAAGCCTCATCTCCAAGCTGAACAGAAGTTTCAATTAGAGAACGTCATATTACTGATTAGCTTAGGTATGTGTTTTGCTCTGGGTATTTACAACTTATTTATTTTTTTCAGCACTCGAAATGTTCAATATTTAACCTATGCATTATCTACTATTGCTTATTCTTTAGGTTGGACTGCTGTATTTGGCGTGCCCGAGTTTGTAGGATTTAAAAGCTCAGAACATTGGTTAATGCCCGCGTTCATAATAGGCTCCATTTTTTATTGTTTCTTTAATATCCAATTTTTACACCTAGAAGAATTAGCACCTAAAACAGCTAAAGCACTAAAAATCATTGCTTCTCTTGCAACTTTATCATTACCTTTTGCTTTCTATAACCAAGGTGTAGCTTTATATTTAGCCTCTTTGGTTACCTCTGCAGTGTGCATTTTAGGTCTCTATTCTGGCATACGATGTTGGATGAACGGTTATTCGCCAGCCAAATATTTTGTATTTGCTTTGTTGTCAGTATTATTACCAAACATGGTAGGAAACTTAATGAACTTCGGAGTATTACCAGGGATAAACGTTAACATTTATCTATTAGGTTTAATTGGAAACAGTCTAGAAAGCTTATTATTTGCTTTTGCGTTAGCAGCTCAATTACGACTTCTGACATTAGAAAATATTGAGTTGACAACTACGTTAGACAAAACTGTGCAAGAGCGTACTTTTGAACTTAAAAAAGCTAATTATCAGCTGGAACAAACCAATAGCGACTTAATTGAGGCAAGTAATACTAAAGGCCAATTTTTAGCCACCATGAGTCATGAAATTCGTACTCCTTTAACCTCTATCATTGGTTATGCCAACGGTATTTTACTCGGTGATATAGACAAAGCTGAGCAAGAACGTGTCACCCAAATCATCGCTGAAAATGGTAATCACCTATTGAGCGTTATTAACGATATATTGGATATTAGTAAGATAGAAGCCAACAAACTCGACTTTGAATCAATACCAACTCCGTTGTTTTCAGTCTTGGCACAAATCGAATCTGTTGTGGGTAAACGAGCCAGAGATAAGGGTTTAGCTTTTCATTTGGAATATAAATTTCCGCTGCCAGCACAAATTAATACCGACCCAACACGCCTGAAACAAATCTTATTTAATTTAACGAATAATGCCATTAAGTTCACTGAACGCGGGTATATAGGTTTATCGGTAAGTTTGATAGACAATAGATTACAAATAAAAGTCAAAGACTCTGGCGAAGGTATCTCTACGAAGCAGCAAGAGCATCTATTCCAACCCTTTACCCAAGCTGACAGCTCAATCAACAGACGATTTGGAGGTACTGGTTTAGGACTGAGTATTTCACGTCGATTAGCTAACGGTTTAGGTGGCGATATTAAGGTGCACAGTACTCCTCGAAAGGGCTCAACTTTCACCTTAAATATTGACTTGTCCGTTGTGCAAGACACCCCATGGATAAACAATGTAGGAGAAATATGGCAGTCTACTCCAACTAAATCTGTCAAAACTTCTGCATTGCCCAATTTCGTGGGCAATAAAGTGTTGCTAGCAGACGATCATCCCAACAATCGCGAATTGATATCCATACTCTTAAAACGTATGAATATTACCGTTACTGAAGTAGAAAACGGTAAACAGGCACTGGATACAATTTTTTATCAAAAGTTTGATTTAATTTTACTTGATATCCACATGCCCCAAATGAATGGTACAGAAGCACTTAAAAAGATTAGGGCATCAGGAAACTATACGCCGGTAATAGCATTAACAGCTAACAATATGAAACATGAGATTGAACATTATATGCGTCTTGGCTTTTCAGATCATTTAGCCAAGCCCGTTTCTCGTCAACACTTTATTAGTAAACTATCCCTTTACCTTAACAAACAAGGTGAAATAGATCTCCCTCTTCACCAGGGTGATATGCTGAGGTTAATAAAAGACTATCAAGAAGATTTACGAGAACAAGTAGTCGACATACAACTAGCGCTAGAGCAACGTGATTTAACCGTTATAAGTGAAATAGCCCATAGAATAAGAGGATCAGCTGGCTCTTTTGGTTTTGATATTATTGGGCAAAAATTTGCAGATATTGAGCACTCTTCTCTGCAAGATGACGAAATAGCGGTAACTTATGAGTTACCTAAGGTATTGGCCTTAACCATGCAATGTATTGAGCTACCGGGTGTAGATATTGCACAAGGTATTGTTAAACATCACAACAGTGCCAAGCTATTTTTAAAAGCTATTTTTGAATTAATGAAGCATTCTAAGCAAACCCTTAAAGACTTAACCGCTGCATTGGACAACAATGAAATCAATAGTGCTTTGGTTCATTTATACAAGTTTTTCCCTGCTAGCTATGATTGTGCATTAATTCAGTCTAAACCGGCATTTAAAGCCTTGGAGGACATAATTAAAAAGGGCAAACTTGAACCCAAAGAGTATGAACCTCAACTTGATGTTATCCGTGCTCACTTTATAGAATTAACCGCATTATTAAATCCAAACCTAATTGACGAAATATAATTATTTAGTCGTTTTAATCTCTTTTGAAATACATGAGTGATGATTAAAACATCTGTCGCGGTTTCCTGTTGCACTTAAAACTGATCTTGATAGTCTTTTTGTATGCTTTACTTTTTGTCAATTCATATTGACGAAAGCTTGAGATGAAGAGCGATTAATTGTTGGTCACCTATAACCTGTGCAGTATGCCCATGTATGTTGTTCTTAAAAAGATATTGGCAGGTGACATATCTTGGGCGATAAACGCATCACCAGCGCAAAAGTCGTGATAACTATCATCCCGTAAACCGATGCCTAGAATACCCGAACGAATAAGGACAAGAGTGGGATCACCCGCCACATGCCAGTCACTAAAATACCCTGGTTCACTCACTTTGTGACGAAAGTTTAATGCTGTTTGACGAGGTGAAATAAACGAACCATTATAATCGTCAAGGCAATACTGCCGCTCGATAAAATATGAGTGTATTGTTGCTTCGTTACATAATATTGGGATACTTAAATTCGGCATAGCGCACGCCATAAGTTGTTAAACGGATAAAGGGATGTAGGGGTAAGTCATAAAGTCATAAAAATGACACGTACACCGATCAAGGATAGTGTGCATAACTCAATTTTTGAAAAACAACTTTGATATTAGTTCTTTATCATTTCTTACTAGCAGAATGTCAAAAAATCCCATACTTTATCCATCACAATATATTCAAAGTGATTTGTAAGAGCAAAATTATGTATCGGATAATAAATAAAGTAGTAGTGATGGTTATTTTTAGTGGGTTGGCCATGTGCAGCCTAGCTCAGAATCGAATTGATGTTCAACGGCCTGATGCACCTGAATTAGCTTCTTATGGGCAATATGCAATTGGTGTAAAAACTGTAAATATTATCAACCCACGACAAATTGATATTATTAGTATCGACCTTGCTCAGCCCGAGTTAGCCGATCTACCTAGATACGATCGTTCGTTAACCCTAGAGGTTTGGTATCCAGCTATAAAAAGTAGCCAAGGTAATACGTCTCTCGATGTTTATTTACGCGACGGCAAAACCGAAGTTAGTGTAATAGGTAAAGCAATACGCGACGCCAAACCGATAGTTAATAATAAAAAATACCCTCTCGTATTAATATCTCACGGTTATCCCGGTAATCGTTTTTTGTTATCTCACCTTGCTGAAAATATTGCTTCAAAAGGCTATGTAGTAGTATCAATTGATCACACTGACTCCACCTATCGCACACAAGCTGCTTTTGGTTCAACTTTGGTCAATCGACCACTGGACCAATTGTTTACTCTTGACCAAATAGCGATTATGTCAAAAGACAATACTTCGTTTTTATACCACTTAGTAAACCCCCAAAATACAGCTTTAATCGGTTACTCTATGGGTGGCTACGGAGCCGTAATTGCTGCTGGTGGTAGTGTTACCCAACAAGCAGTAGATTACTCATGGGGGGCACCACACAACACATTAGCAATACACCAGAATCTTAATAAAACCAACACATCGCCTGATCCTAGACTAAAAGCGGTGATTGCTTTTGCACCTTGGGGAATGAATGTTGGTGTATGGAACCAAACTACTCTTAAAGGGGTAAAGGTTCCCATGTTATTAGTAGCAGGCTCGGTTGATGATGTATCGGGTTACGAAAAAGGTGTCCGGGCGATTTGGAAAGGAATAACCAGTGTAGACAGAACCTTATTGACTTTTGACAATGCCAACCATAGCGCTGGAGCGCCCATGCCTGCTCCTGAAGAGTCTTATGCCTATGATGAAGCTCTTGGATTCAACATTAGTGAACACTACACTGACGCCGTTTGGGACAGTGTCCGCATGAACAATATATCTCAGCATTTTGTTACTGCATGGTTAGAAAAATATTTAAAGGGTAATGTTGAAATGGATAATTACCTAAACCTTGAAGCCAGTTCAAACGACGGGATTTGGAGCAAGGATGCTGAAGGTCAATCAAATTCTGACCATACTCATTGGGCAGGCTTCAAAAACCGCACAGCAAAAGGCTTGAAATTTGAAAAATTAGCCAAGGGTGAGTAGGCTAATTTTCACTCTTCAATGGGTTATTATTAGTGTGTGGTTTTATCCCCCCAGATATCTGTTAAGCGTTGGTCTCGGCCACAATTCCAACGATACAATTTGTATCTAACAGTATTTTTTTTGTAATAATCTTGATGAAAACTTTCATTGCCTTTTATTGGATAAAAAATCGAAGTAGGTAAGATGGGTGTGACTACTTGTTGATTAGGAAATTGCGTGATTACTTTTTGTTTAGATAATTGAGCAATTTCCCGTTCTTTTTCATCAGCTACAAAAACAGCACTTAAGTAGCTAAATCCTTTATCGCAAAATTGCCCCTTATCATCAAAGGGGTCGATATTCACCCAAAAATGATCGAGTAAAGCTTGATAAGACACTATATTGGGATCGTACGTTATTTCAACCGCCTCGTAATGGCCTGTATGGTTACCGCTATAAGTTGGGTTTTCTAAAGTACCACCAGTAAAACCTGAAATAACGTCAGTTACCCCTTTTAGCTTTTCAAAATCTGACTCCATGCACCAGAAACATCCACCAGCAAAAACAGCTTTATCAGCTGTTGCTTGGGAGGTGTATAAAGTAAATATAGCGACCAAAGACAACAATAGTTTTAATTTCACAAAGTTTTCCTTCATTACTGAATGTAATTATTTACACTAAGATTACATATTAAGACCAAAGTTTGGATACAAACTTTCAATTTAATCTATAAAACAAAAAACCCAGCATAAGGCTGGGTTTTTAAGTATTTCATTTGTGACTACTTGCGCAATTTTTGGATCAGTCTTAATTGTGCAATAGCTTCGGCTAACTCAACAGCTGCTTCAGCATACTCAAAATCTGCACTTGGATTAGCAATATGTTCTTCAGCGCGTTTTTTTGCGTCCAAAGCTGCTTGTTCGTCCAAATCTTCTGCACGAATAGCTGTATCGGCTAATACAGTCACTGTACCTGGTTGTATCTCAAGTACACCACCGTTGATGTAGATACTTTCTTCATCACCGTGTTGCTTAACTAGACGTACCATTCCTGGTTTTAGAGTAGTTAATAATGGTGCATGACCAGGATAAATACCTAGTTCACCTTCACTACCTGTAACTTGAATAGTTTTAACCAAACCAGAAAAAATACTAGTTTCGGCGCTTACTACGTCTAAATGTACGGTCGCTGCCATAAAAACCTCCAATTAAAAACAAGTTTCCAAATCCATCTAGTCTGGGCTCTTAAGGAAATGCGCAATGTAAAAAATTACATGAGCGCTTCCATTAGGGAGTCCGGACTAAATAAGCCGAAGGTTACATGTTTTTGGCTTTTTCGCTTGCTTCTTCGATCGTTCCAACCATATAGAAAGCCTGCTCTGGTAGGTGATCGTATTCACCATTCAAGATGCCGCTAAAACCAATGATTGTATCTTTCAAAGAAACATATTTACCAGGTGAACCAGTGAATACTTCTGCTACGAAGAAAGGTTGTGATAAGAAACGCTGAATTTTACGAGCTCGCGATACTGACTGCTTATCTTCTTCAGAGAGTTCATCCATACCTAAAATAGCGATGATGTCTTTCAATTCTTTATAACGTTGCAATACTGACTGCACACCACGTGCTGTGTCGTAATGCTCTTGACCAATAACAAGTGGGTCAAGTTGACGAGAAGTAGAATCAAGTGGGTCAACCGCAGGGTAAATACCCAAAGACGCAATATCACGTGATAATACAACCGTTGCATCCAAGTGAGCAAACGTTGTAGCAGGTGATGGATCAGTTAAATCATCCGCAGGTACATATACCGCTTGGATTGAAGTAATCGAACCTGTTTTAGTTGATGCGATACGCTCTTGTAATACGCCCATTTCTTCAGCTAGGGTAGGCTGGTAACCTACAGCTGATGGCATACGTCCCAACAGAGCAGATACTTCTGTACCCGCTAGAGTGTAACGGTAGATATTATCAACAAAAAACAACACATCCCGACCCTCATCACGGAATTTTTCCGCCATGGTTAAACCCGTTAAAGCAACACGTAAACGGTTACCAGGAGGCTCATTCATTTGGCCATATACTAGGGATACTTTGTCTAGTACGTTTGAGTCGTTCATTTCGTGATAGAAATCGTTACCTTCACGAGTACGCTCACCTACACCAGCAAATACTGAGTAGCCGCTGTGCTCTATAGCGATGTTACGAATAAGCTCCATCATGTTGACAGTCTTACCTACACCAGCACCACCGAACAATCCAACTTTACCACCTTTAGCAAACGGGCAAACTAAGTCAATAACTTTGATGCCTGTTTCAAGTAGTTCAACTGACATTGATTGTTCTTCGTAAGTAGGTGCTTCACGGTGAATAGACATACGTTCTTCTTCACCGATAGGGCCCGCTTCATCAATAGGATTACCTAATACATCCATGATACGACCCAATGTAGCTACGCCAACTGGAACCTGAATTGATTGACCACTGTTTTCTACAGCTAGGCCACGACGCAAACCGTCAGTGGAACCCATTGCGATGGTACGCACCACGCCACCACCTAATTGCTGTTGTACTTCCAAGGTCAAACCTTGCAAATCACCTTCGGTAATTTGCAATGCGTTATATATTTTTGGAACCGAATCTTGTGGAAACTCAATATCCACTACGGCGCCAATTATTTGGACGACCTTACCATGACTCATGTTAATTCCTCTTAAATTCTAAAACCATTGCCTACACCGCTGCCGCGCCGCTTACAATCTCACTAATTTCTTGTGTGATTGCTGCTTGGCGTGCCTTGTTGTATATCAATTGCAAGTCATCAATGATGTCACCCGCGTTATCGGTTGCAGCTTTCATAGCCACCATACGAGCAGCTTGTTCAGATGCTCCATTTTCAACAACGCCTTGATACACTTGAGATTCAATAAACCTGATCAATAACATATCTAAAATAGGTTTTGGATCAGGTTCGTATATATAGTCCCAACGGTGTTGTAATTCTTTTTCTTCAGATTTAGGCAAAGGCAACAATTGATCTATCTGCGGCTCTTGCGCCATGGTATTTATAAACTTATTAAATACCAAATATAAGCGATCTATTTTTCCGTCATTAAATGCATCTAACATAATACGCACTAAACCAATGATTTCACTCATAGTTGGCGCATCACCTAAACCTGATTCAGCGGCTAAAACACTGCCACCAAAACGGTTAAAAAAGGCAACAGATTTAGCACCTAATGCAGCAAAATCAACTTGAACATTTTGTTCTTGCCATTTTTTTGCATCTTTCACCACCATCTTGAATTCGTTGGTGTTTAAACCACCGCATAATCCACGGTCAGTTGAAATCACAATATAACCAACGCGTTTTACTTCACGCTCTTCCAAATAAGGATGGCGATATTCAAGGTTAGCGTTTGCTAGGTGACCGATGACATTTCGAATATTCTCAGCATATGGACGGCCTGAGGCCATACGGTTTTGCGCCTTTTTCATTTTAGACGCTGCAACCATTTCCATAGCGCTGGTGATCTTCTGCGTATTTTTAATACTGCCGATCTTACCTTTTATCTCTTTACCGCTAGCCATAAACTCTATCTCCGATTATTCAACATGTTGACCACTAAACTTAACAAAGCCTAGTGGTCTAATTGATTACCACGTTTGTGTTGCTTTAAATTTCTCTAGAGCCGCATTTAACGTCGCTTCAATTTCTTTGTCGAAATTACCCGTAGTATTAATAGTGTTCATTAGCTCGCTATATTCACTGTTCATAAAGGAGTGTAAAGAGGCTTCAAAATCTAGTATTTTAGATAATTCAACATCTTGTAGATGACCCTTTTCAACAGCAAACAATGAAATACCCATATCAGCGACCGAAAGAGGTGCATACTGGTTTTGTTTCATCAATTCCATTACTCGCTCGCCGTGTTCAAGTTGTGCACGCGTTGCGTCATCAAGGTCAGATGCAAACTGCGAGAAAGCCGCTAATTCACGATACTGAGCTAGAGCTAGACGAATACCGCCACCTAGCTTCTTGATAATTTTAGTTTGCGCAGCACCACCGACACGAGATACCGATATACCAGCATTAACCGCTGGACGGATACCTGCATTGAACAAATCGGTCTCTAAAAAGATTTGGCCATCAGTAATCGAAATTACGTTAGTAGGTACAAATGCTGATACATCACCTGCTTGGGTTTCAATAATAGGTAATGCTGTCAAAGAACCTGTTTTGCCTTTAACTTCACCTTTAGTAAAACGTTCAACATATTTGTCATTCACGCGTGCAGCACGTTCAAGAAGACGAGAGTGAAGATAGAAAACGTCTCCAGGGTAAGCCTCACGACCAGGCGGACGACGTAACAATAATGAAATTTGACGGTATGCAACAGCTTGCTTAGACAAGTCATCATATACGATCAATGCATCTTCACCGCGGTCACGGAAATATTCACCCATAGTACAACCAGAGTAAGGCGCCAAGTACTGTAATGCTGCTGACTCTGATGCAGAAGCGGCAACCACTATAGTATGAGCCATAGCGTCGTGTTCTTCTAACTTACGTACTACGTTTGCAATAGTTGATGCTTTTTGACCAATCGCAACATATATACATTTAACACCCGAATCTTTTTGATTGATAATGGCATCAATTGCAAACGCTGTTTTACCCGTTTGACGGTCACCGATAACTAATTCACGCTGTCCACGACCCACTGGGATCATGGCATCAACTGATTTATAACCAGTTTGAATAGGTTGATCGACTGATTGACGTTCAATAACGCCCGGTGCAATTTTTTCTACAGGTTCATAGCCATCAGCATCGATAGCACCTTTGCCATCAATCGGGGCACCTAGAGTATTTACAACTCTACCAAGCAGATTTCGACCTACCGGTACTTCTAGGATACGTCCAGATGATTTAACTTTTACGCCTTCTTGTAAGTCAGCGTAAGGACCCATTACAACCGCACCTACAGAGTCACGCTCTAGGTTCAATGCGATTGCGTAACGCTTACCTGGAAGCTCAATCATTTCGCCTTGCATTACATCTGCAAGGCCATGGATGCGAATAATACCGTCGGTTACACCAACAATAGTTCCTTCATTACGAGCTTCACTTACTACTTCGAACTTCTCAATACGTTGTCTGATTAATTCTGCAATTTCAGTGGAATTCAGTTGCATACTCTTTTCCCCGTTATGCTTGTAACGCGTCTGATAGACGGTTTAATTTACTTCGAAGTGAACCGTCAATAACTGTGTCGCCGGCTTTTATAAGTACACCAGCTATCAATTCAGGATCCACGCTACAATTTAGCTTAACTTTACGTGCAAGACGTGTTTCAAGAGACTTGCTAATATCTGTTTGTTGCTTTTTGTTAAGTTTGACAGCTGAAATGATATCAACGTCAATTTCTTTTTCAAAATCAGATTTGAACTGATTAAACAACATAGAAATATCTGGAAGCGCTTGTAAGCGTCTATTTTCAGCCAAAACATTCATAAAGTTTTGACCCTGTAGGTCGAGTTGTTCACCACACACGCCATTAAAAATTTCTGCTAGCTTTTCGACTGCCAACGAACCGGTCAATAAAGACTTTATGGTATCGTTTTTAGAAATTTCAGCAGCAAAAAATAGCATTTCCTGCCAATGTGCAATGTCTTTATTCTCGACCGCGTAATCGAACGCAGCTTTGGCGTATGGGCGAGCGATGGTAGTCCATTCAGACATAGCTCATTCTCCCCTATAGTTCAGCGACAAGTTTTGCAACTATGTCACTTTGTGCCGCAGCATCTATTTCGCGCCCTAAGATCTTTTCAGCACCGGCAACAGCCAAAATAGCTACTTGTTTACGTAACTCTTCTTTAGTGCGGTTTCTTTCTGCTTCGATCTCTGAGTGTCCTTGAGCAATGATTTTTTCACGCTCTGAATGGCCACGTTGCGTTTCTTCGTCAACAATAGTTGACCCGCGCTTCTTGGCCTGCTCAATAATTTCTGCTGCTTGCGTTTTAGCAATTTTAAGCTGGGCATCAACTTCTACTTGAGCAACTTCAAGAGCTTTTTCACCCTCTTCAGATGCAGCTAAGCCGTCAGATATTTTCTTTTGGCGATCTTCAATAGCACCAATGATCGGAGGCCATACATATTTCATGCAGAACATCACAAACACAGTAAATGCTATTAGAT
>NZ_CAJXPA010000082.1 GCF_913058035.1 uncultured Paraglaciecola sp. | reverse complement strand
TGCTAACGCAGGGTTAATTACAAATGGCTTCACATTTT
The DNA here is from genome assembly GCF_913058035.1 of uncultured Paraglaciecola sp. GTDB lineage: Bacteria > Pseudomonadota > Gammaproteobacteria > Enterobacterales > Alteromonadaceae > Paraglaciecola. The sequence continues at coordinate 19,281 of NZ_CAJXPA010000082.1, read as the reverse complement.
CAGTCGCTTCAGACAGCGATCAGTCGTCAGGAAGCCATTTTCATTCTAGTACTGGCGGAGATTATGGCAACCCATCAGGTAAGGCTGAAATTGGAAATTATGACACTGAAGAGGTTAGAGGTTTATCGGAGTATGATATGGCCGGTCAGTTAGCTGCATCATCTGCCTTCGTTACATTTGATGTTTTTTCTTATGGTTTGTTTGCTGATACAAATGACTTTCCTTTTACTGGGACAATCGATGTTCTTGTTTATGAGGGAAATAACCTAGAAGAGCTTAATGATTATCAAGCCGTAGTAACTTCAACTATTGGTTCATTTAGTACTTTTGGACTGAATTTTGGTGATGTATTAAGTTTTGATGTTCTCCCAGCTTTTAACAATGCTATTAGTAACAGTTGGTCGAGTTTTGGTGTCCGCCTTCAAACAGAAGACACTGTTGACTCTGGAGGAGCTTGGGTTTTTGATGATTTTCGTTTAACAACAACCGACGATTCTTCAAATGATGTCCCAGAGCCTTCTACCCTAGCCATCTTCGCATTAGGCATGATTGGTTTGGCGTCACGTCGTTTTAAGAAGCAATCTTAATTTAGTTAACAATCATTCAATAAGCATCTGCCATTTGGTAGGTGCTTTTTTTTTGCGTGCTATTTAGATTTGGACGGGGCTTGTTACCCGACTATATAGGAATGCTGCCAGCAGGTGGTTTGGGCGGCGATGAAACACCCAACACACTATTTATTACATCAGGAATCAACTATTTATGACATCAGGTATCAACTATCTTAACTACTTAAACATAGCGTATGACTTTAAAAAATCCAGACTAGCTCGCTAAAAAATAGCCATTTAATAAAACTATAAAAACAACTAGCCAGAATACTAGGGTAAAAAAGCAACCCATTTCACCCTTTTCTTTACAGACAAAAATAACCTGTGGGGAGTCAGTTTACAGCGGGAAACTCAGATCAAATTTAGCCACAATCCCTAAAGATATAGCACTTGGGTCGTTTCCAAAGGCGGGAACAATCTTGTCACCGTGTCCCTTACCGTTCGAGCTGAAATTAACGTTGCTGTCATTGCTGGTTCTGGCGTACGCAATATATAGCGTAGTATCTTCATCTAAGGCGTAGTCATATCCAATGGCAAATTGTCTTGCATCGCTATTTTCACCTTCTCCACTGCTTACTGCGAATTGGGATTTAATCGTGCCTTTGTCACCAAGCTTGGCGCTACCGCCCAAGCTATAACTGCTGCGATCATCACCTGCAAGACCTCGAATGTCACTTTCATGTTGGACCCCACCGCCCAAACTAAAACGACCGAAGTCGTATCCAATCGTGAGAGCTAAGGCAGTGTGATCGTCTAAGGACGCAGTGCCTTGGCCAATGCTGGCAAATACCGCTCCAATTTTCAGCCCGGAAATGTGGTAGTTTCCTTTGACAATTAAATTATCAGTATTGTCTTTTCCCTCTTCGGGCACATAAGTGACGGCAACAGATGCACCGTTAATATCGGGCGACTCATAATAAATTACATTGTCTAAGCGTCCTGGAATGCCTGAGCCTTCCCACAGATTACCCAAATCGCCTACCTGATCGGCAAACAGATTATAATCGTTTGCCCATTGATCAAGTGCCGGCATATGGCCGATTAATATTTTGCCAAACTCACCGCTTAGCCCAACATAACTTGGACGTCCTTTGGTGAATATTTGCCCTGATGATTCTGCGCCTCCGTTGCCATCGTTTCCCCCTTGCGCAGTCAGGTCTACCCCTGTTTCATATTGAAAAATCACTTTTAATTTATCAGTGATTTGGTAATCACCGTTGAAGCCAAGGCGAGACGAGCTACTGGTGACAAATTCGCTGGAAACCTCCCCATCATCAACGCTATCAGCAGATAAATGTCCTTGACCGTAAATCATAAAATTATTGGCATTCACGACGTAACTCAAAGTGATAAATGGAACCATGACAAGCATGGAACGCGTAGTTAATCTAAACATGTGATTTGTTTCCTAAATTTTTTTGAACCTATTTTTACAATATTGGCAAGAAGCAAATGCCACCACGATTTTTTGAAAGCGTAATTATTGATGACCCAGACTACAGTGACGGGTGTTGCTTACTTTGCAGCTAAACGATAATGAATAAAGGCTTCAGCATTGTAGCCACTGCCTTAATAGCTTCACATCGATTACACACCAATACCGAGAGACGTTTATTTATACTCGAAACTGCTCCACCAAATTGCGCAAACGAGTACCTAATATTGTCACCTCTTTGCTGGATTCTGAAGTCTGTGTTGCCCCGACCGAGGTTTCGTCAGAAATGCTCTGGATACTGACAATGCTTCTATTAATCTCTTGCGCAACCGCAGCTTGCTCTTCCGACGAAACTGCGATTTGGCTGTTCATATCCAGAATGGTTGAAACCCCTTGAGTAATAGATTCCAGAAATTCGCCGGCTTGGGCTGCTTGCTCTACAGTTTCTGCAGCCTTAGTTCTATTTTGTTCCATTGCATTAACAGCCGATTCGGCTCCTTTTTGCAATGCTGAGATAAGGTTTTCAATCTCACTGGTTGAATTTTGTGTACGCTGAGCAAGTGTGCGCACTTCATCGGCCACAACTGCGAAGCCGCGTCCTTGTTCACCCGCTCTGGCCGCTTCAATTGCCGCATTAAGGGCGAGTAAATTGGTTTGATCGGCAATATTTTTTATTACGTCTAATACTGCGCTTATATTTTCTGAATCACCCTTCAAATTTTCTAATATCATGGCCGAATTCTCAACATCCCCTGCCAATTCATTGATGGTCTTGATGGTTATTGATACTGCCTGATTGCCTGATTTTGCTTCCCTGTCTGAGCTACTTGCTGCATCAGATCCATTCTGTGAATTACGTGCGATCTCATCTACTGTGGCAGCCATCTCGGTCATTGCCGTCGCCACTTGCACTGTTTCGCTATTTTGCCTGTTGAGTCCTTCATTGGTGTCCGCAGCTACCTTAGACATTTGCTCTGCCGCCACCGAAAGCTGAGTCGCAGATTCAACAATTTCCCTGATTATACCTTGCAGCTTAGACACGAAAGCATTGAAATATTCACCCATCTCGCCTATTTCATCCCCTGAGGTAATCGCTACTCGCTTAGTTAAATCGCCTTGTTCGGTAATATTTTTCAAAATGGTATTGGTTGCATTGATTGGCTGCATAATCCCGCGCACAATGAAAAATGCAATAGTGCTACTTATAGCGATGGCGATTAGTGTTCCAATAATGGTTACGCCTATGCCAATGGCCGATGACGCTGTTTGTTGGTCTCCTCTGACGATAATTAGCTTTTCTTCCTCTGCAACGATTTCTCTTATTCGCGCGCGGATGGTATCCATTAACAATTTGCCTTTGCCTTGTTCCATCATGATGGCAATATCGTCGATGCTTGTAGAGAAGCGGTTCATTTCGCGTCGTGCGTCTATTTCCGGTTGCGCCGCTTGGCTGAGCCAATCGTTGACTCTGGATTGTAATTCTATTGTTTCTTCGCGGGTGACCGTCGTGCCTTTCATTACTGAGCCCAACTTTTCGATATTTTGCTGGAAGCTTATCTGTCCACCGTTATAAGGTTCTAATGACTCTTCTTTTCCGGTGAGAAGAAAACCGCGTTGACCGGTTTCCATATTGACTAAATCCAGAGTTAGTAAGGTGATAAAGTGGGCGCCTTGAGTACTACTAGCTTGTAGAAATTTAGCTTCTAAATTAGCCAAAACCCCACGGATACCATCAAAAATATCTTTACCCACTGTGCGTGCTGATATCGTTTTAAAATTAGCTGTGGCACTTGCACCCAATGTTACTTGTCGCCTGGCTTTAATTTCAGTTTGTGCCACCTCTTGCACCCATTCGGTTTTTAATTCTGCCACTTTCCTCCACCGCTCAACTTGAGCCGTGTTATCGCTAGTCAGCTCCTTTCCTTTTTTGATTAGCCTATCGAAACGTACAATACCGTCGTTGTATGGTTCCAGATATTCGTCTATTCCGGTCACCATGAAACCTCGCTGACCGGTCTCCATGTCCACCATTGCACCTGCCACATCTTCGCCAGTACGGATAACCACATATGTGTGATTAACCCATTTAGAGGCGTCAATTATCGAGGTGATACTTGAGTACACAACAACTGATACGCTCGTCATCAAAATCAATATTATGATATAACCCGCATATATTTTTTTGCCTAGCTTCATATTTCTCAAAAAATTCACTTATTACTTCCTTCATGATGCTGATGTATCCAGATATCGCAAAACTCTGAGTGGCATCGACATGTTTTTATTTTCCGTTACTACAGGTACCCCCTTTATTATTCCTTGAAAAACCTAGGGTTATCCGAAAACCTGATGATGTATACTGAGTTTTATTTTACTTCTGACGAGTTTTTATTCTATGCGATAGCGTCAAAATTACCTGTGTTGACCCTGTCAAGAATTTCCTGACCTGCTTTAGATAACTGGATTTGTTAGTTTTATTGTTGGCAAACAAATTGGATGTAAATAGTGTGAGCATAGATGCGAAAACGGCTGTTTTTATATTGATGTTGGCTCACATTCAAGGACAATTAATTTTAAAATAGCCTAACGAATTAAAATTAGTGGCGAAATTAGACTTTAGTCTTACATAAGTGCCGCTCGTTGGCCGGGAAATTAGACAGAGTAAAATTGTAGTTAAACTAGTTAGTTAAACTAGACACCCACTCCATCTTGACTGTTTTAAAGCCGAACTAAGCTTAATTTAATCGTTTTTTTAGTCAGGTAGTGGGTTATGCCTTGGTCTCGAAAAACCAAGTGAATTTGATTGATGCACCTAATTATATGAATAACATCGCTGCTATTCACTTCTTCGAAGCCAGCTAAAGCTATTCAAATTTATTCCCCAAACCTGTGGGGGCAGGTTCTGAGGGATCACCCAATACCGTGAATGTTCCCTTCCTTTTTTATTTTTTACTTATCTTACTGATTTATATGAATTATTCGTGGGGATACCTCAAAGCCTGCCCCCGCAGGTTTACTCTGTATAACAAATTAAAAGCCCGCTTCTCGCCATCATCCTTGATGGTTTTTGACTTGAATCCTTTCGAGCCAGTCAATTTATATGGATGTACCGCTATTATCTGCCTTATGTAAACACTTCAAGTTAGTCACTCACACGTCCATGACGATATGCACTCGGTTACCGCGTAACAAACTCGACGTCCCGCGCGGCGTCGGCTTGTCGAGTTGTTCAACTGGGCGAAGCAGTGCTTCTAAGAAATCCAGTTTCACCCTGCTAAATATCAAAAATAATCGGCGAACATACATGCGAGGGTAAATGAAAAAACGAGCGCGTCAGCTTTGCCGACAATCAGTAACACTATGATGGCTGTCTTGTTAATTAAAAGGTCATATAAACATGAGCGTCAATGTAATTCAGATCTCGACATGTTTTGAGCCAATGGATGCATAAATACGAATTGCTCTAGACGGCTTTTGACTGCCACTAAACATTGTTCAATGTGGTCTTGCTTAGGCTGATTATCTAAAGAATTGTCTGCTACCATCTGCAGTTTTTCTTGAGCTTGTTTGAGTATCAGCTGTGCATAATTCATTGCATTTAAATTAGCGAAATTGGTGGCAAGTAATATGGCTAAAGTCGTTAACCTAGATAACAAAAATGATTTTCCATTACCCTGTAATTCTATCAATATTTCTGTCGTTTCAAATGCACAACCAAGAAATGGCATAGCTTCTTGCCATTGTTGTTTTTGCATAAAAAATTCCCCTTGCTGCTGTGTTTCTTCCAGTTGAACTAGTGCATCTTTAGGATGAAAATAAACCCAATCGCGATGGACCGGGCAAAGAAAGGTAAGAGCCATAAAGATTCCTTAAATTTGAGAATAAATTAAAGATAAACAAAACAGCTTACAATTGCAAATAATAATGATTATCATTTGCAATTGAGTATTTAATTGTGTATTTTTAATCTATCAACTGAGAAGTAGGCGTATCAAATGAGTGGCTTAATTAAAACGTGGACAATGTTATATTTATTTACATTATCTAACGTATGTTTTGCTCAAACTGAAGGTAAAAACTGGACTAACGAAATTCTGGTCTATATTATTTTTGACTTATTATTTTTAGTTACCGTAGTGGTATTAGTTAAGCTGATTGGTATGTCTGCAAAATTGTCAAAGTACTATTAATTTTTAATCAGACATGACAACTTTACTCCAAGCACTTACCTTCAAATCTACAAAACAAAGATTTATTCACAATCATTTTATTTATCTAAGTGTGTTCTTGCTTTAAGTTTCACTGGTCTTGGCTTAGCGCCACTCCGGATACTGAACCTGCGGGGCCAGGTTCGTAAAAAATAACAACTTTTTGATTTTTGATAAGTTAAACACCTTAGACTTTCTACCGCCTTCTTGTAATGATGGCTTGATAACTCTATTTGTTCAGATCAACTAGTTTCAACGAACCTGATCCCGCAGGTCTTGGGACATGCTGATAAATTAGAAACGTTAGAAGCAAAGTTGATTCGATTGATCACGCAAATCCCAAGTATCACGTTATCAAAATTGGTATTACTTACCCATTACATCGAGGCAGAGGCAAGAGTTGCTCGCTTTGAGGCTGAAGGCTGGTAATGATGCATCTATCTTCTAAGTGATAACAGTGTTATGACAAATCGCATCATTAACGGCCTTTATTTATTTGGGTACATTAAAATTATAAAGATGCCCGTCGCAATAAATCGAAAATCTATTTTTTGGGCTGCTCGTTATTATAGTTGTCTGGTTAATGGTTTAATTTTGATCTGCCCCCTTTTATATTTCGCTGATTTCAAATACCCAGTACATTGCGTAATAAAGTATTTCATAAAATCAGTTATCTTCAGGTCTCTAGAAAAAGAGCCTGATGTGGCTATTTTTGGTGGCAATTAATCAATGAGACTATTGAAACTAAGAATTGAATCGAAAACCCAATGGAAGTAATCAATGCCGACAGAAACCCGCAGTTTTTTAATCACGAAGTCCGATCGTAGCCTTAAAGATAAAACCGGTAAAGTTTTTACAGTGCCAACAGGTTGGGAAAATTTACCTGCCGGAGATGCCTCGGTTACACGCAAGGTAAAATCCCTAGGGCCCACTTGGACAGTTCAGGAAAAATAGGGCGCAAGGCATCTTCACACAGCGTTTGGGCTGCAAAAAAACAGATCGAAGAAGCGATAACACTTGTCGAAGCTCAAAGAGCCGATCCCAAACATCAAAAGAAATTAGCTCAGGTCAAAGTTCACCGCGAAGCAAAGTAAACGGTCTTCGGCGAAGACTTTCAACAAACGATCATTCAATTTCTCAACTTCGACCAAAGGTATCACCTTTTGGTTGAGCAATTGTCAAAGTTGATAAAAGGACACGCGGTGCCCATTGGAAGCGGTACAGTAGCGCGTAGCTCATCAGTAACCTTGGATGATAAGGCGGCCTTGGCAGTCATGGCCTGGATGCGACATCAAGCCGGTGCTTATGATTCAACATCTGTTGCTCGTGTTAAGAGCGCAAGGCGCGAACTGAGGCGACAGATAGCACGTCAGTCTGAACGAATTCTAGCAAAGTACCGCAGTGGAGATGATGTCGATTATTAGGTTTGCCCGCTTTATAGGGCTTTGTATGCATAAAATGATTTCAAGGTGTGTGCCTAGCAATCTACAAACTGCTCAATCTTACATGCATAATACAGTGGTAGCACTAAAGCATCAGGATTTTCTATTGAGCCTTGTGAACCAATTAATTTTATTGTCTTTTCAGGTTGATAACGCTGAACATAAACATCAAGAGACTTAGCTCTAGTTCGTTTACCACTTTTCACTTCTATTGGAAAAATGCTTCCAGAATCATGCTTATATAAAAACTCAATTTCACTTCGAGCATATTCCCATGAATAGGTTGGATTACCATATTTTGCCACAAGCTCATTTTGAACAAAATTTTCAGCAATGTATCCTTTGTAATTGAAGCCCTGATCTCTGTGCTCTTTATATGAAAGCCCGAGCATGTTTCCCAACAAGCCTATATCAAATAAAAATAGCTTAAATATATTTTCCTTTGCTAATGCTGGCAATGGTGAGCTAGGTTGGCAATCGATAGGTTGGCATTTAGACAATAATTTACATTTATCTAACCAATTAATTGGCCCTACTAGCTGCTGATATCTCGTTTTTTTCTGAATAACATCTTTGAATTTAAAGCGCTTAACCGAATCATCAATGTTTTGTGACAGCTGAATAGGAATGTTATGAAATATGGCTTGAATATGTTGTGCCGATACTTTGTCTGAGTACTTACCAAAATCTCGCTCATAACCAGCAATCAAAGCAGTATGAATTTGATTAACCTGCTGAGTTCTTTCTAAAATACCTGTGGTGTTTTGTGTCTCAAACCATGCATTCACAGCTTCAGGCATTCCGCCGACATAATAATAATCAAGTAATAGACTAAACAACTTATCATGAGCAACTGTTGTCATTTTACTCTGTTCGAATGCTTTGATAAGCGGTGCTTGTTTTGACGCTAATAGAAACTCTTCGAACGTGAGCGGATAAAGCTCAAGTAGGTCAACTTTTCCAACGGGAAATGAGCCTAATAGGCCAATGTTAGAGCCTGATGCGCAAACATACATATCAGCACATTTTTCAGAAAAAAACTTTAACGAGTTGATAGCAGCTTGGCACTCCCCAATTTCATCGAAAATAATCAGCGCCTTGTCTCGCTTAATGCTGACATTCAGCTCAAGCTCTATGTTGTCGAGTATATCTTGTGGATTTAATGAATCCGCAAATAGGTTAGCTAATGCAGGTTGCTCTAAAAAATCTAAGCGGATAACTTGCTCGAAGTGCACCCCAAATAACGTTTCTAACAGAAATGACTTACCCGTTTGGCGCGCGCCATCAAGAAGAATAGGCTTACGCTGTGTTTGATTCTTCCAGGCAATTAGTTTTTCAAGTAGTAATCGTTCCACTAGATACCCATCAAGCAAATGTATTGGATTATCGATTATATTCCAAAACTATTTTATGCGCAATAAAGTGTGATTTAATTACATTTTTACGCGCATAAAAGTGTTGCGAGAGATAGTGCGTCAATCCGAACAAATTCTAGCGAAGTACCACAGTGGAGATGATGTCGATTTTATGGTTTGCCGACTTTATAAAGCTTTGCATAGGCAATAAAATTGTTTTAAGGACACTGTTCCCACAGATTTCATATTATTAAAAACGAAAAGCACGCTTCGCGCCATCATCCTTGATGGTTTTTGACTTGAATCCTTTCGAGCCAGTCACTTTATGTTATGAATTACATCCATGTAATTCCCCCTTCGGGCCGCACTGCGTACGTTCTACATTTATCCTTAAATTTAGTCTGCAGCTAAGAATAAAGTAACCACAAATTCTTCTGGATGGCCCGAAGGGTGAAATACAGGACGTATTTCATAAAAAGAAGCCGCTCGCCAACTCTGTTCTTCATCCAATTATTTTTGATATTTAGCAGGTCAATTTATATGGATGTACCGCTATTATCTGCCTTATGTAAACACTTCAAGTTAGTCACTCACACGTCCATGATGATATGCACTCGGTTACCGCGTAACAAACTCGACGTCCCGCGCGGCGTCGGCTTGTCGAGTTGTTCAACTGGTCGAAGCAGTGCTTCCAAGGAATCCAGTTTCACCCTGCTAAATATCAAAAATAATCGGCGAACATTCATGCGAGGGAAAATGAAAAAACGAACGCGTCAGCTTTGCCGACAATCAGTAACAATACAATGGCTGTCTTGTTAACACTATGATGGGTGTCCCGTTAATTTTTTATGATGGGTGTCCCGTTAATTGTTCGCTAAATCTTTTATTTCTGAAAAACTCATCCAAAGATCGGTACCCAAGCTATCGATTTTTGACCAATAGGCTTTTGTTTGATCGATGGTCTTTCTATCTGCGCTAATGAGATTGTTTTCAAGGGAATACATTTCATTTGTTGTTTAGCGGAGGTTTATTTCATCCCAGTCACTGCTTTTTTGGATCGTGGTGCTCTCTAAAATTTGATATCCACCTTGTGGTTTTTTTATGATCTGAAGCAGCATGTCTCCGACATCTTCGCCTTGCAAAAAAATATCATAATTAAATGTTGGGTGTACTTTACCCGGTGCTGCTAGTGCTTGGATTGGTGTGGCGGCAATAAGTATTGCAGCAAAAATAGATGGCCCAAACATGATGTCTTCCGGTTTTATCGTATTGCTCCTACTCACGCAGAATAGGTACTGGCTAAATTATAATGTTTTTTGTTGTTGCGATTACATTGCTGATTAAGCTTGGTGGCGCTGTTATTTCGCCACTTTTCGAAAGGCCCATTCTAATGGGCCAACGTCAAAAAATTTAAGCCAAACAACACTGAAAGCGACACCACTTGCACAAAATATCAACGCGCTAAGTAAGGAGAAATCTATACTTTGGTTTTCTAATCGTCCAATAGACTCAAGGAAGCCCATGCCTACAATGATATGCGCAATATATAAGGTAAGAGATAGTTGCCCTGTTTGATAAAGATACTGGGTGATCTTTGTTTCAGAGAATCGTTCTGATAAATATAGACACGCTATTAACACTAAAACGGCAGAACTGCCCGCAGACACTATGTACTGGGGTAAGGGAGGAATAATAGACGTGGAAAACAGAAATATGATTTCTTCAGACGTCATTGCTGATCCGCCTGCGTCGTTGAGCATGTTTCTTAAATAATAAAAACTACATTCAGTGATAACTAAAGTCATCAGAGCCCCTACAAACAATTTTTTTCTTACTAAATTTACGGAAAGGTCTTGCCTGCCCAGCCACATACCAAAAGTCAAAAAAGCGGCCCATGGAAAGACTGGATGAAAACCGTTAAAAAATATATGCCGTATCATTCCATCAACCGACCAAAAATTATTATACGTTAATGTTTCCCAATCCCAGTTCTGTTCGAAATTAAACAGCAGCATCAACACTGGAAAAATCATCACGATGATCATCGTTATCCACAATAAGGACTTCTCTCGAAACATAAATATAGCAGCGGCAAATAGGAAATAGAAACCGTAGAAATGAAGAATGTCGGCTTCCCAAATTGGCGTAAATAGAAGGCCAATGACCACCAGTAATAAACCACGTTTTATCACGGAAATTCGGGTTTTTAATACCAACGTATTATCAGCAGAATTTATTGCTTTAGCGGTTAAAAAGGTTATACCCACACCTGCTAGCATCACAAACAAAGCAGATGCACGCCCTTCAAGCAGCGTTGCAAAGTTCATCAGAAATAGATGACCCGTTTCAGCACTCATTGCGACTTTAAAGTTAACAATAACCATGCCAAATAGCGCTAAAGCTCTTGCGAGATCATATCCTGTAACCCTTTGCTTCATCTAAATACCTCTTAAACATGATCCCTACTAACAGGGTAATAAAAAACCGAATGACCTTGTGAGAAGATAAAGAATGGCCAACTGTATTTTTCATTCTTCTCGACTTACGCTCGGATAACCGTCAACCATAATTTATGGGCAGATTGAAATTACCCGGTAAGAGATAACGTTAGTGCAAACATGCTACATCGAGTTAAGTTAACAGACAGTTAATTGGGTTTACAGTTCCACCTGTAACGAGAAATTTAGGCCTTTGGTGTGAGATAGCTAATGACTGTTAGTAATCAGAAATTGGAATTTTATCAGTCTGGTATTTAGCCATGTTAATCTTAGTTAAGCAGCACTTCATGAACCATAGGTAAAACAATGTATTTAAGCATGACAATAGTCACTTTCAAGACTCTGGTAAACAGCTATTTAACGTAGACCCGTTATTAATAATTTTCTGTTTGACCTATAAACGCTATTTAAAACAACAAAACGTTATTACCTTGTCGCTGATTGATATTCGATATGAAAGAGTAAGGCTATGCTTATTATTGGTCTTAAGTGGCATCATGAAAACCGTTTGTACATTAATATCAGGCGTACATTAATATCAGGCATAGATTAATATCAGGCGTACATTTATCTACACTTTAGTACACTGATCTACGTCATTTTTATACTGTTACTATATTCTCGCTTTACTTTAAAAAATATTATTGGAAAAAAATTTGTGAAAGTTTTAATTAGATTATTATTAATGTCACTGTTTGTTATCAGTATATTCAATGCTTCTCATTCAGTCGCAGCTGGGGAAGCTAATAGCAGTAATACAAAGAATATTAGAGACGGCGCATACTTTGATATCGGCTTAGGTTATCGTTATAAATCAGATCCGTTTTTATTTGATGATGATTCAAATGGCTCTGGTTTAGCTTTATTCGCTAATGGTAGATATCAAAAATATGGATTATTTATAGAACTCCCGCGTGGCACATCTAAACAACAATCAACAATCATATCATTTGGATATAACTTTCTTAATACTCAGAACTGGTCATATGATCTCCAGGTTGCGATGAATCATCCTCAATTAGAGCACCGACTACCAATATCCCAAGATGTAAGTACAAGAGTAAGTCATTCAAAATTAGGCTTACGTGTTTTAGGTGATTTTAATAACACTCATCTTAAATTGATTGCTGCTGCTGCTAGCGGAGGTGATGGACTTTATGCATCAGCTTGGCTAAGTCAAAACTACCAATTCTACAACTGGAATTTTTATACCAGTGCAGGTATCGAGTATCGTAACGAAGATGTGGTTAATTTCTTTTATTCGATAAACGAAGTTGAGGGTTTACCTTTATACAAGGGTAAATCAGGCTATGAATATACTGGTCAGGTCGGCTTTGATTATCCAATAAGTAAAGACTGGGTGTTTGAGGGTTTTATGAGAGGAACACTTTTGCCAAGGGGAATTTCAGATAGTCCGCTAGTTGATGGAAATTCTATTACTGAAGCAGGAATATTGGTGAAATATGTATTCTAAGCAAACCTCAAATACGAGCAACCTAAATAGTGGCACCTTTTTACTATCATTACTACTTATCAGCATCAGCGCATCTGCTGATGAGGTAACTACTTTACCTAAATTAGCCATAAAACCCACACAATGTGTTTCAATGCGTCAAGGGCAAGATTGTTTTGTTAATGTCGATGTTAGTTGGCAGGTTGTCAAAAAAGGTGACTATTGCCTTTACTCAACACAAGCAAGCACCCCACTTAAATGTTGGTCAAATAGCCATATAGGAAATTTTCAAGCAGATATTTTCGTTACTCAAAATGTGACTTTTACCTTAAAGTCACAAAATAATAATGTATCTATTATTAGTTCAGTATTGGAATTGGCTTGGGTACACACAACGCAACGTTTGTCTCACTCATCGTGGCGTGTGTTCTAGAAAACACCTTTCACACATCGTTTTTAAGCTGCAAATAACCAAGCTACAAAACGCTACACTTTTAAATAATTTTGTACGCTATTGTTTTCTTCAGTTCTTTATTATGTATGCAGATTTTTAGATATACATAATAAAGGCATCAACACATGGCTATAACTCACTCATTCAAATTATTATTAGCCTGCGCAATGATATTGCAACTAACTGCTTGCGGAAAAAGCTCAAAAGTCATACCTGACCCACTGCCACCCATACCACCGCCAGTAGTTGTTAATTATCAGGATGTGATCGACGATCTTATATCGACCGATATACCGGGCATTATCCTGCTAGTAGAAACACCACAAACTCGTTTTATAGGCAGCGCGGGCGTTTCTAATGTGCAAACACAGCAGGCCATGCAAGTTGGCGATACTATCCCCACAGCCAGTGTCGGTAAAAAAATGATCGCCCTGCTCGCTGCACAGTTAGCCGATGAAGGGCAACTCAATCTGGATGACACATTGGATACCTGGCTCAGCGAAAATATATTATCGCGCATTGCTAACAGTCATCAGATAACCTTTCGTCAACTATTAAACCATACTAGTGGCGTATTTAATTACGACGAAATTGACGATGGTGATGCGTATATCGACTTATTACTTGATGCGCCTGAGGTGCTTAAAACTGATATCGACTTTATCGAATTAATATTTGACCATCCTGGCTATTTTTTACCTGGCGAAGGTCATCAATATTCGAATTCGGGTTATTCGTTGGCAGGGCTTATTATGGATGAAGTGTTGGGTGAACATCATTCTGTTGCCATGCGAAATCGTTTTTTTGACCCGCTAGGTATGACAGCCACCTATTATAAAGGCAGTGAAACTTTCGTAGGTGATTTTATATCTGGTTATTTGACCACTGATGACGGTGATGTCATTGATACAAGACCGATGTTAATTAATACCAGTCAGGCCGATTCACCTGTTGTTTCAAGTGTTGAAGACATGGCTACCTTTCTTAAAGCGCTAATAACAGATAACAGTTTTGCCAATGAAACGGTGAAAAACACTCTGTTTGGCGAAGATAACCTCATTACACAAGGTGCTAATGAAAAATCAGGACTGGGTATTGATATAGCCACAGTCGATGGTCATCGAGTTTACGCCCATGCTGGATTAACGTTTGGGTACATGGCGCAAAACGTATACATCGAAGATACAAATACAAGTATCGTTCTGCTTTTTAATTGTGGTAACGGTGGCGTAAACACTTGTTCAACAACTTTTGATGGTTTGATTCAAACAGTGCTGACAAACGAACTTTAGTCACCATTCAATCACCCGGGTTCTCAGTTGAGGCCCTGAGTGATATATATTTTAGCAAGACTAAGCTCGATATTTATAGCTTCAGTCAGCTGCGAGACTTAGAAAATTTTATCTATTTTGTCACTAAAAGGCAGAATAATTTTAATATAATATATTTTACTATAAAGAGAGAAAAAAAATGATTTTAATTAAGAAATTAACGATAGTAACCTGCTTTTTAGCAATGGCAGCATGTTCGAGTATTAATTCAGCGAAAGTGTCAGAGTTAACGGGTAAAAACGGAATGATAAATACTGGCCAAATTGTCAGCATTGAGAGAAAACAAGTAGATGCCAGTTTTTCTAAGCGTGCAACAGGCTCTTTAATAGGGCATTTTATTGCTCAAGGCCTAGGCGCTAGTAGAGGCTTGAAATTCGCAAGCGCAGTCGTCGGAAGTGCTATTGCCAATAAAGAATATGGTAAGTTTGTAGATTTAATAGAAGTACAATCGACAGAAGGTCAACGTTACAAAACATTCGTGCCAATAGACTATTTTTCTTTAAATGAGCAAGTTGATTTTATAGCTGAGAAAACAACAATTACTACAATTGCACGCATTAAGCGTAATGCGGAATAAATAGATAAATACCTATAACATTTTTATACTGGCTGACTAACTGCGTTAAGTAACCAGAGTCAGCTAGAAAGGGATTATGTGGTAATCGGTACATATTATTGATTGCCAAAAAAACATAACTGATTAGGTTATTTTCTACGGTTCTAAATAATGCGAAAATGATTCTGATAAGCTTATTCATGCAATTGTATTGAGCGCACTTTAAAGCGAATTCACTTGGCTAATAAAAAATGACAGAAAAACACAGCGACCAGCTGAACAAAACTATCGCACATATTTTGATTGTTGAAGATGACATAAGTTTAGCTCGATGGATGGAAAAATACTTAGCGTTAAAAGGCTTTACTGTGTCGGTAATAACCCGTGGCGATTTAGCGGTTGATTTTATCAAGCAACATAATCCCGACATCGTTGTTCTAGATGGCATGTTGCCAGGCTTAGATGGCTTCGATGTATGCAAAGCCGTAAGGCCTGCCTTTACCAACTCAATAATCATGGTAACGGCAAGAGATGAAGAAATAGATGAAGTATTAGGTTTAGATGCTGGCGCAGATGATTATTTAACCAAACCTTTGCGAGCAAGGGCACTTTTAGCCAGGATAGAAAAATGTTTAAAACGTCAATCACCCGATACGCTTCAAGAGCCTATATTAGAAGATAACGTTAATAATGACGATAGTATCAAACTAACCCTTGGCAGTTTTATTATTGACTCTCAAGCACGCTCGGTCATTCTTGATGACAAAACAGTGAATATATCTACCAATGAATTCGATTTACTCTGGATACTGGCGCAACATGCCGGTAAAACGGTCACCCGTGATGAGCTGATGATCTTACTGAGGGGGTTTGAATACGATGGTTTTGATCGCTCGGTCGATTTACGCGTCTCAAAATTACGTAAAAAATTAAATGATAATCCCAACCAGCCCTATCGAATTAAAACGGTTTGGGGAAAAGGCTATTTATTTGTAAAGGACGCTTGGTAAAATATGCGTACACTGAGCTTTTCACTTATTCTCGTTGTCATAATATCAACACTCGGATTGGGCTGGTTATTTGATAACATTTATCAACAGTTTTCCTCTCCTGAATTAAATCCAAACACAGCTAATGTAGCCAAACAACTGGGCAGTGATTTAGCACGGGCAGCGAATGAATCGAGCGATGGAAATGCTTTTTTGTCACATTGGCCGAATTCAAAGCAATACTCAGTGGTATTGCAAGATGTAAAAGACTCACCTTTACCTCGCGCTTTAATTAAACAAATGAACAATGCAGAGCCTGTAGTTTTAGAGACCATTGACAATATGGCTTACCATTATTTATTGCCCGCTAAAGAACAAATACTTATTTTACGCACCCCAATGTTAAACCCTAAAAACAGCTACTCTGTAACTCAATACATTTGGACGGCTGCATTTTATCTAATATTAATATCTATTTTTCTCCTTTGGGCTTACCCACTTGTTAAACAACTTATGGCACTTAGGTTAGCCGCTAAATCATTTGGCGAAGGAAAGTTAGATGAACGTATATCGCCGAGTTCGATATCTTATATTCGTGATATTGAGCTTGAGTTTAATCAAATGGCTAAGCGAATAGATAGTCTAGTGAGTGATGTGAAAATGCTCAGCACTGCGGTTTCCCATGACTTACGCACACCATTAGCAAGAATAAGGTTTGGTATTGACACCATACAAGAAGTGCATGATAAAACCTTACGAAACGAATTAGAACAACAACTGAGTGACGACGTAGATGAAATGACATCTTTGGTTGAAACACTATTACGTTATGCTCGTCTAGATCAAAACATGTTGAAAATCAAAAAAGAGCCAGTAGATCTTGCGATGCTTATTCACAAGTGCATAAGCCGTAAACAATCCGATAACTTAACACTACAGTTTTTGAACAAGCATGATAACAACAGTATTTTAGCTGACTCAAAATATATCGAGATGGTCGTCAATAATCTTATACAAAATGCGATTAACTATGGACGAGGTAAAGTCTTAATCGAGCTTGATTATCATAATAATACCGCCAACATTCACATTTCAGATAACGGTGACGGCATCCCATTAGCGCTCAGAAAGGAAGTGATCAAACCTTTCTTTAGAGCAGAAAATAGAATGAATAACATAAAGGGACACGGAATTGGATTAGCTATCGTAACCAGAATATTAGATTGGCATATTGGAAAATTAGTGATTTCTAATGCCACTGAATTGTCAGGTAGTAAATTCACTATTACGCTTCCTTCAAATCATTAGGTAGCGAATCTTTTGCGAAAAGAAATTATAAAGACACCCATTAAAAATTATAAAGATAAAAATTATAAAGACACCCATCATAATAAACCCGAAAACTATTTTTTGGGTGGGCTCACTATTATGAAAAGAAATTACAAAGACACCTAAAAAAATTACAAAGACACTCATCGTAATAAACCCGAAAACTATTTTTTGGGGTGGCTCACTATTATGGGTGTCTTGTTAATTGGCGTTAATTAAAAAAAGCACAAAATAATGGGATGTTTGAATGTTTGTTGGGTATTCCTACGATAGCAGTCGTTTGGCCTGCTTCATCCCACCTATTCGTTTTCGGTGGGTATGGATTTTGAATTCTTTCATCATCTGCTCTGCGCCCGCTGCTTTACTAAACAACATCAAACGGATAATATTCTAACCATATTTTTAAGGAAGGAAATTTATGGAAAATATTACACCATCGCAAGTATTAGCAAACCATTCAACAAACTCGGCCACCTCTCTTTGAGTATTTTTGACGGTTTACTTATACCAATAGCTATCCTGCTTCCAATGATTGTTTTTGTTTTGGTGATGAAACTTGTTTTATTCACCGTTGGGCGTAATAAACGTTTACCTTTTGATATAAGTGTCAGTCGCAGAATCGCTGGGCAAAGTGTACTTTCGGATTTTAATGACAAGTCAGCAGACCTCTTTGGCTACTTAATCATGCTAACCATGTTTTTTAATTATCCATTTATTTATGTTGGAGCAAATAAGCTTTTGGGGAGCGAGAAAGAAATCTCTTGGTTAATAATTCCCATTTTAGCATTAGCAATAATCTACATTTTAGTTAAAGCGATAAGAACCACAAAATACAGAAATAACCTGAGACTTGGCTTGGAGGCAGAATGGTTTGTTTCTTCAGAATTATATGATATTGAAGCCACAGGCTATAAAGTATTTCATGACATTCAATGTGACAAATTCAATATAGATCATCTGGTTGTCGGCCCCAACGGTGTTTTTGCTATTGAAACCAAAGGCAGAAGAAAGCCCACCAACTCTAAAACTAAAGAGGGTAAATCCCAAGAGTACGTAGTGAATGTTAAAGGTAAAATTCTTGAATTCCCCAACTACACAGACATTAGCATTATCGAGCAGGCAATTAGACAAGCTAAATGGGCAACCACTTGGTTAAGTGAAGCCACAGGTGAGAAAATAGCCGTGTGCCCAGTTGTCACCATACCGGGTTGGTTTATAAAAACAGCTTCGAAACCAGTAATACCAGTTGTAGCAACTAAAACCCTTGGTTCACAAATCCCTAAGCTACTTGGTCAACAACTCAGTCCAGAGCAAATCAAACGTATAACTCATCAAGTAAAACAAAAAACGTTGCGTTCAGATTATTTGATTTAAGAGCATTGCTGACGAGAGTTTGACCTTAAAGGCACAGTGTAAATTTAATTAATTTAACTCTGACTCCAATTTTAAAGAAAATAAGCAAAGATAGCTGCACGCCGCTAAACCAATAGGGTCAAGTTGCTTGATTAATAACACTTAACCAGCAACTTAATAAACAACTTAATAGGCTCAACTTAATAAACAACTTAATAGGCCACCCCTAATACAATTAATTAATTTGGAAAAAGATAATTTAATGTT
>NZ_CAJXPA010000081.1 GCF_913058035.1 uncultured Paraglaciecola sp. | reverse complement strand
TATACATATCAATGACTATGGTAGTTGTGAGTGTGCATGAGTTACGTAGGTATAGTGTGTGCTATACGTCGGAAGGGTCAGAGGTGTATAAGAGACATGAATAAGTAGTAATCTTGTTTAGCAATGTGCCAAATGCCTATGGTTAAGGCAACTAACAACAAACTAATAGGCACCAATGCTGTGATATAATAACCGGCAGCGACAAGCTTAAACGCAATATAAATAACGAGCGTAATAACAGAAAACAACGTAAACGAAGCAATTAAATTAGTCGACTTTTTCATAAATAAATGTGTATTTTAGTGTAATGATTTAACCTAAATTCACTACGTTTAATACTGAATTATGGTTCAACACCTTCTGCAGTTGTTATAAAAACAGCCGCCGCCTCTGTGCCTAAAAGCCGCCGCTGCTCCAAGCAACAAGTTGCCTTTACCCGAACTTAGAGCAGACTCTTCAATTACAATATATAGGCACTGCGCAATGCTTTCAAATTGCCTATATATGACTCGTTGTATGATATGTGTTTGTGGAAAAACACAAAGGAGTCAAGTCAAGAAAGTTAAGTTAAGGAAGTTAAGAAGTTAAGTCATTTGTTTATTGACGTTATCGGTAGTCCAAAAAACTGACTCAACACTTATTTTATAAAATTGACAGGTCATATCGATAACTCGAAAATCAGTTAAGTGTCATGGGTAACTAAACTTTAATGCATCTGTATAAATCCCGGGCAAATTAACAGCCAAGCAACCTGCAGCATACAGTCGGCAAAGCTAACGTCGTGCGGCTAATACTTTTGACCTACCCTCGTCTAATGTTTCATTTAAAAAAACCTAATTAATAGGTGACCCCGTAGGTTCAAGTTGTGACTAGTATGGCTTCGACTATTTGCATGAAGAACAACAAATTATTTAATACTTGTAACACTATGCTAGATTTCTTAATTAAAAAAATCGATGTATCATATGTCTAAATATAATATATATCGACATTCAACATGCCAATACATGCATGGTACGGTATCCCAAATTTTACCTGCCCTTCCTTAACAAAACGTGAGTTTTAATTCGTTACTTGGAGTTGAGTTTTATGAACAATGCATCACGTGTTAATAATGACACTAAAAGTGATGGCCGCCGTCTGCGCAGCATTCGTAGTAGAGAAATGATTAAAGCAGCTATACATGACCTTATTTATTCGGGTAACTATTCCCCCCTTGCCACGGATATTGCAGAGAAAACTCAATTAAGTATACGTACTGTTTTTCGAAATATTGATGATATGAATAGCTTGACTCGCGAAATCGCTTCAGATGTAGAAAATCGAGTGCTTCCCATATATCTCAAGCCATATAAAACCACAACTTGGCGTAAACAATTAAATGAGCTGCTACAAAATCGCTGCGAAATCTACGAAGTAATATTTCCAGTGAGAGTAAGCCTGAGTTTGCTACGTTTTCGATCGGAATATCTGAATTCAGTATATAACCGGATCTTTGAGTTAGAGCGAGCGTCGTTACAAACAATCTTGCCAAAATCTATCATCGACGATGACATAACCTTCGCAGCTCTCAATACGTTAATCAGCAGTCTTACTTGGATTAATCTTAGACTTGATCAGCACTATGACGCCCAAAAGTCCCAAAATATAATACAACACCAAGTAAACTGTTTGGTCATTAAGTTCGAATAATAGGCTGTGAAATGGATTATTACACAGCTTTCATGCTGGCTATGCTCAACAACGACTTTCTGCTTGCGCCTTAGTGGTATCTTGATTGATTTTCGTTAAAAGTGTCATGCTTAATGCTAATACATTTTATATTAAATTAGCTAAATTAGTTAATACAGGAAACACCCATCATGAAATTGGTTAAGCCCGCAATCGCACTCTTTTTTGTCATCATAATAAACGCTTGTAGTCCTTCAGACATTGGGTACAAAATTGCAGAAGTGGCAGTTGAGCAACGCTTGGGCACGAACCCAATTTCAACACTTGAAGATGGTTTACATGTTGTTTTATGTGGTGCTGGCAGCCCCCTACCCGATCCTATTCGTTCAGGCCCTTGTGTATTGATCATTGCAGGTAATACTCTGGTTACGATAGATGCAGGTTCTGGCAGCACCACCAACCTACTAGATATGCAAATCCCTGTGGGGAACATTAGCGCCCAGTTATTAACCCATTTTCATTCAGATCATATTGATAGTTTAGGCAAGCTGGGGATGATGCGCTGGGTCAACGCGGCAAACACATCACCACTACCTGTCATAGGCCCTGAAGGTACCAAAAAAGTGGTCGATGGATTTAATCTAGCATATGCTGCAGATACACAATATCGTCATGATCACCATACAGACCTAGTTGCACCAAAATCTGGAGCAGGCTTAATCGCAACAGAATTTGCTGCACCCAAACAAGGCGTCATGCTGACAGTCTTTAAGCAAAATGGGCTAACCGTAAAAGCATTCTTAGTGGATCATAAACCCATTCACCCCGCTGTTGGATATCACTTTGAATACAAGGGACGTACGGCAGTAATCAGTGGCGATACTAGCAAGTCAAAAAATGTCGAAATGGCAGCTAAAAATGTCGATTTATTAGTACACGAAGCTTTATCGAATGAATTAATCAACCTAATCCAAGTGACAGCAGCAAATAAAAAAATGCCAATATTAGCAAAAGTGATGTTTGATATTCCGGACTATCACACCTCGCCTATCGAAGCGGCCCAAGTCGCAGCAGCCGCTAACGCCCGACACTTAATGTATTACCATATTGTCCCTGCTCTACCTGCTCCAGGAATGGAGGCGCTATTCCTTAAAGGCACAGACGATGCTTACCAAGGTCCTATTACATTAGGTGAAGATGGCAGCGTGATTTCCTTGCCTGCCAATAGCGATAAGATACTAGAAGACAATTGGCTATAATACGTCGTGGGGTGACATTTCCACTGATGCATAACCTCAATATTCGTATACTTATTACATCGGTAATAAATGTCCAAGTTTATTAAAGCTTGAAACTAGGTGTTAAAGATTGGAGCTGAATGAATGGTTGTTATGCTAATGGCAGCATTTCCGACAGGCTGTGTAAAAACTCGGATTACAACCGCCAAATCTTACCCTCTGTGATACTCAACCTTCCAAATGACTTAGTCACTGATTATTAGCGTTAGCGCGGAATTTTAGATTTGGAGTGTTAAGGCGGGTTGTTAATGATAAATGTGACGATTAGAGGCTGTTTTATCTCATGAATTCAGGCTAAATCTCCCCCTTATTGCCTGATGGCCTCCATCAAACCAGTTGTCCCCATTATTGTCATCATTCTCTTCAGGTTATAAGCCAGCACATGCAGGTTCATCTCGATACTGACATTCTTTTTACGCTTCATTAAGAAGTGCGTCGCGCCCATCCACATTTTAATCGTACCAAACGGATGCTCCACGGTTTGTCTTCTTAACACCGATATCTTTGGATTATCATCGAGCCGCTGCTGCATCGCGTCTATCTCTTCTTCGTGAACCCAGCGTCTCATTTTCCTTGGCTCTTTTAATGACTTCGTGCATTTATCTCTAATACTACAATCTCGGCAAGCATAAAAATTAACGTATACCTTTTGCTCAAGGCCGTCTTCGGTTACGTTCCGTCGATGCGGTAATTCCTCGCCCGCTGGGCAAATATAAAGGTCTTTGTCTTTATCGTATTTAAATAATGATTTGTTGAATATACCTTTTTTTTCTGAGCCTGATGTATCAGTTTGTGGCACGTTTGCCGTCATGCCTAAATCTTGTGTGGCCTTGATATCGTTGCGACTAAAGTACCCCTTGTCGGCGATGATAGTGATGTCTTGTTTACCTAATGTTTTTTGGACTTGCTCTGCCACTAAGGTGAGCTGGCCTCTGTCTGTTGTCATAGTGACATCGTGTTCAACAATCAAGTGATGTTTTGTATCCACAGCGCTTTGCACGTTGTAGCACACCTGTCTTTGCATATGTTGCGTCTTCATCAAACGTGCATCAGGGTCGGTTTGTGATACTTGCTTGTCTGGGTGTTCATTCACTTGTATTTCGAGTGCTTTAAGCTCAATTAATCGTTGCTCAAGCCATGCTAATTTTGAAGTAGATATTGTGGTGTCAATATTCTTTTCATCCCCGTCTTTGGTGTCCATTTGACTTAAGTATTGTTGAATACTCTTTTCTGTTCGCTCGATATGAGCCTGAACTTTGGCGGGTGTATAATTCTTGGATTTGTTGTTGACGGCTTTAAACTTACTACCATCGATGGCGAAGGCTGAATCGTCAAACATGTTGAGCTGACGACATAACTCAACAAACTTGCGGCAGACATTTTTGATCCCCTTGCCATTATCTTTTCTAAAGTTGGCGATAGTTTTAAAGTCAGGTCTTAAACGCTCAAGCAACCACATTAATTCAACGTTGCGGTGACTTTCCTTTTCCAACCTGCGAGATGACTGAATGCGATTTAAGTAACCATAGATGTAGAGTTTTAACATTGTAGAAGGATGATAGCCTGGGCGGCCAGTAAGCTTTGGGTTAACGGTCTCAAAACCTAAGTCTAATAAATCAAGGTGGTCAACAAACATATCGATAACTCGAACTGGATTATCTTCGGTAACAAAGTCATCTATTGATTCTGGGAAGAGTGTCGATTGGTGTCTTGGTTGACCTTTAATATGGTGAGACATGTTAGACATACTCTGGTTTGGCTTACCATTTTATTATACTAAATTCGGTCTTAAAGTTGGATCGGTGGCTAAGACTGATTGATCATAAACATCACGTACTTAGACCAAAAGGTGATCAATAGTTTTTACACAGTCTGCCGACATAGCAGACATACAAACGAAGAATTATATTGCTGTATTTTGCTGCTAAACTCTTCAACTTCGACTTCCTCTATCCGCAGGCCATATGCCGATTGCATACGAAGCCGCTTAGAACATTGAACGACACCAAATAGTAGAAAGTGGACATAAGACAAATTAATGTAAAAGTAACCTCAAAGAAACAATTTCGAATAATATAAAATTAAGAACTAAGGTGGAAAGTTAGACTCTCAGAGCTTTAAAAATAACAAAAGGAACGTTGCTTGAAAAATTTCATATCATTTATATTCGCTATTTCGTTAGCCTTTCCACATTTGCTAAATGCAAAAATGCAGGTTATTCCTCTTCACAAAACCCATGAAGGTTATCTTGAAATAGAAGCATCGATAAATCACGTTAATGCAAAGTTCATTCTTGATACTGGTGCAACGGGTACTGTAATTGATACTAATAAACTTAATGTTTTTGGCATAACTAAAGGCAAAGCAAAAATTGATGGTGTGGCAATAGGTAGCGAAGAAACAGGAATAATTGAAACATTCTCTGTTGATATAACACAATTTTCGATCGGGCAAGCACAGTTGAATATCAAATCTATTTACTCTAATGAATCTTCTGGGCGATTTGCACCTAATATTATGGGACTTATTGGTTATGATGCGCTTTCCCATTTGAACGCTTTGTTGGATGTAAAAAAGGCACAACTACTTATTCCTGAAAATAAGAATGACACTGAGTTATTGCTGAGCAAATCAACTACCGTTAAATATGAAGTGATTGAGTTATATAAATCGCCAATGGGGTTCAATTTTGTTGATGTTCAGTTGAGTGAAAATGTCGTCAGACTTATTGTCGATACAGGCTCCCCTGAACTCGTTTTGGATGAGTCTGCTTTAATTCAATATGGTTTCCAGTTAGAAAACCACCCTACCGCAAAAACTATTATTGCTGAGGGTGTTGAGCTGCCGATGAAAGTATATAGAAATGGAAAGGTTTTGATTGGTAATGAAATGGTTATCGATGATTTCCTGATTACTGATTTTTCAGCATTAATGAATGCCGTTAACGTTGAAGGCCAACCACCCGTGATTGGAATATTAGGGAATAAACACTTGATTCAACTGAACAGTATTATTGATATAGCCAATGCTAAACTTTACATTAAAGGCCCATAGCGAAAGGCTGCTTAGCAAGTTAACCATTTTTAATTGATAAGCCTTGATTTCGAATGTAATGAACGACCGCTATCTCAGTAAACTTAACGTAGAGAAACCGTTACTGACTAGCGGTTGAACGATCAATCCCCCTAGTCAGCATCTTTGACTTATGGGTGACCCGCAGATTGATTCAGATCGACGATGACCGTCCTGCGAGTCCGCAGCTTAAGCTTGTTATACTGCCTCGAAATTCTTCAGTTAGTACCAAAGAACGCGGCATGAGGAATAGCGGTGCCTGTCTCTCCATGCGGCCATGACTCACGGTAAAACGAAAGGCCAGCTCTGGGGAATTCTTTTGAACCGAATCTTTCGTCCAATGACAATTCTCCAGTTTCCACATTAAAATTAAGCATTAGCACCGTATTGGTGAGCGATGGCCCAGAAGATGTGAAGACGACTCGCGGTTTTTTGGGATCAACTGCTACCCCGGAGTAGCGAATCGGCTGACTTCTTTGATATCTTCCGGATTACTCATATCCAGAATAATGACTGTTTCTCCGACAGTCGCTGGAAGAATGTAGTAATGGCCTATTACCGCAGGCACAGCGCACCCAGATAGTTCGGGATAGTTCGGGATAGTTCGGCATGAGTTCAATGTTGAGTTCTTCAGTATTAATATCACTGATCCGCTATAAACCGCACATTGGGTATTCATCAGCACCGAACCGTCTGCCATCACACGACTTTCGAATGGTTGTGCCTCTGCCGGATATTGTTCCGTATCACAAATGACACCGATACCTAAAACACATTCGGAACTGGCAACAGGAGCCACTCTGGGGGCCCGCAGTATTTTTAGAAGGTTTAAGTCTGACAAACTCCAAATCTGAACAATATCTGCTGCCTGTTCTGTAAATATATTCATGGTTCGACCGGTAGTCACAACTCGGTCCAACTCGGGAATAGCCTCGACCGCGAATGGGCGGGTGACCTATCCCTCAAAGGCAGGGTCCTTGGCACTTGCGATATCAATCAAAGTCGCTGATGAATCAAATCTAACAAGTCCACCTGGATTACCTGCTTCGCTCCCGTCTCCATATTGGAGAGTCGCCAGTAACGTTTCATCATCTAACCTCAGGAAACTATGCGGGAAGTTGAAGTTATCTAGTTGGCCCAATTCGCATTTGAGTTCGGGAGACCTACGAGCGGAGAAATCAAACAGGAACGTCCGACCTGAATCGTAGCCATTAGCAAAAAGCAGGGCTCCCCTTGGAGCTAAATGTTCGGCATAATGAGGATTCGTTCCAGCGACACCTATAGGTGTGGTTGTAATCACGTTTCCATAGGTCGTGCTTTTCGGATCGGAATCGATAACAGTTAAAAAATCAGTGTCACCTTCATTTAAATCTTCATCGCCAGCCCACACGTGTAGAGGAGGTGACTCAATATCACCATGCGCAATCTCTAAATCGCGAGTCGCTTGTCGTGGCTCGCAGCCTCCCAGAAGACTCGCAAACACGGGTAAGAGTAAGAAGAATAAAATTGCTCACTTCATAAAAGTAATATCCAACTGAGTAGTGTCAAGAAATCCGTGCACCCTAACAGGTAACGAGTATAGGTAAAATAAAATGGTATTTTTTACCCAATGAAGATACGTTGCGCAAACCAGTTATGAATATTGCTATTGTTTATGATGATGAGTAGATAACACTGTGCGTTGTATACGGGAAGACAAAACGGGCTTTATTAAAACCGCAAATTTCCAAGACTCGGATTAGCTGCCGAATAATGGCTTACCTTAACCACAGAATCTGAAAAGTACTTTTTTATGCAGCAGGGGCAGAGCAAATGATGAAGCAACTTAAAGCCCACACTCACCGTAAACGAATACAAGGAATGGGCAAAGCCAAAGAATTACTGAATCAAGCCTAACCACCCTACAAATATAAAGCGTTCAAATCTGAGGAGGTGAAGTGATGCCCGTTTATTAATAAATATTCATCCCGAATGCCAAAAACAATTGTTTACCACCATATCTTCGAAAATTACCCTTTCACGACTAAAACATATACGCAAAACTTAATCGGTACTAGTTAGATTGACTGTTTAAACCATGACATTATTGTGGCTGTCTGTCTCGGTAGTCTCTAGTGTCTGGTATCTGGTATCTGGTATCTGAAATATTTTTTACATGTGGAATCTAAAAGGATGACAAACCTTCCTATGAATTGAATTGAATTGAATTAAATTAAATAATTCACCCTGAAAAATGAAATTAGTCATGTCTACAATGTTATCGACATGTGGCGATTGAGGTGCTAATTTCATTAAAAAGTGTATAAATAACTGGTTATGTGGCTATGAATATAATTAAAAAAAACGTCCATTGGGCTTCAGCACTCTTTGCTATAGCTTCAACACTCGTAATACTTATGTACCAAATATTCATTGTCAAAGGAGCGCCGCACATTCCCTTGGTGTTTGGGATATTTATCACCGTGATCCTTGGCAAATTACATGGTTATACCTGGGCGGAAATGCAAACTGGCTTAGTTAAAAATGTGACAACATCAATTCCTGTACTAGGCATTTTTTTGGTTGTTGGTATGACTATAGGAACGTGGATTTTATGTGGCACAGTGCCATTACTAACCACCCTAGGTTTGACAATTTTAAGTCCCAGTTTTTTTTTACCAGCGACATGTATTATATGTGCTGTGGTATCTGTATTTACTGGTACCTCATGGGGAACGGTGGGAACAATGGGGCTGGCATTATTGGGTATCGGTGAAAGTATGGGAATACCGTTATATATTACAGCCGGTGCAATAGTTTCAGGTGCTTGGTTTGGTGATAAAATGTCGCCATTATCAGATACGACTAATTTTGCAGCCGCAATTGTTGGTGTAAATCTTTATGATCATATACGCAATATGCTACCGAGCACAATTCCAGCAATGACAATTGCAATCGTTATTTATACCTTTTTGGGGTTTGAATACTCCGGTCAAATTAATGATGGTGATCAGATTGAGATATTAGAACTGGTGTTAAGCGAACATTTTAATTTGAACGTATTTTTGTTGTTACCTCCAATAGTCATCGGCATTACAGTTTGGAAAAAAATGGCACCACTTCCAAGTTTGTTCTTAGGTGTTATCACTGCAAATTTGGTTGCTATATTTATTCAGGATGCATCTTTTGGTGATGTGACTACCACCATGATGACGGGCTACAACGCAAACACAGGTAATTCACAGGTCGATATATTATTATCAAAAGGAGGGATAATGTCGATGATGTGGGTTATCTCATTAATAATGATAGCCATGGCCTTTGGGGGAGTGCTGGAAAAAATTGGATGCCTAGACTCCTTAATCCATGAAGTGATGAGAAGAGTTAAAGGTCGATTTACGCTAGTTCTGACCACATTAGCGGCTGTTTTAGGCCTTAATTTAGCAAGTAACGCTTTTATTGCTTATACAATTACAGGCCGGATGTTTACTCCTGCCTTTAGAGGAAGAGGATTATCGGCTACCAACGTGTCTCGTATCATCGAAGATGGGGCAACTATGAGTGCTCCATTGATCCCTTGGAATTCCGGCGCTGTGTTTGTCAGCGGTACATTAGGTGTGCCAACCATACTTTATGCACCTTTTGCGTTTGCCAATTGGATAACACCAATTTTTGATTTAATTTGGGGTTACACCGGATTATTTATGCCAAAAGTATCAGATGCTGAATTAAAACGTTGGGAAATATACGATGAACCCATTTTAATTGAAGGGCATATAATGCCAACTTCACAAGTAGATCTTGAAAAAATATGTATTAAGGGTAAGTAATAACCCTACATAATTGAAAGAGAATTAAATCTAGTTTGTACCTCAACTTTTGTTAAAGGGCTTATCCTTAATAATGAGTCTTAAGTGCATACAAACGAGACAACAATTGACCACTTTTTAAGGTCATATAATCTGGTTTTGAATGGATTGCTTGCTTTAATATTTGAAAGAAATAGGAGGCAAATCACCCGTCTAATAAACATTTTGAATCTACTCTCATTTTATAGATAGAGTCACTTTTGCCCATTATACCGGTACAGCCAAGAATCAAAAATGAACATACCTTTTACCATGTTATGAATCGGATTAGAGCAAGACGTATTTACCCAGCCACCTATATTAATATCCCAAGTTTGAGGGATCGTGCAAAGTTGATGTCGGTAACCCAATGGATGGAGTTAAATGAATGGAGTTAAATGGGTTATGACGAAGATAGTTAACGTTTAAATATCATTTAAACAAACAATTGGCTATCAACAGTTTTTAGGTGTCACTGTGCCTTATTGGTTATAGATTAGTGAGTTAGCGGTTGTTTGATTAACGTTATGCGCGGCACAGCAGCGTTTTGGCTTTGCCCATTTGGCGAATACGTTGGTGACCTGTGTGTACTTTTAATTGCTTCATCATCATTTCCGCATCAGCTACATAACAACAGTGTTTTTCAAACTCTGTCGTCAAGGTGAGGCATTGTTCATTTGATAAGCCTAACCTTTGCAATATGGGCTGTGGTTGATGGTCAATTTGTCCTGCTTGGTGGTTTCTGATGATTCTGTCTGTGATGTCCACTAACTCACACTAACCCTTGAGTAAAAAGCCGATACCTTTGAGCATATCTTGTCTAGGATTACCGACAAAGGGTATCAATAAATGTGAAGCGGGTTGTTTTATCGATTCTAAACGCTTTTAAATTCTGGTGTGTTTTGACGTTTCGGGTGTACTTGCTATTTTGGCTCGAATGGGGTTTAAATCAACATAAGCCATTCAGGCCATTAATGCGGCTTTATCTAATAAAGTCGATGACTTAAACGTCCTTCCCAAAAGCTGCCTGAACAGTCATCTTCTTTGTTCGCTTCTGTGTCGATATGCTCATTTAGCTTAACACCACGTGCACGTGATCACTCATTACGACATAAGCACATATATCAATGGAGAATACTAAAGGTAAGTACAAAAATAGTTGACCTACCCCATCCACGACGATATTCATAACTTTTGCCTGAATAACTATCCACACCGCATAAGAAAGAACGCATTACACGGCGAGAAACGCAGTGATAAAACAGGGGTGTCCGATAAGCTAATTTGACTACTGCGAGGCTGGGGCATGATATCAATCCTTTGATTTATCTCTTAATCAAAGCCCAGTTCGTCATTTTATTGAGTTAATTTATTATGGATGGCTTAGTAAATCGCTTGGTAAATCTGGTTGGGTGGGTATGTAAATTTTTTTGACTCGTTGACGAAATAGTCTTAAATACGACGGGGACGCGCAAAGAATAAATGTGGTTATTTGCCGGAGAAAAATAGGCCATGTACTAGGCCTATGACATTTTAAGTGTGGTAGAAAAACCTGCAACTGCTTTGTCATTAATTTACAGATTAAGGAACAATCGCCCTTACAAAAAACTGGATGTTTGATGCTTACGATTAGGTTATAGTTAGTTTTGAAAAATTCTATAACAACAAAGTTGAATATATCTTTGTCCCACATTAGAAACTGCGAACGTTGCTATGATTCATATCTTTGCAACTATTCAGGCAACCTATGGGATCATTGTCCTACCTGCCGTCGCAGCATATTGAACGAGCGAGACCGTCGGCATTATGATGCCGTGCAACAACAGCTACAGTACGCATATGGCTGGGGCTATAATTTAGAATACGACGTTGCCCAATATGATTATACTCTAAACGAAGATGGCAGCCTTACATATAGCTGTAGGCCAAGCCATATGTACCATGCCCAGGTAAGGCAGTTGATAATTGATGGTTTTCTTGCACGAATCGCCCAAGAACATATCGAGGGTGCTACATCGCAGTATATGCTTGATACGGCTTACGGTGCTGGAGTTGATGAAGCCTGCCACTCATCTTTTTTCATTAGTCATGAAACGAAAGGATTTACCTTCACTTATAGAGCGGAACCGAAAGTGCATTTTGTCTTTAATGATAATGGCGTAGTTATCTCTATGGCTCATGTCCCCTTTGAAGACAAAGAGATGCGCAGATCCTATGGACGTGGCTGCGCAGATTATATTCGTCAAAATCCAGATTTATGCCAAGTGCAAGCTGAAACCAGACAAAGAAGCGCTTACGAGGCAAAAGTGCAAAACGAGGAATGGGTCGATGAGCTGGCTGTTAGGGACATTAAGCGTTTAAAATACTTTATATTAATACCCTGGACATTACTTCATTTGGTTGTAGCGAGCTTCATATTGGTTTTGTCTTATCCCGAACCTGAGGGTTTTTGGGCTAGTAGCTGGCATAAGGCGAAATATTACGTCTTTATTCTCGGTATTTACGCTTCAGCACACATTCCTTACTATGTCGCAAATTACAGAATTACAGTTGCAAATTGTAGGTATACCGAAAAAAAACGAGATGAACTACTGCGGGCTTTAGATGAGCCTCTACAAGTAGTCGCCGTCAATAAAAATCCTTTCGAGTCATCCGGCACACACACAGACTCAACTAATTACTGGACACGGTGGAAAATTCTTTTGGCTCTTACAATCAATGTGGTCGGAATTATATTAGCTGCTTATTTGTTTGAGACATATGTTTGGTCCTTAGCCTAACGATATCCTTTTTCCAGTAAGAGAAACATTGAGGCGTAGGTTTAACTAAATTTGGAAATACCCTACTTTTCACATCACGACCAATAACATACAACCCTACAACATAGCTGGCCCACGTCAGAGATTTGTCTAATCGACTTTGTAAAATTGCTTGGTGAATGCAGGGTTATACTTAAGATCGGATAAACAAATAGCTGCACATTTATGCAGTTTTTGTAGTGGTGCCTCGTCCCTTAAATCAAGGGGAAAGAACACATTGAAAATGTGTTCTTTGATAGACTGCTAACTCAGTGTGACCTTTTAATACGACGCCACCCAGACGAGTATCCGTTGAACGCTCTTAGCCGTCCGTCGCCTGAGTGTCATTCCCGGCAACTCATTTTATCTCATAATTGACAGACAGACAGTGACGTTGTGCGCTAACCTTTTCGAAGGTCCAGTCAACCTTGGTTATGAGCAAACTCAAGCGACATTATCACTGTAAGATTTATTTAACGTAATCTCATTTTGCTGGTGCGGTTCGTTTTAATACTCATCTACCAATTGCACCAGCCTTAATAGGGGACGTTAAAATGTCTGATGTAATCAAAAAAGCAAGTAAATACCT
This sequence comes from uncultured Paraglaciecola sp., assembly GCF_913058035.1. Classification (GTDB taxonomy): domain Bacteria; phylum Pseudomonadota; class Gammaproteobacteria; order Enterobacterales; family Alteromonadaceae; genus Paraglaciecola. The sequence goes on along the minus strand of NZ_CAJXPA010000081.1, from coordinate 6,463 downwards.
TCAAGAAAGTATCAACAACTTAAACCAGAAAAAACTTGGTTCATCCCATGCGCATGCTGCCATATCTGGTGCTTTAGGATAGAAAAGTAAAAAAGCACTTTTAGCTGACAATGATAACTTACCCATTGAAGATAAATTTACTTTTTATCATTAAGGAAGTGAGTTAGATAACTCGACACTTGTAGAAGTCATTAATAGCATGAAGGATTCACCTTTAAAGTGTTTGTCCAGTCACTTTATTAGTCATGCTATTTCCGAAGCTTTTACTCCAGAATGTGAAATATGTGGTGAAAAAACAGTTCATGGTCAACCGCTTTTTAGTAGTGACGATATAGAAGAACCGATAGCACAGGTTTGTAATTCATGCAGTGACGATGAAGAAAAATATGATACAAGTCGTTTTTGTGGTGAGAGCATATTATATAGAGCCACTCAGATTAATTCGACAGGTGAATGCCGTGAGTATCAAGAAAAAAGCGCTTTGAGTGATGAAGAGCAAGAAGATTGGGATAGTTATATCGAAAACATAACCAAAGATCTTTAGTGGCAAGAGGGCGGGTTTGCCGCCCCATTTATTTGTTTATTCGATAAACTAGTAGACTCTGGTTTCAATAGATGGACTTTTTACTTATCTATTAGCCCACTGTATTGCAAAAGGAGTATGAGTAGACTGATTTATACATCGGTGTTTACTAACAGTTGGCAGAAACAAGCCAGAGCAATGTTTCCTGATTCCCCTTTGCCGTCTGTCGCCTAAGTGCCAAAACCGGTCATTCAGTTTTTCTGAAAATAATCCAAGTTTGTTCCCTTAGCCGCCATTCAGCTATGCTTAAGCCATGCTAGATACCCAACATGTTTTCACCGAAGTCACTCTCGATACCGCTTATTTATGGTTGTGTAAGCAGCGGCGTAACTTTCCCGCCAATGCCGATATTTGGCACCTGCGTTTTCACTGGCACACTATCCGTGGTGAACTGCTGCAAACACTCAACAGACAAGATTACACCTTCATGCCGTTGAGCGTTGTCACCAAAGCCGATGGTGAAACCCTTCATTTGTGGTCATCACAAGATGCGCTGGTATTAAAGATGTTAGCCATGGCCTTACCGGATGCCTTAGCATTATCCTCACTGTGTACTCATATCAAAGGGCATGGGGGACTAAAAGCCACCGTGAGTGCTCTGCAAGCAGCCCTGCCTGATTATACTTATGTTATGAAAACCGATGTGAAGGGCTACTATGAGTCCATTGACCATACGATATTGCTCAAGCAATTGGATAAAGACATCACCGACCCGTTTATCTGGCGCTTGTTAGTGCAGTTTGTGAAACGCAGTGTTGAAAGGGGCGGTACGTTTAAGTCCATTACTTGCGGTATATCGCGAGGTTGCCCCTTATCACCGGTAATCGCAGCGTATTACTTAAAAGCCTTAGATGAGCAGATGGCAGGTGACACCCGCTATTTTTATCGCAGGTACATGGATGACGTGATTGTATTGGCCAAAACCCGCTGGCACTTGCGCAAAGCGGTGAGAACCGTCAATCAACACTTTCATCAATTAAAAGTCGAGCAAGCGCCGGATAAAACCTTTATTGGTAAAATATCAAAAGGCTTTGATTTTCTCGGTTACCATTTTGATGGCAAACAATTAACCGTCGCAGCAAAGACGGTAGAAAAACACGTTTTACACTACAGGCAGCTTTATGAGCAACTAAGAAAGAAAAAAGCCACCTCAGATGAGATGGCTTTAGCCTTAGGTCAGTATGTAAAACGTTGGCAGCGATGGGTCAAGGCTGGCCTGGGAGCTAAGGATTACACCTCCATGATAAACGTAGCGTCTCCCAGTTCATTTGGGCTATCTAAAGCTATATATATATCTTAAATCCGTGACGCTAGCGGTGGATAACCGATACATGCAACGTGTGACAACAGCAACCACCCAATGATATTAAACGTAGCCAATGCCCTGCATTAGGGCAATGTAAACTATGTCATAGGCGTCATAAATTTGATACAGCTGTGAAGCTGTCTCAAAACCGATCTGAAGGCGGTTGAGGCTGCGGGGGATAGCATTCGCCGTTACTTGTACGACCGTACGAAATGTATGAACCCGGCTCGTACCAAATATCAGGCCAGGTGCAGCTTACCGGTGCGGGTGTGTAACAACTAACGCCAACCGTGCGAAGACTCACCGCGCCTATCGCATATAAATTCCCACATGTGACATCGCTCGTCGCGCCATTAACCGCGCCTTTCACATACGTTTCGCCACTAAATTTAGACCCTGCTCCAAGATTGAGCGAACCACCCAATATCCATGTGACAGTCGCATCGTCAACCAACTCAATATTAGCCCCAGCCCCAATAGTCATTGCCTCACTGGTGATTACCGTCACGTTGCCTCTTATTTCCAAATCAGTATTCGCCTGCAGATTTATCGCACTGTAGTGAACTGTTGTAGCATTGCCGAAAGTTCCAATATACGAATTGGACAGGTCCGTATTAGTATTGACATTGTACGGAGTTACTTCCCCTGTCCGCGCGAGCATAGTATCAATATTACTCATAGCAACTGCCATATCGTCGGCTTTCTTTATTTTGCCTGTTGCTGTGCCTGCAGCATTTTTCCAAGTTGTGTAGTCACCTGAATATTCCATTTTGCTACCCGCCCCACGGGTGACGACTCCTGCATAATCTTCGGCAACCATGTGACCCACACCGGCGCCCAATGTGATGGCTGCGCCAGCTGTTATCGTGCCGACTTGCCCATTGGCACCGACGACCACTGCGGCGCCCGCGTCAACGTCATGAGCGTAGGCGTTAGCCCCCACTCCCGCGGCAGCTCCAGCGTGGATTTGCTTAACTCTTGACGAGGCACCTGTAGTAACCGCAGCGCCAGCATAAATATCATTGACGGTCGTAAAGGCACCGATAGTAACGGCCGCTTGTCCAGCGAGATGTCCGCCAACATTGGGGGACGTCACATAATCAGGTTGTGCTGCTATATTCACCGCACCTCCTGAAATCACAGAATACGTGAGCATTTGGTCAGGGGTCATATCTGCAGCTTGTGCATTGGCTAAACCAGCGACAGACAAAGCCAAAGCGGTTAAGCATGTTTTTAATAATATGTTTTTCATCATCTACTTCCGTTTAATGTAATGTAATGACCCCATTGTGGGGTGACCATCGTGGGGTTAGATTTTTCCACCAAAAAATTTTACGTATTAATCAACGCTGTAGATCACAGTGAATAAGCGCTATTTTCCTGAAGAGGCAACAGCCTATACCTTCATATTAGGTACAATATACTGATACTGAGCCTACCGAAATTGCACACAATAATCACGCCAGAAATATTTATTCAATATAAAACAATGTGTTAGCTGAATTTTAATATTGCCAACATATGGAAGTGTAAAAAAACATGACTCATCCATTTGGATTAAATTGTCATGAGATTGCGCGTGCCATCCAAGGGCACTGCCATCACTTGATTTGCCGTGGTTTACTAATAAGGCGGTGAAAGGGTGACGATTGATGGCATGTCAGTCATGATGTTGACTGCCCAGTGTTTGATGGGTTGAGTCAGATATCATTTTACTGTGAACGGCTGCGATGAGCCAATTTTTGACTTTTACCGAGGTTACTCAACGACTCCTATGCTCAATCGCTTACCAGTCACGTTTTATTCAATCGTATGACCGCTTCACGCCCTGAGTCATTCAACAAGTATTTTATGCAGCTAAAAGAGATGAATTTCTCTCTTTTAACGCTTTTAAATATGTCGATTCATCGCTCAAAGGAGCCAGATGGTGCATAAAATACAACATCAAGAACATATTCTAATATTTGAAACAACACGAAAACACTGATCGTCTGCTTACATTGGTAAACGCTAAAATGTGTAAAGAATCCTGACAGTCCGTTGATCGCTCGAAGCTGCCAGTCAGAAAACGGCTGCAATTAGCACAAACCAGCAATTGTTTAAAAAGACCTTAATTTCCGCCATCTCAAATGCCGACCTTGGAGTTGCTGAGTCCTTAACCTGCTTCTTGCTTATATCTAGTCAGAGCAATTTCACCTAAGCCCTCAATTTTTTCTTCGTGATTTTCCAAGTACATGATTGCGAATTCAACACTTCCAAAAGCGTCATTCAACATTTTTTTGGCGTGTCGCCTTGCCTCATTTTCATCAGCTGAAGTTAGAATATACAGCCAAGTTTTGACTAGCATTGCAGGGGGATTATAACTATGTGACATGATTCTCATCCTTAAGTTGAATTATAAACCTAGGTTAAACCTGCTTAATCGTCAAATTGCACACTTCGTTTACCTTCGGTTTTACCACTTTTCTGAAGGATAAAAATTAGCGAATGAATACAATACAAAAAATAATGACGAAGTTAATATCAAATAAAATAATACTGTATATAATTACAGTATGTTGAAATTTATCCCAATTAAAGCATCCGCAGGTATCATCGGTTTTGAGTCTCCTGCGGCAGAATATACTCAGCTTAATCTTGATTTAGACCAGCTTCTCATAGACCACCCATCCGCAACTTACATTGGTTTTGCCGAAGGTGAATCTATGATGGGGGACGGTATCTTCTCTGGTGATTTACTGATTGTTGACCGTGCTCAAAATATTCAAGACCAAGATGTTGTGGTGGCAAACCTCAACGGGGTTTTTGTGTGCAAGAAAATTGACAAGGTACAGCGCTGCTTATTGTCTTCAGGTAAGAACCTACCACCCTATTATTTAAGGGAAGGGGATGAGTTTCAGATTGAAGGCGTTGTCACACGCTCAATAAGATTGCACCGTCCTTTCAAAAAGCAGCTCTAGTGTACGCATTGTGTGACGTGAACAGCATGTATGCCAGTTGCGAAAAGGTCTTTGACCCAAGCATTCGTAAAAAACCTGTTGTGGTGTTAACAAACAACGATGGTTGTATATGTGCCGCGTGCGGTATTGCCAAGCGTATGGGGATTGGAAAGAAGTTTGTACCTTACTTTCAGGTAAAGAAAGAGCTAGAAGCGGCTGGTGCTGTCATACGCTCAAGTAACTATGAGCTATATGCCGATTTAAGCCAACGCATGATGGATACCTGTGCACGCTTTGCCCCGGACATTAATGTCTATTCCATTGATGAGTGCTTTTTGTATTACGGCAAGCAGGCCAACGCGCCTAAGGAAGGTTGGGGAACGCTGGGGATGCAGATAAGAAAAGCCGTTTGGCGCGAAGTACGATTGCCTATCTGTGTAGGCATCGGCCCAACACCAACCTTAGCCAAAGTCGCTAATCATGCTGCTAAAAAAATGGAAGGGTTCAAAGGCGTGGCCGTTCTTGATACTAAGGAAATACGAAAAACAGTGCTATCAAAGATGGCTGTAACTGATGTCTGGGGTATTGGTAATCGCCTCGGTAGACGTTTAAATATGCTGGGCGTTAATACCGCTTGGGAATTGGCTAATAGAGACCCCACTCAAATTAGAAAAGAGTTCTCAATTTTAGTTGAAAACACAGTGCGAGAGTTAAACGGTGAAGTGCGACACACTTGGGATACAGTGCGTGGCGCTAAAAAAGAAATATACAGCACACGCAGCTTCGGACAGCGCATTACTGATTTTGAAGAACTACGAAGCGCCTTAGCCAGCCATGCTGAAGTTGTGGCAACAAAGCTACGCAAGCAGAAAAGTCTGACGAGTAGCATGACCCTGTTTGCAACTAGCTCACCCCATGATACTGAAGACTATTTTAGGAAGTCGTACTTTCATCACTTTGCTGTACCCACTAATGACACTCGTAATATTCTTAAGGTCATTGAAATTGCCATGTCGCAGCTATACAAACCTCATGTGCGTTATTACAAATGCGGGGTGGGTTTGATGGATTTACACAATGAAGAGCTATTTCAATACGATTTGTTCACACCCTCAAATGACAACACCAAACTCATGGCTTGTATGGACACCATCAACGCACGATATGGACGCTCAACAGTGCATATTGCAGCGAAAGGATTTGAGCAAAAGTTTGCTATGCGACGAGCTTTTTTGTCGCCGCAATACACAACAAAGTTGAGGGATATCCCAAAGATAATTTGTTAGCGCTTAAGCTTACATTTTAAGAGTAAATCGCGTCAACGATGACTGTCTGTAATGAGCGATCTGCGGTCATTGAGGGTTTTGCCTTTTTGGTGGAGCTATCGCCGTAAAGGGGGCATTAACGCCGCGTTCACCGGCTTGTCCGGTTCAACACTTTGTTTGGTCAATACTTCTCCACTCTTAGCCATTCCAAATGCTCGGACAAACCATCGAGGCCAGGAAACAGTCAAACCCGCGTTAGTCCGTAACGGTAAAGCATGAATTACAAATCCATCCATAACCAATTGGAACTTACTATTATTTTGATACTATCCGAGTAAAGCGTCACAGATGGGCATGAATGAACGGTGAA
>NZ_CAJXPA010000080.1 GCF_913058035.1 uncultured Paraglaciecola sp. | reverse complement strand
TAGTATAACCAATAAAACCAAATAAATTAGCAACAAGGATCTGTCGGTTTAACTCTGAATTACTGGACTGCACCACACCATTACTTAAATAATTATAAATCAGTTTTTTAACATTCATAAACATTCTCTAATTATTCGGCGGAGCCGCAATATCCGTTTCAATTTGTTTTGCCAAGCGGGTAATCAATGTCCTTAATTGTTTAACAGCATGAGAATATCCATCCTGCTTTAATTCTGATTCAAAAAAGAATGAATGACTCGATGCCACGACGCTTTTTCTTTGATTGGTTGAAGTCATGTTTTCTGACAACCAATATTGCCCAGAACTTACAACAGTCGATACATCGGTGGCATGGAAATGCTCTAGTGTGATAGCAACGGAAGTCACAGCAAGCGACACATTGGGTGACGATGAAGCAACGTAGTTGCGTTGGCCAGCAACATTCAAATCTTTTAACAAGGCATTGTAAAATGAGGCTTGTAATTTTTCAGCCCACACGTCTTGGTGCGAGTAATGAAGTTCATGTTGGCCAATCTGCATAACTAGGCTTGATTGTTGTAAATAGTCTGCAACATTGATTAACTGCAAAACAACGGTAGGTTTTGACTCATCAACTGGATGCGACACGTTATTATCTGGAGTATGTAATAAGTAATAGTGCACACTTAGTGGTTTAGACGTGCAGCTACTCAATAACGCCATGCATAAACAAATCATTACTGTTTTCATATTAATTTTGCGCTCCTTCATCAAGGTTTACTTTAGCCTTGGGGACCAATCTTGGACCATTGCCATCAGTAAAAATGAAACTATTGGGTGTGCTATTGAGCTGTAACAGTAAAGGCTGTAAATCCTTTAGTGTGCTTTGCAATGACTGCATGGTGCGATTGACCTCTTTGTAAGTCTCAGAATCGGCTGAGAAATCTTTGCTTAAAGTGGATAAATTTTCAAGGGTTTGAGTCAACGCATTGCTGACTTTGTCTTCATGCACAGCGGTTAGTAGACGTTCGGCAGAGTTTGCTGTGTCTTGAAGTGCTTCTGCTGCCTGCGCTATTTGTGACAACGTATTATTAGCGTTATCAGAAATAGCTTTTAGTTTGATTTCGTTAATGTTGTCTAATATAGCAGTAACCTTAGCGGTGATTTCCGAGAATTCTCCTGTCATGGTGGGAACAACCTCAAAGCCTAGCAAACTTTGAGATTCAAAAGTGGGCGCGTCAGGATAATGCTGCAAGTCAACAAACAAGGCGCCGGTTAAAAGATTACCTGTTTTTAATGTTGCACGCAGACCTTGCTCAATCCAAAGAGTGGTTTGTTTGCGAACAAATTCTAAGCCAATTGCATCGTCTGGTTGTCGCACTCTGCCGGGTTGAATGCTGATGACCACTGGTATGTCATAGCCTTGCCTGAGTAAGTGATCTTGGTTGTTATCCAAAGAGTTAATTGATATCACCTTACCTACCATCAACCCTCTGTATTCTACCGGCGCACCGACCTGTAAACCACGGATGGTATCTTTGACTAGGATGACGTATTGGGCACTCAATTTATAACGTTCTTCTGATGCCAACTCGTAAGAGGGATGGATATCAAAAAAACTACGTTCGTTAATCGTTTTGCCCACGGGCATTCCTTCTGGTATACCAAATGTGACCCCGTTCGTGAGTAGGGTTTCTAAGCTGCCGGTGTTGACTGTTACACCGCTGGCACCTAGTTTCATTTGAACACCACTGATATCCCAAAACTTGGTGTTGTCAGTAATAAGCTTATGATAGGGAGCTTCAATAAACGTATTATAATAAACCACTCGTTCATCGAAGTTAAAATAGATATCTTCAAATTCACCTACTTTGATGCCTTTATAAACGACCGGATCGCCTTTTTTATAAGTAAATTCGCTGTTACTGTTTAGCGTGACATGTAAACCTGGTGTGCCAGCTGGCGTTACTGGTGGGGCTACAAGAGCAATAAAATCTTCACTCATTTGCTGTTCCCATCCAGGTGCCATATTGATGTAAGGGCCCGATAAAATAGTACCTAAACCCGATACACCACTAAGTGATACCCTCGGTGAAACAATCCAAAATTGATTGTCAGAATGAAGAATTGGCGCAACCTTTTTATCCATTCTGACAGTGACTAACACACCGCTTAAGTCTTCGGTAAGCTTTATATCTTTGACTAATCCTATATCTACATCACGAGTTTTTATCTTCGTTTTTCCTGCTTCGAGCCCAGTTGCCGTTTTGAATTCAATCGTGATAAGCGGGCCTTGGTTGCTCCATTGGTAATACACCATCCATAGACCAATAAAGAAGGCAACGGTCGGTACTATCCAAATTTTTGACACTGTTCTGACAGGTTTTACTAAGGCTTCTTCAGGAAGTGTCGCTTGCTGGGGCTCCTGGCTCATACTGTTTTTTCTCCAACTTTTAGATTTTCTGGTTGATACCATATGAGTCTTGAGTCAAAAGACATAGCTGCAAGCATAGTGCAAACTACCATGCCACAAAATGCCAGCGCTGCATGGCCTGGTAGTATATTCATAATGTTTCCTAATTGGATTAAGCTAACTAGGATCGCCACCACAAAAACATCAATCATCGACCAGCGGCCCACAAACTCAGTGACACGGTACCAAAAAATTCTTTCACTACTCGCATGTTGATGTCTGGCTTGAACTGAATAATTTAACCAAAATAAGATAATAATTTTTGCCGCAGGAACAAATAAACTAGCAATAAAAATAATGATGGCAATTGGATATGATCCCATTTTCCAGAGTAATACAATACCACCTAAAATAGTGCTGGGCTGCTCAGTGCCTAAAACATTGGTATGCATTATTGGTAAAATATTTGCTGGGATATACAACAATACTGAGGTGAACAATAATGCCCAAGTTGTTTGAATGCTATGATTGGGGTTAATCGGTCTATGTTCTTCTTGTATTTCATCATCGAACAACAGATTGAGTTGATATTTGTCCACATATAATAATGTTAACGTCATGGATACGGTGAAAAGTAAGTAAGCGTAGAATGATAAACCTAACCCAATATCTGCCATTGAAATAATTTTAATTAAGCTCACCAATACACCAATCAAAAAGATTTCAGCCATGGTCCAAGGAAGTAACATAAATAAGGTTTTTATCACTAACCTGGCTTTTTTTGGGCGTAGACCCAAGCTTAGGGGTACTAACAAATATAATAAACCAATCAACACAAATGCCGGAAGTATTAACACCGCTGTCACCTGAACTAACGCAAGCAACGCATAGTCTTTTTCAACTAAAATCCAAAGGCTACCGAGCATATCGATCGATTGATATTGACCACTAGCGCTAAATGACAGAAATTTAAACGGCAGGGATGCGATCAAAAATATAAGTGAAGTGATCGCCATAGCGATTATGCGTTGCGAAGCATTATGATGATAAACAGTTAACTGCAAACCACATCGTGGACACACAGCCGATTGCTTGTGGGTTAATAAAGGCAATTTAACTCGATAGTCACACTCATGGCATAACATAGTGTGTGACTTCGAATTTATAGTGATTGTTTTAATTGTTTCGCTCTGTAATGTTGATGCAATCAATTTTTGAAACATTATTAAACATTAATTTTGCGCAAAATGCAGTTATATTAAATAGTTAACATGGAATTTTAGGTGTTATATTTCTAACGCTTGGCTTCGTGCTTTTAAAAATGCGTCTACTGAGCGCCGTATATCTTGCTCGGTTGTTGCCCAAGAACAAAGGCTAATACGTATCACACTTTTCTTGTTCCAAGTCGATCCACCACACCAACATTCGCCTGATTGTTGCACTAAATATAATGTTTTTTGAGTCAGTTGCTCTGTTTCACAGCTAATGATGATTTGATTAAAGACAACTTCATTTAATATTATAAAACGATTATCGGCTAATAAACGTGCGAAAAAAATTGCACGTTTATGCAGCTGTTCTATCAATTCAGCTATGCCATTACGGCCTAAATATTTCATGGCTGCCCAAAGTTCGATGGCTCGGGCACGTTTTGACATTTCAGGGGTATACAACAATCCATCGCGTTGCTCGCTGAGCTGAATATAACTGCCTTGCTGGTGTAAGGCGCTGGTTAAAGCCTCAGTATCTTTGCACAACACAATGCCACAATCATAGGGAGTGTTCAGTGTTTTGTGAGCATCTACTGACCATGAATCAGCTAACTCCATGCCTTTGGTTTGTTCATCAAACATACTGGATGCTTTAGCCCACAATCCAAATGCGCCATCTATGTGCACCCAAGCTTGTGCTTTGTTTGCCAGCTGACAAAGCTTGGTAAAGTCATCAAAGGCACCTGAATTTACGTTGCCTGCTTGTAACACCAAAATGCAACTTTGGTCTAATTCGGGCATTTTTTCGACTATCATCCGACCTTGGTTATCACAATCTACCCACTCGATTGATGCCTGTCCAAAGCCCAACAAACTGATAGATTTAGCTACGGTGCCGTGTGTTTGTTTACCTAATATTAAACGAATTTTTGGTGCACCAAATAAGCCTTGCTGGTTAACATCCCAGCCTAAGGTTTGTAGCTGGCGAAATCTTGCTGCCGCGAGCCCTGATAAAGTTGCAATTGACGTGCCGCTGACAAACCCTGCCGCGGTTTGCTCAGGTAGAGAAAATAGTTGATTAAGCCAACGTTGACAAACACTTTCTAACTTAGAGGCTATGGGTGACATCACATATAAAGCTGTATTTTGATCCCACACGTCCGACAACCACTTAGTGGCTAAAGTAACAGGCAGGGCATTACCGTTTACAAACCCAAAATAACGCCCTCCAGTTTGGGCAACCGTATTGACTGAACCTACCTCGCTAAGTAGCTCTAGTAATAAAGCTGGATCACTCGTTTCCATAGGCAGTGGTTCGTCAAAAACAGACAGTTTCCCAAGGCTTTTTTCATTTGGGAATACTCGCTGTCTTGGGATGTTGTCAATGTATTCAAACGCACTTTTTTGAGCTTGTGTAAGCAGCTCTTTAGTATTTTGTTGTTCAAGCAATTCATCTTGCAGCTTGTTCATTTTGGCTCCTCATGGCTTAAATTTATTATGACGTTTAAAGCTAAGTTGTAACAGATACAAATTTCTTGATCGAGATACATAGTTTAACCACGGAATAGACCCAACAGACAAATTCATTTACATATTAGAGTTGCAATAGGATTTATTTATCTTTTAAATAAGTGACATATGGTTCTTGAATATCCAAGACCGTCAATCTTGTTTTACATAATATGACAATAGTTGGAACATTAATGAAGAAGATAATGAGAAGAACACTTAGAAGAACATTAACAAGAACACTAACAAGTGCCGCTATTGCTTCAGTATTTTTACTGAGCGCATGCAGCAAACAGATTGAGCAACAACAAACTAATATGGCCGATGAAACGCCTAGTGAAGACACGATTAAAAAATCTGCTGAGTTGGGTAGTTTCGGTATTGAACTTGATGCTAGAGATGAATCGGTTAAGCCGGGTGATGACTTTTTTAAATATGCTGGCGGTACTTGGTATAAAAACTTTGAAATGCCCAGTGATAAAACTCGTTTTGGTGCATTTGATAAGTTAGCAGAACGCAGCGAGGCACAAATTAAAGCGTTAGTAGAAGAAATAGTTCAAAGCACAAATTTAAATCCTGAGCAGCAGATGGTTGCAAATTTTTATACTGCTTACATGGACACAGATGCTGCTAATGCAAAAGGCCTCACGCCTATTGCCTCGATATTAGAAAAAATTAATAATATAAAAAATAAACAAGCTTTGACTGCTGCTTTTGGTTCTGCATGGTTAGATGGTTCAATTAGCCCTATTAGTGGAGGTCTGTGGTTTAACCGCCTAGACCCAGATCAATATGAAATGTCTGTAGGAGTAGGTGGATTAGGTTTGCCTGACCGCTCTTATTACCTTGAAGATTCAGAGCGTTTCATAGACATTCGTAACGCCTACGTGGAGCATATTGCACAAATATTAAGTTTTACCAATGTTGAAAATGCCGCTGAAAAGGCCCAGCAGGTACTCGAGCTAGAAACCAAAATAGCTGAAGTACAATGGCCTCGTGAAAAACGTCGTAATCGTGACCTTTCACTTAATCAAATAGAACGTGAAAACCTCACTGATACCTACCCGGGATTTAATTGGGACTCTTATTTTGCTGAAACTGGTTATAAAATACCTCACCTAAATATATCGCAACCTCAGCCTGTCAAAGACGTGATTAAAGTCATAAGTGAGCAACCGCTTGAAGTATGGAAAGACTACATGACTTATCATACGGTTTCTAACCATGCGTCATTTTTGTCTGATGATGTTTTTACCGCTAACTTCGCGTTTTTTGGTAAAATCTTAAATGGCCAGCAAGAGCCGCGTCCACGTTGGAAGCGAGCTATATCTGATATGTCCGGTACTCAGTCTCTCGGTTTTGTCATCGGCAAAACATATGTTGATAAACATTTCCCTGCAAGTTCAAAATCACAAATGGCTGAGTTAGTTAAAAACTTACGAAAAGCGCTCGCAGATCGTATCGAAGATTTAGATTGGATGGGGGCAGACACTAAGGTTAATGCTCAAGCTAAGCTTGCTGCTTTTGTTCCCAAAATTGGTTATCCAGATGAATGGCAAAGTTTTGAAGGTTTAGAGATAAAAGCAGACGACCTGTTGGGAAATATGGTGCGTATGCGTGTGTTTTTTCGCGAAGACAGTATTACTAAAGAATTACAGAAAACCGACCGTAACCGATGGGGAATGGCACCACAACGAGTGAATGCTTATTACAACAGTTCCTTTAACGAAATCGTTTTCCCAGCAGCAATTTTACAGCCACCGTTCTTCGATCCAAACGCAGATGCGGCCGTCAACTATGGCGGTATAGGTGCAGTAATTGGCCATGAAATGGGGCATGGTTTTGATGACCAAGGTTCTAAATCAGATGCTAATGGAATTCAACAAAACTGGTGGACTGATCAAGACAGAGCAGCATTTGACATTAAAGCTGACGCATTAGCTGCACAATACGATGCCTATGAGCCAATTGAAGGTAACTTTGTTAATGGTCGCAATAGCTTGGGTGAAAACATCGGTGATGTTGGTGGCTTGTCTATGGCTTATCATGCTTATAAACTTAGTTTAAACGGTGAAGAAGCCCCAGTTATTGATGGTATTACGGGTGATCAACGTTTCTTTTTAGCTTGGGCGCAAGTATGGCGTGAAAAACGAACTGAGCAAAGCATGTTGTCACAATTAAAAGGGGGTACTCATGCTCCTGGCCGCTATCGTACGTTGGCACCACGGAATCACGACGCTTGGTATGATGCCTTTAACATACAACCTGAAGATGCTCTTTATCTAGCGCCTGAAGATCGTATCCGTATATGGTAAACGTAAGTTAAAATAATTTAATTAGCTTTAATAAAAGGGCGCTTTATGCGCCCGTTTATTTTTAAGCTTTTGACGGGGTAATTAAATATTTTTCACCCGTCTTTTTAGCATTGTATTTGTGAACAGTTTCAGGCTGCATCGCCTCTTCTAGGCTCAGCTCCTCAGTAAAAGCAGAAGCAAACGTAGTATTGATTTCATTTGCTACTTTTTTGTGTAGCTCAGCAACTTGAGCAGGGGCTAATTTGCCCAAGAAGCGCATAAGAAGCCAACCGCCGATTCCCCATGTCATACCGTAAGCACGGTTGAGCAAGGTAGGAGAAAAATCTAAACCTCCATAAATATATACTTGTTTGTTTGCATCTGAACCGTAAGTGTTAAAACCAACCGCGTCTTTACTGCCTACTGCTTCCATTGCAGTTAGTATATCACTGACTAAATCGCCGCCACCAATAGCATCGAAAGCAAGAGTGGCACCTGTTTCATTAATTGCTTTATATAAATCAGCCTTAAAGGTGGGACTAGAAGAATCACAAATATGTTTAGCGCCAATGTCTTTAAGTATGTCAGTTTGTTGTTGGTTTCGTACAACATTTACTAATGGTACGTTTTCTGCCAAGCAAATTTTATTAAGCATTTGACCCAATGCTGAAGCGGCGGCGGTATGAACTAAACCAGAATGTCCTTCCATACGCATTGTCTCAACCATACCCAATGCAGTTAGTGGGTTCACAAATGATGATGCTGCATCTTTTGCTGTGGTGCCTTCATTATGCACAATACATGCTTGCATCGGCACACAACAATATTCGCTGTATACAGCTCCTGATAACACACCCACTGTTTTGCCCAATAAAGCCTGTGCAGCAGGATGCTCGCCAGCTGCAACTACAACACCAGCACCTTCGTTACCAATAGGTAATACCTGATCTAAACGTGACTTTATACGTGGCAATATGCCTTTGTGTACCGGCGCCGTCATAACTTTTTTGTCAATGTCATAACTGGCCTCAGCTAAATTAGCAGGACCAAACATTGGCCACATATCTGAAGGATTGATAGGAGCTGCTTCAATACGAACAATGACTTCATGAGCCTTAGGCGTTGGCACATCACGTTCAATTAGTGATATTCTGAGTTGGCCGTCTGATGTTATTTGAGTAAAGAGTTGTTTAGATGTTTTCATTATTATTTTCTCTTGTTGAATATGTAACTACGAAGTTAACCGAACACGTTCAATTACACTATTTTAATGGTGAACATAGATGGATAATTTATATGTATGGGAATGTTGTATCGGCAATTCAATGTCTTAATTTCATTTCACAGAATAATCCTTAAGACAGATATTATTGCTTTTGAGTTGCAGAGTTGAGGGTTTATGCTTTCCAGTTATCTTGTTTCCAGTTATCTTTGTACCATTCATTTACTAATTAGAATAGTTATATGACCAGCAACGTCTCTATCAAGTCTTTATTTTTTAATCTCATGTTTTGTTGTTGTTTACTTGTTATTTCTTTGTCTTTAGCTGCTCAGGATAAAGCTTTAGTAGGAGGTAGGCTGATAGATGGGTTTGGACATCAACCAATTGCCAACAGTGTTATTCTTATTAAAAATGGGATGATTGAAAAGGTTGGTACAATAGAAACGCTTAATGTACCTGATGGCTATCAGATCATTTCAACTGAAGGAATGGATGTTTTACCCGGATTATGGGAGAGCCACGCACATTTAATGTTAAACGGCCATTCTGACTATTCCCATTGGGATAAAGCTTATGCCGACAAATTGGGTACTGAAATTATGCCTGCCAGTGCTGTGCAATTATTGTTAGCGGGTATCACTAGTGCAAGAGATTTAGGCGCGCCATTAAAAGAGTCTGTTGATATAAAAACAAAAATTGAAAAAGGTGAAATTCCAGGTCCTCGTTTATATGTCTCAGGCCCCTTCATTCAGCATCAGGCTTACCCTGGAACAGAAGCTTTTAGATGGGGAGTAGACAATCCGATAGATGCAAAAAATAAAGTGAATCAGCTTGCAGATGCGGGCGTTGATATTATAAAACTTATTGACCACGATATGATGAGCTTGGAAACCGCGCAAGCCGTGGTTAATCATGCACATCAACGAAACCTTATTGTAGTCGCGCATTCACACAAACCTGACGAAATAAGGCGAGGCCTAGAAATTGGAGTTGATAATTTTGAGCATACTGGCTTAACAACAGCACCTGCTTATCCTGATGATATTATCGAGCAACTCATTGAGCGCACAGCTAAAGGGCGGGTAGCTGGTGGTCCTTTGTATTGGACCCCCACGGTAGAGGGTTTATGGAATTACGACTTGACCGTCGCTAATCCTGAAAGATTAGATAATAAATGTTGGCATAGAGGGTTACGGCCAAGCACAGTAAAAGACATTCAAGGCTCTTTAAAGAACTTGGGTCAATTGGATTACATGCAACTTACACCATTACGTAAACCTACGCTTAAAAATAAAGTGAAACAGCTTAGAGCTGCTGGTGTTGTTATGCTAATAGGAACTGATAGCGGTATACCCACTAAATTCCATTGCCAGAGTACATGGAATGAAATGGCATTTTGGGTTGATGAATTAAATATATCATCGATGGATACCATCAGAGCTGCAACTTACTGGCCAGCTGTACTTATGAACGTTAATGATAAATCAGGTACTGTTACTGAAGGAAAATACGCTGATATTATTGCAGTAAAAGGGGACGTTCTTCGCTACATTAATTTACTCCAAAATGTAGATATGGTGATGAAAGGTGGCAAGGTTTATAAACTTGATGGCAAAGCGACGTTAGATTAAATACTAACAGTTTCCGTAATATGCTGATGTGTGTTTCCTGCGCGCACCAGCATATTGTAACTGTTGTATTGTTTGGATTAGCATCCACCATCACATTGCTCCTGATTTAGAACGTGTTATGGAGTCAAAATGGAAATACGTTTATTTGTAAAAATGGTTGGAACTTCTATTATATTTTACATCTTTGCGCTGCCATTATGGGTAGTGTCGCAAATCCTTTTTTAATATCTGGATTGATGCTGGAGCCGATGTCAACAGGCAGAATTAAAAGAGTCACAAAAACACATGTCCTTATTCAAACCTCAAACCTCAAACCTCAAACTTCAAACGTCATCAAATAACATTATAGTGATTCTAATTGTTTATTATTAGAGGCATAAAAAACAGTTAATAAGTAGTTAAAAAGTAGTTAATAAGTAGTTTACAAGTAAGTAGTTAGCAATAAGTTAACAAGTTAAATCTGACACTATTTTACAGAAAGACTCAATAATATTTATTATTTGTCATCGGAAAAAACGATGTCTTATGTAACTTTAACAGTATTTAAGTTGAAGCTATAAACCTATAAAATCATGTTTGCTTTGATAAACAGGTATATGAAATAAATGAAATTTACACGGTTAGCACTTCTTTCAATTGGTATGGCGAGTTTTACCACTCCACTTTTAGCAACATCTTCCTTTGAGTTTGCCACTTCAGTTTCCATAGATAAAAAAAGTCATGTGGTATTTATCAACGACGTTAAAGATTTGGATGGTATGCCACAAATTTTAGACCAAGTATCAATGGGTCAATTAAGCAAACTAATAGCGCTTAATAAATTTACCGCAGAAAAAGGTAAAACATTGCATGTGCAAATGATTGGCGCTGCAGATTCTTTATTACTTGTAGGCACTTATGATGAAGACGGATTAAGTGCCCCAGAGCTACAAGATTTAGGGGGTAAAATAGCTAGCTCATTAAATTCAACTAAAGAAATGCTAGATATCGCGGTGCATGTGCAAAGTTTGGAAACGACCGAAGCATTTCCAAGTGCGCACATCGCTTACGGTTATCACCTAAGACATTATAGTTTCGACCGCTATAAAACAAAAAAGAGTCAAGGTGCCTCTAAAGTGATGCTAGTCGATATCAATGCTGATAGTGCTGCAAATTTATATCATTCTGATTTGGCATTCATAGCACAAGGTGTTCACTTAACCCGTGACTTGGCAACAGAACCGGGTAAAAACATGTTTCCGCAAGCCTTTGTTGATGTGGTGAAAGCTAAATTCAAAGGGATCAAAAATGTGGATATTGATGTGCTTGATATGCGAGACATTAAAAAGTTGAAAATGGGTGCTTTAGAAGGTGTGGGGCAGGGTTCTGTTAATGATCCTCGTTTCTTAATTATTAATTATCGTGGTTCAAAAAAATCGGATGCCCCTTTAGCACTCGTTGGAAAAGGGATTACATTTGATACAGGTGGCATTAGCTTAAAGAAGAATACTGGTATGTGGGCTATGAAGTCAGACCTATCAGGTGCAGCAGCAGTTGCAGGTACCCTTTATGCTAGTGCTCAACGCGGTGAAAGTATCAATTTGATTGGTTTAATGCCACTGGCTGAAAACATGCCAAGCCAAGATGCAATTCGCCCTGGAGATGTGTTAGAAACGATGAAAGGCGTGAGTATTGAAGTTATCAGTACTGACGCAGAAGGGCGTTTGATCTTAGCTGATGCCGTTTATTACGCACAGCAAATATATAAACCTAAAATGTTGTTAAATATAGCTACGTTAACAGGCTCTGCTGGTAGGGCGCTGAGTGATGAATACGCGGCAGTCATTACCAGAGATTTTGAGTTATCCCAAAAAATGATGGACGTTGGTGAGCGCTCAGGAGAAATGGTATGGCCTTTACCGTTGCATGCTAATCACTTTAAGCAAATAGAATCACCCATTGCTGATATTAAAAATTCGGGTGCGGGTAATCCTGGTGCAAGTATCGGAGCTGCTGTTGTGGCTACTTTTATTGATGAAGATTTACCGTGGGTGCATCTAGATATTGCTGGAGTAGACTGGTTAGATGCAGATATTGATGTCGCGCCAAAAGGCAGTCAAGGTTGGGGTGTTCGCTTTATGGATCAGTTGGTCCGAGATCACGCTAATTAAATGTATTTCATATAGAGGCTAAAACTTCTCGATTTTGTTACTAGTCTTTTTCAGTAGATAAAGGGCTTTAGTATTAACATTTTGTAGTCTAGATAACATGATGTTTCTATATTATTAAAGCCGCTAAAAAACGCTTACCAGATATTTTTAAATGTCAGTTGGATGTGATTAATCATATTATTCTTATTTATTTTATTTAATTTAATTGTGGGTATAGTTAATACAGCATAGTAACTAACCAAATAAAACTAAATTGAAGCCTATCATGATGCTTGAAACACTGTCATTCATCTCTTCCAAACTCCAATGGTTAAGGCCTGTTGTGATGTTGTTTGGATTAATTTTTCTTGGCCTGTTTTGCTCCTCTTTATTCGATATTGGGCATTTTATTGAAGAGGTATACCTGATACCCAGTTTGGCTGGTCTTATATGGAGTGTGTTATTTTTTATTCTGATCAATGCCTTTGAAAACATTCCTATTAAGCCCGACAGAAAGTTTGCATTTTTTTCCAAGATGAAATATTGGTTTGTTAGGTTGGGATACAAAATATTATCAGTCATTTTTTTGTTGATGTCTGTTGCGGGACTCATTTTAAGCTTTAGATTGTTCAGCGTTTGGTTCACTCAATAAAGTAAATAAGTAGCATCAAATGCAGTAATCAATCATGGTTTGTTTGAAGATACAAAAAAGCCCCCTTAATAATTAAAGGGGCTTCATGTTTTATTCTTGGCAAGTTAATAACGTCATGAACATTCAGCCTAGTTGTTGCATAACCGGCTAAACTTTCAAAACCTAAATCGAAAACAAATTAAGAGGGCGAACCGTGCCCCATGCAAAGAAGTATCACCCATGACCATCATCTTCTTGTTCAAAGTTCATTTTGGCATAACGACGGTGAAACACTTCAGTACGTTTTACGTAGTGAATCATCAATAATTTTAACAATGTCAGATATTAATAAGTCCATCTCGGTGGCCACTTTATTATGGTCACTAGCCGCATATAAAATATACTTATGCGGATACCTACTGTAATTAAATCAAAAATTCAAAGTTGTTGAAAATAGGTGATGTTTTGCGATGTCGTCATGAAATACAAAGTAGACATTGCGAATCTCTGTTATTACAAAATATTGGCCTGAAGATGCCATTACTGAAACTAGTCGCCCCTTATTCATTAAGAATATCTTCCAAGGAATAAGAAGTAATATTGAGAAAGGCTGCCGTTTCTTTTTTAGACGCATCTGGGGTGTTCCAGCCTTTTGGAGTATAAGATCGGTCCATCGTTGTTCAATCAATAAAGCGTATAATGGTGTTAAACTCATCATAGAATTATTGCTGTTTCAATCCAGTATGAATTTCTACTGCATCCCAAAAAAACTCTTCATATTAATCTGTAGGAATATCACTTTTAAAGCTGCTTTTTGCAATTCGCATTGATCATAACGTTTCCTACGTTTTGGTGGGAATATCAGTTGGTTTATTGTTTGTATTGGGATTTTATGAGATTTATCTGGGGCAATAAAGTCATACAGAAGGTTATGATATGTAATTGGTTTTTAATCGCCTACATTATTGTCTTTAATACTAAGATAGCTATAAAGAATGTCGTATTTTCATTAAGCAAGTTAGTTAACAGTGTAAATATTTTAGGCTTGGACACATGTTGTGTAAGATTTTTAATCAATCAAAATAAAGGCACCGGCGCAACTATAAAATATGCTGCCTTGTACTCTGATTAGCTAGGGTAAAAGGCTAGATTCGATGTATTAGTGATAAAAAATTCACAAGACATATAATGACTCTATAGGTCGTATGTTGTTTTTAAGGCCAAAGGAAAACTGCGTCATAAAACAAAAAAGCCACCTATAAGTGGCTTTATCAATGCTTTACAGCACCCTATGATTAATAACTTGCGTTTCCCGGTGTTCTTGGAAAAGCAATGACGTCACGAACATTTTGCATACCCGTTACATAAGCAACTAAACGTTCAAAGCCTAAGCCAAAACCAGAGTGGGGCACCGTACCGTATTTACGTAAATCGCGATACCAGCTGTAGTCTTCAGGGTCGAGATTCATTTCTGCTAAACGACGGTCAAATACGTCAAGACGTTCTTCACGTTGAGAACCACCAATAATTTCACCAATGCCTGGTGCTAATACGTCCATAGCAGCCACTGTTTTGCCGTCGTCATTAATACGCATGTAAAACGCTTTTATGTCTTTGGGGTAGTTTTGCATGATGATAGGTGCGCCAACATGTTCTTCTGCTAAGTAACGTTCATGCTCTGAAGATAAATCTACGCCCCAGCTGACAGGGAACTCAAACTTTTTACCACAGTTTTGCAAAATCTCAATGGCTTGCGTGTAATCCATACGGACAAAATCTTGGTCTATCACTTTTTCTAAACGAGATATGGCTTCTTTATTGATACGCTCAGCAAAAAAGGCCATATCGTCTGGTCGCTCTGCTAATACTGCTTTGAATACGTATTTTAACAAGTCTTCAGACAATTGAGCAATATCGGCTAGATCAGCAAAAGCTACCTCCGGTTCTATCATCCAAAACTCAGCCAAGTGTCGGCTAGTATTAGAATTTTCAGCTCTGAAAGTAGGACCGAATGTATAAATTTTTGACATGGCAGTGGCATAAGTTTCGCCATTTAACTGGCCTGAGACAGTTAGAAATGTTTCTTTGCCAAAAAAGTCTTGGCTGTAATCTACCTCGCCTAGTTGAGTTTTGGGAACATTTTGCAAGTCTAAAGTAGATACTCTAAACATCTCACCCGCGCCCTCGGTATCACTACCTGTCAAGATTGGGGTACTTACCCAACAATAACCTTGTTCATAAAAAAAACGGTGAATGGCCTGAGATAAGCAGTTGCGAACACGTGTAACCGCACCGCCTACGTTCGTTCGAGCACGCAAATGTGCATGTTCACGCAAATATTCAAGACTATGGCGTTTAGGAGCCATAGGATAAGTGTCAGGATTTTCTACCCAACCAATTATGTCGACTGTTGAAGCTTCGATCTCTAATGATTGACCTTTACCTTGTGATTCCTTCAAAGAACCTGTCACCACAAGTGAACAACTTGTAGTAAGCTTTTGGATGTCAGAGTAGTTTTCAATGGAGTTCATTGCAATCACCTGAATAGGGTCAAAACAACTACCATCGTGTAAAGCAATAAAAGATAAACCTGCTTTTGAATCACGGCGAGTTCGAACCCACCCTTTAACTGTAACTTGGTCACCAACTGAATGTTTACCGGCAAAAATGTCTGCCACCGGGGCGTGCGCCATCTACTTCTCTCCACTTGTGTTTAAATATTTAAGGTCTTTCGACTCTTCATACTTATTTTACTTATTATATTTGCAATATTCGTCTTAACTTATAGTCATGTGTTTATTGTCAAATTTTAACCCACAAAATTTAGACATGTAGCAGTAAAGTAGACAACAAACGTTATGATTTTGGTTTTAGTCGAAACTACACAATGTTACTACATTTATGTATGCAGTTTGCTTGACAGTTTTCGCAATCTTACTCAGGTAGCGCCTAGACTCAAGAAAAATCGTCAATAAACATGGTAATTCAAACATTTATCAAGCAAATGAAATATACGTACACGTTATAAAAACTGCCCTCAACAGAATAAAGTTAGCACAACAGGATTATTGGTATCTTAATATATGATTTTTTATCAGTATTTTAGGGGCGTTTGTATAGTTTGTTGCTTTGATGATTTTTCATCTTGTTTACCTATAATCTGCTTCCGGTTTAGGGGGTGGGGTGGGGCATATAGTAGTGTAAATGATGGTTTAAAACACTCGCCGTGTCTTGATCTGGTTTGTCGTTATGCGAACTCATAAGTAAAATAGGGCTGAACATGAAACAAGAATGCAATCACGGTGAAGAAAACAAAACTGGTATTAACGATTATGTTTTGAATTGACTGTATTTGAGATTTATTTTTACTCAAAACTACTTTTTTAGATTAAAAGCAATTTCGCCACTTTAAAGTTCGTTAGTAGTTGCACTCGAATAGGCACTGCTTTTTGTCTACTACTTTAAATCCTTTTTTTTTCAAAAAATGTCATGGCAGTAATACTGACGTCAGCACTTAAATAGGCGATGTTTTGTTGCTGGGCTAAGATGTGAATATGCGTCATTAATGCTTCGCCTACCCTCTTGACATTGATACTGACGATGACAGAAAAAATGTTCAATATAACCATTTGTTTGTAAATCACTATAACTCAATATTTTTTCTCGTTAACACCAGCAACAGATCCGAGCTTTGCAAGCTTTTTATTCCCCAATATTTTATTGGATAGTGATGGCGACCAAGCGTCTAATTGTTTTTTGTTATAATGCTGAGCATTAACATGATTTACAGTTTGGTGAAAAAGGTGGCACATTTCATGTGGCTCACCTAAATGATAGGCTCTTATTTTCACTGTATTATTGAATATTCTAAAATGCTAGAAAACAATTGACCTGTTTAAGAGTTGTTGAGTGTGGTTCACGGCAGTGTATTGGCGTTGGGATTATTTGAAGAAGCGTCGATTAAAACGCGAGCTATCGAATTTACTCATCATCAAACAGGCTTATCCAATTCACCCTTTATTTATGTCACATTAAAAATATTGCATGGCAGGGACCATCAACAGAAAAAGCGCTAACAAAAATAGTATTAGATAATACTTATGAAGTAATACAATCACCGATTTCGCTGTCTGTTGAAGTCATAGACATCGATAAAGTGAGCTATTAGAGAAAAGAGATTGAGTGAAGGCTGGGAAAACATTGTTACTCCTGAATTAAAGTACTCGCAATCTCTGTTTGAAAATCTTGCCACTGTCTTCTCTTGGAAGTTTTGAATAAAGATTAAGTTTTCTCGGAAACTTAAAGCGAGCTAATTTACCATCTAAAAACTGATGTATTTGCTCAAGCGTGATAATTGTTGTGGGTCGACATTGCACTGCGGCGACAACTACTTCTCCAAACTCAGGATGTGGTTCGCCAAAAATAGCGCAATCGACTATGTCATGCATTTGAATCAATACTGATTCTATTTCGAGGGGAAATATGTTTACGCCACCTGAAATTATCATGTCTTTTTGACGATCATTAATAAACAAATAATCATCTTCGTCTAGATACCCAATGTCACCTACCGAAATATAATTTTGATAAGTAAATGCATTGCTATCGCCGTCAAAATTGGTGTAATCAAATTTACCAAACATAGGTAGGTCGATATAAATTAATCCTGATTGGTGTGGGCCTAATTCTTGTCTGTTTTCATTCAGTATCTTGATCTTGCCACCTGCAACTACTTTTCCTACAGAGCCTGGTTTGTGTAATGCTTCAGAAGATGATATCAAAGTCATAAATCCGATTTCACTGGCGCCATATGATTCATAAAATATCGGACCAAACCAGTTTATCATGGCACTTTTAATATCTGTAGGACAGGCAGAACCCGTGGAAAGTGCATACTTGAGGGAGCTTAAATCATATTTTTCACGGATAGTTTGCGGAAGCTTTAACAGTCGTATCATCATGGTTGGCACAATATAAATATGCGTGATTTTGTATTTGTCTATGGCATCCAAAAAATGTTCAGGTTCAAATTTTGTTGAGATATAAATATTAATATCTGATGCGGCAAGACTGCAAAGGCTCAATGTATTGGGGGCACTATGGTAGATAGGCGCCGCAAGATAAAAGCAGTCATTCGTGGTGAGTTGCATTAGAGATTGTGAGAGACTCTTATATACTGCATATCTATCAGCACTATCGTCATTTGTGTCGCGCTTAATGCCTTTGGGCCTGCCGGTGCTGCCAGAGGTATAGGCGAACATACCCCTAAAGGGTTTGGGTTTAGTATCAATTGGCTTAGCTGTTGTTAATGCTGACTCCATATCTAAGGCCATATCAGCTGTTCTACTTTGTAAATTTACATCAACATGATAACTTTTAACTACTTCAATTGGAGTAGGGAATGTAGCAATCATTATATTTTGAAGGTTTTGTTTTGCCAGTTGGTGAACTAGATCTACATGTGCAATCAGGATTTTTGAGCCAGAGTCTTGCACGATATGTTCAATTTCAGTCGGCACGGAATGCCAGTTAAGAGGGACAAAATAACAACCTAAATAGCGACAGGCTTGAATAACCTCTAAGTATTTAACATCGTTACGCATTAAAATCGCAATCGTGTCATTCTGTCTAATGCCTTGTTTCTGTAATATTGTGGCGAGTTTCTTAGAGTGATTTTCAAAGTCATTTCTAAGCGTCACGTTATCATTTAAATACAAATTCCCGTGCATTTTGTTATCCATTTTATTATCCATTTTTTTCATTTATTGTTGTCATTAAAATTTTGTATGCGGTCGATTATCTTGTTAGCAGAAGTGCTTATAAATTGATGACCTTATTATTTTCTGGATCTTTTTATTCGTCATTAATTCTAATTCAGCTGAGGATTTTGTTATTACTCACATTTAAGAACGAGCCTAACATATTATATTTTGTAGATGCCAATTCAGACAAAACCTGCCGATCTGCTCTGATTGCTGACCTTGCACTAGTAAAGTACATAACTAAGTATTATTCTGGGTAATGTTAGGTAATTTGTAAAAAGAGATAAAAATGGATGAAAAGTTTCGGCATTTAATTGAGCTTGGTGCCGGTGAGTTTGAACACGCAGATGGTACGCTTATTAATCATCTTGAAGGTACAAGATGTCTTTTAAAGGCTTGGAAAGCGTCAGAGGTTTTGCAAAACGCAGGTCTGTATCACGCGGCTTACGGAACGTTAAATTTAAAAAATATATTTGATATATCACAAAGAAAAGAAGTAGCAGGTGTTATTGGTCGTGACGTAGAAAATATTGTTTATCACTATTGCACTTGTGACAAAAATCTTTTTTTTGCTCAGTTTGGTCAGGTCGACCTACCTGTATTTTATGACCGTATAACAACTAAAAAATCATTTATTTCCAACGAGTTACTTCAACAATTATGTGAACTAAATGCTGCTAATAAAACTGAATTGGCTATAAATGATCCCTTTTTTGTCACTCGATATAGCTCTGAGCTTGCGGACTTATTTAGTCGCATGCATGTTTATTTAAGCTCTAGTGCCAAGCGAAAAATTCAACATGTTTTTACATCTCATTCATAAAATATTTTTATTACAGGTTAAATGGCTTTTTTTATAATTGTTCAAAAGCCGTTATGCTTATTAAAATAATAGTTAAAATGTTCGACAATAATAGCATTTTATTAAACCGACACATTTAAAACCAAGAAAAGTGTAGTCAAAAATATCTTTCTGCTAGGTCAGTAAAAGTTGTTAGAATTTAAGTCATTGTTTTGTCTTCTTCGACTTACTTACATGC
>NZ_CAJXPA010000079.1 GCF_913058035.1 uncultured Paraglaciecola sp. | reverse complement strand
CCTACAATTAATTTATCTCCCAGCTCGGCCAAACGCTCTAACATATTGACGTGACCAACGTGTAATAAATCAAAAGTGCCATAAGTAATCACAGTTTTCATAACGTCTGACTCTTAAAAACCGTTGACGATTTAACATGACTGAGTGACCATTCTTCTTGAGGTGTTTGCCAATCACCGTAATGTCCTTCGAGATAGTCTTCTACAGCATTGGGTAAATACACGTCACCACCAGCAAATGTATGGCTTTGCATGTTACTAAAATGGTTAGAAGGCATACGAAATCCGCGGGAGGCTAAGCAATAGTCCATATGCTCTCCTTGGATATATTTAACAAAAAAGTCGATACCAGGAAAGCCCTCACCGTCTTTATCAGGGAGTAACTTAAGCGCTCGAATTGCACCAATTGGCACCGCGCCGTAGGATTGTTGATTAATGTATGTGTGTAAGGTCCAAGTCACACCCGTTATTTCAAGCATCTTGGGTAATTGCAGCTCTAAAACTTTAATGGTATGAGTTAAATGGTCAGCATCAACAGAAAAATCCAAATCATCATCCCAGGGAATGAGAGCATTATCTCTATACACGCCAAGTAAAGTGCCAGCATCAATATAATGAGGCACATCGTGTGATTTTAAATTCTCAGACAACATCAACAGCAAGTCCACTGCGGTTTGACCTTGTCTATGGGAATTTTTAAGTTGTATTGGTTTAATCAGTCTTGCAGGTAATACTTCGACCATAATTTCAGGGACTAACAGTTTCAACTGTTCCTTTATTTGTTCAAAAAACTCACTGGCAATTAAAATTTTATCAGGGCTAAATGATGCTATGTCTGACGGTGAGGTAATGGGAATATTTTGAATACTAGAGCCATATTTTTTACTATCGTTATCGACGAATGCGAGCACATCATATAATTCGGATACAGCAGATAATGCAGAACGGCCTGACAAACTTGCGCCAAATATCACTACTTTTGTTGCTGTGTTGCTCACTATTTTTGACGCTCGGTTGAAAACTTCTGCATATTTAACTCATCTTTAAAATAGTGGGATATAGATTTGGCAATAGTTTATTATCGGCTAGCACTGAATTGACTTGAATCCTACCTACAGACAATATTTAAGCTGTGCTAACTGCATCCACTGTCATAACGGTACCAGTGATAACCAAGGCTTGTTCACTCAGTAAATACAGCACCACAGTAGCTCACTTACCTTCACCTTTATCAGTTTTAAAGTGTGGCGAACTTAGTACTTTTAAACCTTTAAAAGCAAACTCTGCAAGGGCCTTGTAACGTTTTTTATTGACAACATCTAGGATCACTTATTGATCAATACTCAGATAACCATGAACTAGCGCATTACGCAGACCAATTATCTTGCGCCAATCAAGCTCTTTATTTGTCCACTGCCCGCTTTGATCTAGTAATATAAATGCGCGGTTAGCATCTGATGCTATGCCTAAACCTTGTTGTTTTACCCAATGTTTAGAAATACCAATACAAGCTTCTATCAAGACTTGAAGTAATCTTTCGGCCGCCAAAGATTCAGATTGGTTTAACGAACGATCAATGCTCGCTAATTGATCGAGTTGAGAAACAAGTTGTTGGATATGATCCTGCATACTAGCACTATAAGCATTAAGCATTAAGCATTAAACATTTTGTTGCCTACCATACTGATAATCAAGTTCCCACATCGACATGATCCGCTGCTCTTCTTTATATCGTCTAACCGTATCTTGACCATACAGAGGCGTATCGTCTTCTACTACCACCATGGCGATGGGTAATGGAGAAATATTGATATCCAAAATAGAAATGTCTACTTCTAACATTTCTTTCCACTTAATAGCCAACACTTCAGGTCTGAGTCGATTATCCAACACATCCTGCAAAGGCTTATCAAAAGCCACGGCTAAATCATAATTACTTTTAGGGTGTGCCGTATTTCTTGCTCTTGAGCCGTCAAGCCATATAACCACTAACCCTGAGGCATTGGCGGCTAAACTTTTAAGTTGTTATATTATTTTTTGTTGTGTCATTATTTATTAACCAATAATTATGCCGTACTTCCGGCATCCACTGTCAATACAGTACCAGTAATAGCCGATGCTCGTTCACTGAGCAAATATATCACCATTGCTGCCGCATCGTCCACGGTAGCTAGCTTTCCTAACGGGCTGCGCCTTTTAATACTTTCCAACTTATCGCCTAGTAAGCTGCTGGTCATGTCGGTTTGCATATAGCCAGGGGCGACACAATTAACGGTTATGCCTGCTTTACCCACTTCACGGGCTAAAGATTTACTAAACCCTTCTAATGCTGCCTTACTGGCGGCATACACACTGAGGCCATTAAAACCTGTTTTGGCAATAATAGAAGAGATATTGATGATACGGCCTTTTCGATTCAGTAACATCGAACGCACCAAATATTTACTCAACAAAATAGGCGCTTGAATATTTAAGCGCATTAAATGGTCAATGCTTGAATTAGGCATAGTGGCCAGCACACCATCATGACCGGCGGCAGCGTTATTAATCAAGGCGTAAGGGCGTCCATATTGTTTGATGAGTTGCTTGCACAACTCGGGTATTTTATCCAAGTAAGCTAAATCAGCGGCGTGAAAATTAACGAGCTCTGGATACGCTTGCTGCAGAGCTCTTAAGGGCTCTGAAAGTTGCCGTGCAATGGCAATCACTGCATACCCGTTGGCAGCTGCTTGTTGGCTGATGGCTAAACCTAGACCTTTGCTGGCACCTGTTATTATGACGTAATCAGTCATGCTGCTTCCTGTTTAATTTACCACTTGGATCATGATTGATATTCTTGACTATATTGATTTTGGTAGGTATCTCAAAACGTTGCAATTGCTTTTTGCACATTTTCAACACTTGTTGTTTGACCTCTTGCTCAACTGCGGCTTCAATTATCATCACATCGGCTACCACTAACTCACCCAGCAAGGCACTTTTTTTAGCGTACACCTTCGCCTGACTAATATCAGCACATTGCAATAATACTTGCTCGACTCTTTCTGGATGTACCTTATTGCCACCGACGTTGATCGTACCTGTTGCTCTCCCCAAAAAAAGTACTCTGTCACCGATCACTTGGACTTTATCTAAGGAGTCCACATAACCTTGCGCATTAGTTTGTAGTGCCAATGATTGACAAACGTGATGTTGTGGTCTAATCAGTAAATGTTGTTCATCTGACACCTGCAACGCGCTCTGAGGTGTCTGGTCTTTAAGCCATTTAGAAGGGAAACCGGCGCGCCCGTCGCTCACTATAAAACCGACTCCAGCTTCTGTCGAAGCGTAAATATGTCGCACATTTGCATTCGGGAACAAATTTTTCAAAGTATCCAACAGACTTTGATCGGCAATCTCACCCCCTAGCGTAATATGACTTAGAGTTAATTCACTCAATTGACCCGTCATTAGGAGTTGCCGCCACAAACTGGGGGTAGCAGATAAAGCCTTAACGTCTGCATGTTTTAAAAATGCCATCTGGGCTAAAGGCTCGTAATCAGCAACATTCACTAAGTCAGCACCACTTAGTAGCGCCTGTAACACCACTTGTAACCCCGCAAATCTGTAGGGTTGAAACAACAAAGCCCAGCACAGTGCTTGTAATTTTTGACTGTGTTTGGTGTTTGCAGTCAATGATAAAAAAGAGTGGGAACACCACTTTGGCTCACCTGTAGTACCAGACGTCGCCATGTACCAAGTTGTCGCGACACTATCTACAGCTTCAGACTTCAATCGCGAGGGTATTGAGTCTACAACAGCAGCATCACTTTCAAGCGGCCAATCTATAATATCGT
The DNA here is from genome assembly GCF_913058035.1 of uncultured Paraglaciecola sp. GTDB lineage: Bacteria > Pseudomonadota > Gammaproteobacteria > Enterobacterales > Alteromonadaceae > Paraglaciecola. The sequence continues at coordinate 15,990 of NZ_CAJXPA010000079.1, read as the reverse complement.
TATGAGGTATTGTCAAGTTTGGAGGACGTAAATACATAGTTGAACAGTGACCATCAAATGCAATCAGCGAAGTGACAAAATCAGTCAAATTTGTATACCGGATGGCTATACTGCGTTGATGAAATTGCGGATACTGCTGCCTAATCTGCTCAGCTTTTGCTATCAACACAGCGATAGAATTGTGTTGACCTGCAGCGGTTATCATCCCTGTTTTGGACAGATTTGTTAATTGATTAAAAAGGCTTTGCATAATGGATTTATTGATTATTAGCACATTGTTGATACATAGCTAAGAACTCAGCAAAAGTGCTTGGGTAAGTATCAAGGGCCAATTCAGTAAACGGGTCATAACCCAAGTTTTCTTCTAGCTGTGCCACTAACATGGCATAGCCTAACGAGTCTAAACCACATTCAAGCAATAGCGTATCAGGGTTTATCGATTCGACTAACTGGCAGTCGCTCAACTCAGCAACTTGTTGCATTGCATCTTTAATTTGTTGTTCTAAGTTCAGCATATTTTGTATCCAAAGCTATTCTAAAAATTGTATATGATCGGCTGCGAGTGCAATCTTTTTGGGTAATTTTTTGAGTATCTTGCCACGATTTTCAGCCCACTGCTTAAGTTCATAACTGTAATGCTGTATATCGAAACGTTGGCCGTTACGTTCGCCGCCTTTTTTAAGGCTAAGCTCTTTATATTCAAACACTTTATGCATCTTATTTGCTGCATGGTTGAACGATAATACTTGCGCCAGCAAGTGACTAAATTGGCGTTGACTGGCACAAAAATCTATAGCTGCAAATTCCAACATAATACCACTACCTGGCCACACGTTAGTCTCGCCCAAATAACAGCCCCATTCTGGCGTGGATGTATTCATATCTGAAAAATTAAGTACTCCAATGGGTCGCTGGTCTTGTAAAAAAACATAAAACTGACGACTGGTATCAGTTTGAAATTTGTCAAACCACGCACAGTGATCCTGCCACTCTACCAGTTCATTATTATGCATGTTTTGTCTGATTCTTGGACTATTGCGCCATTGCCAAATGAGTTCTAATTGTTGTTCTTCTAAAGGCTCGAAAGTATGTTCAGGTATCGAAACTTTCATTGGATATAATCATTTGTCAGTTTATGTTCAGACATCATTTCTACAATATTTTTGGCGCCATCAACCACAGGAAACTGTAATGTCTTTTTATGCATAAGACTTAACAATTCGGGTTGTTGGAAGATAGAGATACATTTCATGACTAATTCATCAGCATTCAAATCATCACCATTAAATACCTTACACCAACCTTGACTAGCGGCTTCTTGACTAGCATTTCTCTGATTCTCAGCCACTACCACCAATATTGAAGGTACCGCACAGGCGAGTAACTCAAACTGACTTCCTCCTGCAGCAGATATGGCTAACTTAGTGTTAACTAACACAGAGGCCATATTTTGACAGTCATGTAGATGAGTAATCTGTAACTCACTGGTTGTGACTAAATCTGTTAAGTCTTGCAATCTAGTATAAGCAGCACCAGTAATCACGGTTATTGGCATAGTTGAACTAAGTTTTTGCAAAGATTGCAGCACCTTAATGGTTAAGTTTTTGGGGTCACTACCACCAAATATGAGGGTTAAGTTTTTACGTTTTTCCCATTCATTATTAATTGATTTCAGAAATTCCTGTCTTAAAACTTGGTAGTTCTCACCTATAGCCAAAAGCGCATTAGGTGCAGTCAGACGATAATTATGTAGAGTCGCGTTTGGCGCACCATTGATCACTAAATCGGCATGCAACAAACCGCTATTATTCATATCATCAAATACGGCGAATTTAAATTCACTGGATTGTAAGGAGTGTCGATATGTTTGATCAAACTGATAACCGTCGAGCACCAGCCAATTGACCTGTAAATCGGTACATTGTCTAGCTAACCAATCAGGCTCTTTCTGTTTATCTATATCGGTTATTTCTAGAATTTTTCCTTGCCAATCTGTTCGGTTGTCACAAAATTGCTGTGAACGCTGGGACATAAAAAAAAACACATCATGTCCACAGCTGACTAAGCTCTGTGCTAACGCCAAACAACGCATAATGTGGCCTAAACCTATGTCTGGTTCACCTTCAACTCTAAAAGCCACACGCATTAGCTATTACTCACACTAGCACTCAAACATCGACCAATCTAACGGCGTGCCTTTAACCAATGAATGTTTAGCGACTTTACCGAGTACTTTATCCCAGTTTTTAGGTGCTAACCCAAAGGCTGGGCGCACTATTCGCAGATTTTGCGCACTTAATACTTGCCCTTGCGCTACATCTTCACTCACATAAATAGACCTGCGATACTGCTTAGACTTTTTTTCTGCTTGTGTGCCGCCATATTTGACCTGCCCCAAAGCTTGGTGAGCTCTTTTGGTCTCTAACACCAAACAAGCGAGTTCATCTGGCTCTAACGAAAAAGCCGCATCCACTCCACCAGCGTCTCTGTCTAAGACAAAATGTTTTTCAATTACTGTTGCACCTAATGCCACAGCCGCTATTGACACACCCACACCCGCAGTATGATCAGACAGCCCCACTTGGCAACCAAAAGCGTCGCGCAAATGTGGGATAGTCAGAATATTGGATTGAGTGGGTTCTGCCGGATAAGTACTGGTACATTTTAGTAGAATAATATCGTTACAACCTGCAAATTTAGCCACGTCCACGGCCTGTTCTATTTCAGATAAACTTGCCATACCAGTAGACATAATCAATGGTTTTTTCTTACTGGCTGCTTTGCGGATAAGTGGTAAATCAGTCAATTCAAATGAAGCAATTTTGAAACAAGGTACATTTAAATCATCTAGAAAATCTACTGCTTGTTCATCAAATGGTGAACTAAAAGCCAGCATGCCTAATGACTTAGCCTTTTCAAACAGAGGTTGGTGCCACTCATAAGGTGTGGCCGCTTTTTGATACAACGCATGTAACGTCGAACCTTGCCAAAGACTGTTTTTTTCGTGGATAACAAATTGTTCGTTATCCACGTCTAATGTCATGCTATCAGCGGTAAAAGTTTGTAATTTAATAGCGTGAGCACCGGCTTTAGCGGCCGCTTCGACCATATCCATGGCTAAATCTAATTGCTGATTATGGTTTCCACTTAGCTCAGCAATGATAAAAGGCGGAAAATTTGCGCCGATACTGCGGTCACCGAGTTTTATTTCATTCATCTTGTTGCTCCTCAAGGTGCATGAAAATCGACTCAATGCTTTCCACTAAATTCTCAGGTTTATCGCAGTTACACTCAAAAGCAGCAATATTATTTTCGTTTACGCTATGTTGCATACACGGAGAAACGGGATCGGTCGCAAATTCAGGCATTAGCAAAGCAGGCTCGCTGGCTCCACTGATCAATAATGCTGGACAATCGACAGCTTGTGCATACCAACGATTGCCACTTGGTTTACATAGCATTAGATCACTGGATTTGAGCATTTTTAATAGTGAACGAATATCATCTTTAACATCAGGGTCAATCCATACAACAAAGCCTTTTTGTTCTAATAGCTTTTTTAAACCACTTACATATGGATAAAGGTAGCCATCGTCAGATTGACCAAAACACAAACCAATCACTTTATTAGCTTTGCCCTTTTTAGCTAATCGTTTATCCCCGCTGACAATGATAGTTTGGTCCAATTTATCATCGACTAACCCACAGCACTTGTTTAAGTAAAAGTCTGGATACCCGCCTTGATACTTAGTATCAAACTGCCTCCAATGACCATGCCATTTATGCATGTTGACAAACGAACTAGCCATAAAGGCTTGCGGTGAATTGACATATTCAGCTTGCAAAGATTTTTCTTGGACTTGTTGCAACAACTGCTGAACCGACATATTCAAATAATTACCACTGACTGGTTCAGCGGTATCCGCAAGAAAACGCGCTAAAAAGCACGGCATAAAAGTGGTATCTAAATTAACAATCTGGCTGTAGCCTTCGCCAATAATCTCCTCAGCTAATCCCAAAAATGACTCCATTGCGAGAAAAAAATCATCTGGCCACTGCTGCTGAGTCAGATGTTTAACCTGCACACTCGGCTCTGCCAATTTGATCAGCTCAGCGCCATCACCAAAGGTCAAAAAATGTATTTCTGCTTGTGGATTATTTTTTTGAAAATAACGCAATACAGGAAGGCCAATAGCACAGACGTCTGGTGAACTTAACATCCTGATCAACAGCACTTTTTCAGTTTTAGACTCTAACAATTTATTCACTTTTCTTACCCTTGAACGTAAGCCTTAAACATTAACTCTGCGCGCAGCCAATCTTCTGGTGTATCAATATCCTGAACTAAATGACGAGGCAAAACCACTGGCAGGCTATGGTGACTAAAAATCTGTTGATCAGATAAATAGTCATCGGTTCTCCCCCAATAAAATTGCCCCGCATCATGGTAGGCTTCTTCTAAATCCTGAGAACGTTGATTGATGCTTTCAGGGAACATGGGTAAAACTCCGGCCGGTGATTTTATCAGCGCCCTTTGAACTGGAAAAGGAAAACTAGTCACGGAAAAAGCAAAAGACTTTTCGCTATTTTGTTTAAGTGAGTCCAAACCTTGCCGTAAGTAATTGGCTTGCAAAAAAGGCGCTGTGGCGTAGATACAACAACAGAATTTGGGTTTATAAAATTGCTCGATACAAAACTTGATGGCGTGATTGGTTACTGGCCGTGTGCCCACAATATCATTTGAAAGTTCCTTCGGACGGATAAAAGGCACATCTGCTCCGTAAGCTTTTGCAACCTCTGCTACCTCTTCGCTATCAGTGGAAATGATGATTTTATTAAATAGACCGGAATCTATTGCTGCATCTATCGAATAAGCGATAAGTGGTTTACCTGCAAACGACTTAATATTTTTGCCCGGAATTCTTTTACTGCCGCCACGTGCAGGAATGATAGCGAGATTCAAAGCAATACCTCGTGTAACACATCCACCACTTTTAATTGTTCCTCATGAGATAAACTTGGAAACAAGGGGAGTGTCAAAGCGTGTTGATAAAAATGCTCAGACACGGGGAAATCGCCTTGTTTAAAACCAACTTTCTGATAAAAAGGTTGTAAATGGATAGGAATATAATGCACGTTCACACCAATACCTTTTTTGTGAAGCAGCTGATAAATGTTTTGACGGTCATGTTGCGTAAGCTCGACCATATATAGATGCCAGGCACTTTTAAAGTGCGGCTCTACAACCGGAAGTTTCAAAGGTAAATCAGCTAACGTTTCATCATATACTTTTGCGAGTTCGGAACGTTTTTGAATAAACACATCCAGTTTTTTCAACTGTGACAAACCTAGGGCTGCATGCAGATCACTTAAACGATAGTTGTAACCCAATTCAAGTTGCTGATAGTACCAAGGCCCGTGACTTTCGCCTCGATATTGTAATGGATCTTTTGTCACTCCATGCTTAGCAAATAATGTGAGTTTTTCGTGAAAATGATTTTGATTGGTTAGGACCGCACCGCCTTCGGCACTGGTTATTGATTTAACCGGATGAAAACTCAAAACTGCCATATCAGAATAGACACAACTACCAATTTTGGACTGTTGATAACTCCCACCTAGGCCGTGAGCAGCATCTTCAATTAAGACAATGGAATACATCTGCGTTATCTTATGGATCCTCTGCATGTCACAGCTCAAGCCAGAAAAATGCACTACAATTAAAGCTTTAGGTAGGCAATTCTGTTTTGCAGCATGCTGAAGTTTATTATCTAAAGCATTAATATCAATATTGCGGGTAAGAGGGTCTATATCCACAAAGTCTATAGATGCTCCGCAGTAAAGCGCACAGTTTGCCGATGCAACAAAAGAGTTCGGTACTGTCCACACCGAATCCCCTGCTGCTACACCTGCAGCCAAACATGCCACATGCAAGCCTGAAGTTGCACTGTTTACTGCCACACAGTAATTAGCTCCAGTGTAACCACACAAAGCATTTTCAAATTGAGGAACAACAGCACCTTGCGTCAAAAACTGATTCCGCAACACATCCACAACCGCGTCTATATCATCTTCATCAACCAAATGTTTACCGTAAGGGATCATGCCACTCTTCCTTACAAAACTACTTTATCAAGCATTTTTAATTCTTGTACAGTCAGAAAGTGAGGATTAGTACCTGAGTGATATTCAAATTTGTCTTCTACTGGTAGCCCCTCTTCTCCTAATTTATTCTTAAAATAGTCGACTGTTTTATCAAAAAACTTAATCGCAGGCGTGATGACATAGTGGTCATCAAACTCAAGAGAATGATGCGCCATTTCTTGTGGCACCATAACTTCATGAAGTTTCTCGCCGGGGCGAATACCGACTAAGTCGTACTCTCGCTGTCCACTAATAGATTCAACCAGATCCAAAATACGAATAGAAGGGATTTTAGGTACAAATATCTCGCCACCTTGCATACGCTGGAAGTTTTGTACAACGAACTCCACACCCTCATCTAATGTAATCCAAAAACGAGTCATTTCATCATGGGTGACCGGTAACTTGCTGATACCTTGGCTCAACAACTGATGAAAAAATGGCACAACTGAACCTCTTGAACCAACAACATTGCCATATCGAACCACAGCAAATCTAGGGCCTTTAGCGCCAGACATATTATTAGCCGCGACAAAAAGTTTATCTGAGGCAAGCTTAGTAGCACCGTACAAGTTGACCGGATTAGCAGCTTTATCAGTTGATAATGCAATTACACGACTAACATCCGTATCAATAGCCGCATCAATGACATTTTGTGCGCCATAAATATTGGTCTTGATGCATTCATTGGGGTTATATTCTGCAGCGGGCACTTGCTTCAATGCAGCTGCATGCACCACGTAATCCACATCACGCATAGCAGTCTTTAGACGATCTTTGTCGCGCACATCACCAATAAAAAATCGCATACAGGGCGCGGTAAATTGTTGCTGCATTTCAAACTGCTTGAGTTCATCGCGAGAGAAAATAATTATTTTTTTAGGAGAATAGTTTTTTAACAAATAGGTAGAAAAACGCTGACCAAAAGAACCTGTGCCACCAGTGATGAGAATTGCTTTATTATCGAACATTAGTGCCCTTATTCTTATATTTTAATGACGTCAACCATTGACTATATTTTTAGCATAATACAACCGGTTGAGATCTTGTTCACCTATATTTTTTTACTGCCTTACGTCCACGAACTAAACCAGTGAGTAGTTTTAATGACGCTTTAAATGATTCTTCTGCATAAGCAACTAACACGCCATTTACTTTTAGTTCAGCATTAACGAAGTCAGTTTTCAAATTTTTGTCGAGGGTTTGTAAATAACTCTTTATAAACTCGTCACGTTCAGTGACTAATTGTAAAAATTTAGATTCATCTGGGTCGCTGTTAGACTCCAGCACTGATAAATCCTGATTTATCTTCTTTAATGGAGAAGGTGTAAAAGAATGATTTAAAGTGAGTGTTTTCAAGTTATCGCTTGACGTTTCTGCCTCTGCATCTCATAAGCCTCTTGTTTAGCAGACTCAGGAATTTGTGACCAAGCCGTCTTTATAGGTGAAAGTAGACTAATCACTTCATCAACAATCTTCAAGTTATTCTGAACATTAGCGTCAATCAGTCGTTGTATCATGTAATCATAGAGTGAATATAAATTACCAGCTACTTCGCCTTCTGTTTCCAATGCAATCGTATCACGCAAGTTCATTAAAATAGCTGTAGCTCGAGATATGTGCTCTGATTTGCCAGCATAGTCTTTTCGTTCTATACAGCCCTTGGTATAAGCAAGCTTATCCATTGCACCTTGCATTAACATCAAAGTTAACTTATGCGGGTCTGCCTGACTAATCTCTTGTTTTAAATTACCTTTTTTATAGGCATTGATACCCTTTAACGCCATGATGATTTCCCATATTTATAATAGCTAAGCTGCATATCTATTATCCTAAAGTAGCCAGTAAGGCTGAACCTGTAGAATTCAGTCTTGCAACGGTTTGATCGAGGTTTAAATACTTCTTACGTAAGATTTGTTCGGTACCTGCCAATCTTAACTCTAGATTTAATCTTTCATCAAATATTTGTTCTTTTTGATCTTTTGCGGTATCAACTCGTGACTTAAGTAACCCACTAGAGCTAGTATATTCCTCAACATAATCGTAAAGACGAACGGCAATACCTTGGCTTTCGTCGGTAAACAAAGCAGAAATTTGATCGAAATTTTCTTTTAAAGCATCTTTCAAGCGATCTTCACCGCTACCTAAGCCAATATTGTCGCTAGCGCTTATTTCTAATTCATTTTGATCGTTGTATTCGATCCCAAGCTGAAATATGCCACCTAAAGATGACGAATCGACTGACGAAAATAAAATGTTGTTGATGCCTGTTTGTATGCCTCTGACTAAAGAATCACCGGCTAATGCTCCATCGTTTTCTAAATCAGACTCACCATAGTTAGTGAGGAGTTTTATCTCGGCTTGAAGGGCATTAAAATTTGTTACAAACTCTCTTATAGTTTCTTCGACCGCCTCTGTGTCAAAGCCAATACTCAGTTTTGATGTTTTAAAATTTATGCCGTCTGCTTCTAATTCAGATTTTTCAGATACATCAAAACTGACATTTTCTATTACATTTTCAAATTTATTGGTTTCACTTTCTACATCAATTCCGTCGATGGTAGCTTTAGCGTTTTGAGCTGAGGTCACTGGCGAAAGGTAAGTAGATGCTTCTGAGGAGTTTGTTGTGGATACTAGCTCAAGCTCAGCTACATCATTATCGTTAATAATGGTTAAATCGTTTCCTTGACCAGGAGTATCTGAAGTAAATACTAACTTGGCTCCACCAACAGCTGTCCCAGTATCGATAATACTAGCGACAACACCAAAGTTGTCTTCAGAAGCATTAACAGCATTTCGCAAATCTTCTAATGAATTACCGGCGGTTAAATCAATCGTAAATGAATCACTTGTGGCACCAATCTTAAAAGTTAGGCTGGCAGTGCCTGTGCTTAGTATCGTATCAGAAGCACTATTGAAACCACCATCTGCTGCATCAGCTGTTTGAATTCGACTACCGCTAGCGAGTTGGGTCACTGCTATATTGTAGTCCCCTTCTAATGCGCTATTAGATGCCTCAGCTTTAAAGGGCTCGATACCTTCAGAAGGGTTATTAATAGAAGGCTCTCGACCTTTGAGGTTTGCATCGCTACGCAGATTATCCAAAGTCTTTTGAAAGTCTTCGAGTTTAGACTTTAACTTGCCAATTCCAGAGATCTCAGCTTCAACATTCTCTTCTCTCGAGTCCAAAGCATCTGTTTTAGGTTTCCGCTCAGCTTCGAGTAGCTGCCCAACTAAACTTTCAAGGTCCAAACCTGACCCAACACCCAATGACGAAATTGACATACTGCACCTCTGTTCCAACAATCTTTAGAAGAATAATGTTTACATCAAAAAAATGATTTCAAACATGTTTATTGAATAATAAGCCTACTACTTTACCAACGTCTAACTGCAGTTCTTGTAAACGTTCTGAAAGCTTCAACACTTCCTCAGTGGGTATTTGTCGAATAATATCTCCAGATTCTGCATCTATCACTTTTACAACCTGCTTATTACTGCCTTCGTCAACTGAAAAACTCAACTGCCTTTTGTTAGTTTGAACAAACCCACTTAGTTCTGAAACAGCAGCTTCAATTTGCTTAGCGCTAACTTCAACGATGCTTAATTCCTCCTTTTCGGCAGGAATAGAAAAATCTTTAGTGTCTTGTTGATTATCTGTAACGGCATCCTTTATTGCGCCGTCATTTTTAGCTGACACTGGAGCCGGGTCTACTTTGGACACAGCAAGATTTTGGCCAACTTGTGATACATTTATATCCATAAATCACCTCTTAATAAATGCGTAAGGCTATCTTAATAATAACATTACGCAACACTACTGCGAAAAACAAAATTTGAATTTAACTAAGTTTAGAAAACGCTGACTGTACTCCTTGTTTTTCTCGACTTAGAACTGACAAACACGCTTGCTGATTTCTCGCTAGTTCAGCAATTTCACTTCCTAAGACCGTATCATGGATACGAAAACCTGTGACGCTCTCAGATATATTACGTGAGTTGGGTGTAGTAAACTGAAAACTGTTTTGCAAGGCACCCATCTCTGAACAGACTCCATCCATACTTATTGCAATTAATGCTACAAAAGTACTTTCCGCATAAGTACTTTCCGCAAAAGCAATATCTGCTGCTGCGATGTCTAAATCACTTTTTAGTGATAAGTTGACAGATATAGTCTGGCCACCGTTTTCTTGTACTAAGAATTTAGCTGAAAAATGACGATGCAAAATATCTAAGTTGGTGAAATGTGTATCAGATAAAATATGCCCACTATCTTTTTTTGATGTTTGCACCTCCTTTTGCAATGAACTATAAACATCAGTAGAGTTAATTCCATTTTTAAATTGCACTAATGGATTACTAATACCCTGTAATGAAGTGATTACTCCACCTATTGCACCACCAGCATTATGTCCAGATAAATTCGTATTTTGTACAGTTTGATGCAAGCCTTGTACTAGTGTGGTAAATAGGTTTGAAATTTTTAAAGCCGCGGCAGTAATTGAAGCACGATGAATATTAAATACTGACGATAATCTTTTAAAAGATGAGTTGAAAGCTTGTTCGGATGTAAATACATGACGCCGTACGTTCAAAGACGATACATTTGTATTAACAAATAGACCCATAAAAACCTCCTAAAAACTTACCACTCGCTTGTAAAATATTTATAACGTTAAGCTTGCATGAGTAAAGATAAACAAGAACTATTTCTTGAACATCACCTCACTTAACCCATTCAACAACACCTCTAAAGATGAATGACACTAGAAGCATTCATAGTAGTGTCCGTAACTAATGTATCGACACTTTCTACAGTAACTTTAGTTTTTTTTGCCACTTTTGACATTATCCATAATCTGATATTTTTTGAGAGCTAAAAAGCCTTAATAACAAATATCTTTTATTTGCCTTGACATAATTATCAATAACAGAAAAGTAAATTGATAGTTGTGGATTACTACGGTCGTATGAATTAGCAATGAGGAAATACCAAACACAATTTTTGGCACACTATATGCTTAGTGTTGGTATGTGAGTCTGTTGTGAATACAACTAATCACTCAAGGGCTTAGAAAGTATTTTTGCAGGTATATTCTAAGTCGACTTGCTCACGTTAGGAAGTGGAGCAAACCAAGTTTTTGTCCGACTGGCAGGGTTACATGAGCTGAATACTGGCCTCTCAACCAAACTTCTACACTCTCAGTCCTGGTAGTCGGCGTTTTAATTACACATGTTAGATGTAAATAACGCGAAAACTTTGTTCGCGCCTTATGGCTTAAAATTATTACAATTTGTTACTTTTTTAAAAAAAGCCGGGGCAAAATCCATGAGGGATGTCCCCGGCCAACTTGCTCACGTTAGGAGTTGGAGCAAACTCAGAATCGATTACGTCAATTACAGAAAAATAACTCAAACATAATCTATTTATAGTGCTGTCCCTAGCAGATAAAGGCAATGTCCCCTTATTGGAACTGGAGCCTTACCTTGGGCGGCCTCTCACCTCCTACCCCCTAAATTCAAATTTACCTACCTAATTGCTTTCTCAATAGCATAAAAAAGCATTTGAAATTAACTCGTTCTACTTAACAAACCAACACTGGCTGTTAGTTTGTCTGTAAACTAATCAACTTTGCTACTCAAAGAGAAGTATCTGCGACACAAATGAGATTTTCCCACTAATACTCCAATAAATATTATCCAGATTTTATGTAACCAAATTAAAAGTTACACTCCACTATAGTTAGACTCGTCCGAAATTTACTAATAACTGAGATTACATCCGATAGTTAACACAAGACTTCATATAAGTCTAAGTTTGTTTGCAAACGTGCGCCTTAAAAAAAATCTCAGCGTGATCGGTCACCCAGTCGTTCTACATGCTCAATAATAGTTTAATCTCATCGGCTTCTCATCATAATATCGATGACGTTACAGCATTTATGTATTCACCTCGTCAATCGAAAATAAAAATACATTGCATTTAAATTAACTTATCAATTTCAACACTTTTTGCAATTTAACAGGTTTTTAAGACAATATTAGACCATTTCTTGTTTACACCGCCGACTTATTAATTTGACGAAATACAAAGGTCACGTTGTTCAACACACCTTCTATTGTTTGTTTAAATGTAACAAAATTAATACATAGTCAGTTCTAAAACACAAAATCAAGCTGTCAAAACCAGCACTTAGAATTTTCTTCATTTTGAACAACTAATCAATATCATTCACAAATAAACACATATTTCCCTGGTCATAAACCGACTTACATGACTGATTTCATTGATAATAATATCAGTCTAAATATAAACAATCATATTATGTGCATAATTGGCGTATCACATTCTTTGTGTAATTTAACTGACTCACACCTTGGTTAATTGTTTTTTCAATCGTAGTATTAGGTGTTTAAAACACAAAACAAATCCAAAAAAGTTACTATTTGTAATCTATCTCACAAACAAAATTAATGGCCTAAACCTCAATATCTCTTGGCGACAGTTTTATTTTTTAGTTCTCTAACCAATATGTGTCTTCTTAAAATTTGTACTATCAAATAAACTTTTATTAGCAGCCAAAACCTAATAATATCCATAAAATTCCTTGTTCATCCAAATCTTTCTCAACAATGTCTAGTCAGTATTTTATATACGTTCTATTTATTAGCTTTGTAATAACTGTAACGCAGCTTGTGGTCTTTGATTAGCTTGACCTAATACAGTGATGCTGGCTTGTTGCATTATCTGAAAACGGGTTAAGTTTGCCGTTTCTACGGCAAAATCTGTGTCACGAATACGACTTCTTGCCGCTGACACGTTTTCAGAAATATTTGAAAGGTTTCGAATAGTAGATTGGAAACGGTTTTGTATTGCACCTAAATCTGCTCTTTGGGCATCAACAATCGAAATTGCTTGTGAAGCAGCGGTTAAAGTTGCCGATGCTTGTGCTTCAGTGAGAACAGATGTGTTTGCCACGTTTAATCCAGATGCTCCATATCCTCCGCTGCGCTCAACATTAACACTGATCGTTTGTCCTGCATTAGCGCCAACTAAAAATGATGATGAATATAGGCCGTCCAAAACGTTTACTCCACCAAATTGAGATGTAGATGCAATACGACTCATTTCATTTTTTAATGCTGTCACTTCCTTTTGAAGCGCCACACGATCTGAAGATGAATTAATGCCATTTTGGGATTGCACAGCCAATACGCGTATTCTTTGTAATGCGGAAGTGGTTTCTGCGAGTGCACCTTCAATAGTTTGCGACAAAGAAATACCGTCGTTAGCATTTCTAACAGCTTGATCTAACCCCAGTATTTGTGTTGATAAACGGTTGGATATTTGCAAACCTGCAGCATCGTCTTTCGCACTGTTTATACGTAGACCAGATGACAAGCGTTCAAAAGCGGTACTTAAATTATTGTTCGACGTAAACAACTGACGAGTTGCATTCAACGACGATACATTCGTGTTAACGAATAAACCCATTTTAAATCTCCTAACGATTTGATGTAAAGACCACTCGACTATTTTTATTATTAATTGTCTTGGTGGTTGCAGAGCAATGCTTTAATTATTATTTAGCTTCTGCAAAGGCGTTCGCTTATATTTTTATTAGATGCGTAACGTCTATAATCTTTTTATCGTCCAGGGAATAAAAAATCTTTAGTGAAAAAAACAACTTTTTTTTAAAAACTATATATTTCAATAAGTTAAAACACGAAAAAAACCGGAAAATTCTCCGGTTCAGTACCTCTACTTAATACAGCTGGCAAATCACTTAGCCATCTGGGCATCATAAGTCTAACAGCTCCACCCTGCGTTTCAGATTGTATGAGTGGATAATTACCTTAAAAAGTCAGTCAATTAAAGGGTTGCTCTATACAAAAACCAACCCGGCATGATTAACCTAATAACGATAAAGCTGCCTGTGGACGCTGATTAGCCTGACTTAACACTGTCAAGCTTGCCTGTTGAACAATCTGATTACGGGTTAGTTCAGCAGTCTCGACGGCAAAGTCAGTATCTCTTATCCGGCCTCTTGCGCCAGAGACGTTCTCAGAGATGTTCGACAGGTTACGAATAGTAGATTGGAAGCGGTTTTCCAATGCACCTAAATCGGCACGTGCACCACCCACAGAAGATATAGCTTCTGAGACAGCAACAAGTGCAGCTGATGCACCACCAACGGTAGATATATCGGAGCTTCCGATACCTAACCCTGATGCTCCATAACCACCAGTCTGGGACAAGCCTACGTCAATATTTTGACCAGCATTAGCACCTACTAAGAAACTAGCTGAAAAATCACCCCCCAAAATATTTAAATCACCAAATTGTGTATCACTAGCAATTCGACTGATTTCGTTTTTAAGGGCTGTGACTTCTTTCTGCAGGGCATTACGGTCAGCAGAAGAGTTGATACCATTTTGAGATTGTACTGCAAGCGTACGAATGCGCTGAAGTGACGTGGTCACTTCACCTAACGCGCCCTCTGCGGTTTGGACCAATGAAATAGCATCATTGGCGTTACGTGCGGCTTGGTTAAGACCTTGAATTTGGGTCGTCATTCTATCAGTAATCTGCAGACCAGCAGAATCGTCAGCCGCACTGTTTATGCGGAAGCCTGATGATAGACGTTCAAAAGATTTATTTAAAGATTGTCCTGCATCGAACAACTTACTCTGCGCGTTTAATGATGAAACATTGGTATTTACGAATAAACCCATGGTTTTTCTCCTACACTCTCAGTCCAGACTATGCTGGCGACCGAATGTTAATTCGGCTGGTTAAATAACACTAATAGAGTAACAATTTTGTATTTAAAAAATCATTACTACTGGCTCTCTCAAAATATGTATCGACCCATATGAAAATCTCTTTAACATAAATTTGCCTTATTCTTAATAAACGGCAAGGTTTTGCCGTCTTTATATTTAATTTTAGTTGAGTTTCAATAGGTTAAATTAGATAAAGAAATTTTAATAATGCAAAAAAGTGCGTTGAAAAGGTTGATATAAGGCAGGTCACTCTGCATTTGTTGATTTATGTGAATTTAAACAACAATTATTTTGCTGTTACACATAAGCTGAAAACCATATCAGCGCAGATGGGGAAATCTGAATTCTAACCTTAATTACAAAAGGCAGTGTTTTGCTCATAGCTTATGCGCGGCAAACTATTACTATTAATCAATCGATAGGTTCACAAAACTTAACTTGGTTATCAGAAACAAGGAATGCTTGGTCTATAGTTATAAAGTTTACTAAAACAATGCTGGTTAAGGTGAATAAGATGCCATAAAGATCAAGCTTATGGCGTTGTGTTAATGAAAAATAAAAAAACAAAGCGCAATCTGCTTATATACATGCAGACCCAGAAGAAGCTTTGCCTACATCAGCCTTTTTCAATAAATGTAGAAAAACATAAAAAGGCTATCCGAATTAAAGTAACCTTGCTTTGAAAATAATAAGTATTTTGCAAATTTTAGAACAAATACTGACCGCGGTTCAGCTTAGCTGGGTCAATGTCCGATTGCATATAAGAAATGGACTTGGATAGGTTTTGGACTCTATAGCAGTATGCCAGTCGTGAGGAGTATAAATACAAACTTTTCGCTGTGAGCAGATAGAATTATTAAACAAGGACAACTTACCACTTCATCACTGAAAATGAATTTGTTGAATGGATTTTTACAAGAAATGTTAAATTTTCACTCTGCTGTAAACAATAGTCCTTTGGGTTTCATGTAGTAATAAGGCTTGCTTTATGTCGGTTATTATTCATACCTTGAATACAATAAAGCATTGCATATCTAGCATAATTTAAACAATATCATT